>VAWS01000131.1 GCA_005884515.1 Actinomycetota bacterium
TTCACTCCCCTTCTATCGGCTACGCGCGCGCGATCAGCTCGAGGCGCTCGACATTCTTTACTTCAGCGCCGAGCTTCTCTGTCGCCTGCTTACGCAACTGCGATGCAGCGGCCTCGGTCGATTCAACGTCCTTCTCGGTCTCGAACACGGTGACCGAGTACATCTTGCCGGTCTTCCGGTCTGCGAACCAGTAGCCGGTCTTGAATCCCGGCAGCACTTTCGACGCCGGAATGACATCGTTCTCGATGACGCGGATCGCGTCTTCGATCTTTTCTGGGTTGCCTTGGATCGTTGTGAGACGTGCGAACATGTGTTGCTCCTCTCGTTATGTCCACAGTGGTCTATCTGACGTAGCAATACAATGGCCTTGCTCGGTTATCTTTGCGGCAATGTCGCGAGTGTGACGTCCAATCCCACAGTGCGTGGGTTCATCTCGCGGCAGTGAGTTTGGAAGCGTTGTTTGCGCGGGCCTTGCCGGGCTGGATGGCTCACCTCGCCCGAGAGCGGATATCGTCGGCCCGATGAGTTCTCTTGCAGAAGTGATCCCGATCTCGGGTTGGGACACCTTTTACATGATCATGGGGTCGGCTTCGGGCGCGCTGACCGGGTTGATGTTCGTCGTCATGTCGTTGCGGCGCGACATCCGCATACCGACGACGACATCCAACCCTGCGCGCTCGTTCAGCACACCGACGATCGTTCACTTCACCGTTGTCTTGAGTTTGTCCGCGATCTTGAGCATGCCTCGCCACTCGCGCGCGTCGCTGGGGATCGTCGTTCTGTTGGTCGGCGTCGGTGGGTTGGCGTACATGGCTTTCGTCATCAGCAATATGCGCAAGATTGAGATCTACACGCCGGATCTCGAGGACAAGGTCTGGCACTTCGGACTGCCGCCTGTGGCTTATCTATTGGTGTTGGCCGGCGGTTTCTGGGCGTGGGCGTCTCCGACGACGACGTTGAACCTCGTCGGGATCGCGATGGTGGCGCTGCTGGTGTGCGGGATCCACAACGCGTGGGACTCGGCGATCTGGATGATCTCGTACTTGGCGCGCGACCACGACCCGACGTCCGGGGACAGTTAACACGGCGGGGAATATGGAGCGGGTGGGGTCGCTAGTCAACATCGCTTGCCCGATCCGGAAAAGCGGGAAGCACTGAGCTGCTGACTTGCAGATCGAAAGCAACGAACGTTGACTAGCTGCCTCTCCGCTCTACATCTACGTCGAACCGTCGACGCCTAGAGAATCGAGAGATTTCACGTCGTCCCGCCGTCGGAGGACGCGCACGGCTGCTCGTCGTGTCATCATCGCGAATCGATGCATCACATCTACACGGACGAGGCGATGCTCAAGAGGTTGAAGGGGCCGCCGGGGATCGCATCGTTCGCCGCGCTGAAGCACTTCAAGCAGCTGGTCGCCGAGCGAGAGAAAGAGCTGATCCTTTCCGCGGTGCAGGGGGGATGGGGGTGGTTGGATATCGCGATCCTCCTTGGGGCGTCGCGGCAGGCGGTGCAACAGCGGTGGAAGCGGCTAACGAAGGACGATGAGCCCGTGGACCTGGTCTAGCGATAGCATCGGCCCGTGGCTGATCGGCTCGACTTCAAGGAGCCCGCCGGGAAGCGCGGATTCGGTTTCGCGCTGCTGCCGATCGGCAAGCTCGACGTCATCTCGCATCAGCGCAAGGCGAGCGCGCCGCATGTTGCGCGCGTCGTCGACTCGATCAATCGGGTTGGATTCGTCGCGCCGGTGGTGGCGGTCGAGCGTGACGGTCGCTACGTGATCATCGACGGGCAGCATCGGTTCTTGGCGGCGCAGGAGCTTGGACTCAAGCAGCTCCCGGCGGTGATCGTGCCCGAGGAGATCGCGCGCAGGATGCTCGCGCTGAACGTCGAGAAGGAGCCGAACATCCGCGAGCGGTCGGCGGTGGCACTGTCGATCTATCGCGAGATGGTCGAGGTTTCTCCGAAGACGTACGAAGACGATCCGGCGGTTGCGGACGCGGTGGTGAACGCGCACTACGTGACGCTCGGGTTGGCGTACGCGGCGTACGGGCGATTGGCCGGCTCGTCGTTCGAGCCGATCTTGAAGCGGTGCGATTCCTATCTGGACGTGGCGTTGGCCGACGCGTTGCCGGTGCGCGAGGCGCGCGCGGCCAGGGTGGTCGAGGCGAACAAGCTGGTGAAGGCTGTCTCGGACGCCTTGAAAGAACGCGGCATGTGGCACGAGTTCGTGGGCGCGCAGATCATCTCGTACGCGAACCCGCTCAAGCGCGCGCGCAAGCCGCAGGAGTTCGACGGCGTGTTCGACAAGCTGCTCGACAAGTTGCGCGAGCTGGAGGAGAAACCCGAGAAGGTGCTGGGCGCGCGCGGCTAGGCGATCTCGGCCGGCGCTTCGCGCGCGTCCGGGAACCAGATCCGGAACGTGGTGCCCCGTCCCACTTCCGAGTCGACGGTGATGCGCCCGCCGAGCGCTTGCACCAGTCGATCGGTGATGTACAGGCCGAGACCGAATCCTTCGCCGACGCGTCGCAGCGCGCCTCCGACTTGGTAGAAACGATCGAACAGGCGCGGGATGTCTTCGGGGGCGATACCACGTCCGTCGTCGCTCACCTCGAGCAGCAATCCATCTGCGCCCTTATGGATGCTCACGCGCACGATGGTGTCCTCGGGTGAGAATTTCAGCGCGTTCTCGACGAGGTTGCGCGCGATCTGGCCGAAGCGCTGCTTGTCGGTCATCACGTCGGTCAGGTCTGAGCCGATCGCACACGAGACGCGCGCGGCGCGCGCGCCCAGCTCCTCCCGCAACGTGTCGACCACGGCGTGCAAGTCGGTCGGTTCGATCCTCAGGCCAACGCGGTCACCTTCGATGTTCGACACCATCAACAGGTCCTCGACCAAACGCGCGAGGCGATCGCTCTGACGGTTCAGCATGTCGAGCAGCGTGTCGCGCTCTGCTTGCGTGAGCTCGTGGCGGTGGCTCAACGTCTTGATGGAACCCTGCATCGCGGTGAGCGGCGTTCGGAGCTCGTGCGATGCGATCGCGACGAAGTCCGACTTCATCGCGTCGAGCTCTTGCAGGCGCGCGATCGTCGCGCGCTCCTGCTCGGCCAAGCGTGTTAATTCCGCGGCGTGCTCTTCGGCTTGCGCGCGCTCCCGCTCGAGGTTGCGCGCCATCACGCCGGCGACGGCTGCGACGATCGCCATCATGCCGATGCGGTAGCTGAGGTCCTGGAACTGGAACGGCGCGCGCATGATGAACTCGCGCGTCGTATCGAGCGGGATCGCGAGCGCAACGGGGATCATCGCTCCGCGCAGCTGGTAACGTTGCGCGCCTTCGAGACAGAGGACGAGCAGCACCACCCACGTCTGATCGAACCGGTTGAAGTTGTACGCCCACGTGATCGTCCAGAGCGCGGCGACATCGATCGCGAACACGAGCGCGCCGAGCCGCAAGATGCCGCGGTCGGACGGCTTGCGCCACAGCACGCCGCCGACGATGAGGTTGTTGATGACGAGCAGCCCGACGGCGGCGAGGGCGATCCACTCGGACGAGCGCGGGGTGCGGATGCCTGCGACCGGGGTGGGGTTCGTGACCTGGTAGGTACCCAGCGCGATGCCGAACCAGCGGATCCACCAGAGCGCGCGCTCGTGGCGGCGCGCGCGCTCTGCGCGCGGGGACGTGACCTCGGCGATCCTCACGGTAAGAGTATCGGCGCTCGGAGGGCCTTCTTTCGATAAGCAGAAATATCTAGTGATGGGAGCCGCTGCCAGCGGAATGCGGCGCGGGGCGCCGGCGTTTCCAGAGACATGCCGAATTACAACGAGCCCATCATCAACGAGTTCAGGGCCAACGAAGGTCGAATCGGAGGGCCGTTCGAAGGTCACCCGATGGTCTTGCTTCATCACCGCGGAGCGAAGAGCGGCGTCGAACGGGTGAATCCGCTTGCGTCCCAGCCGCTCGATGAAAACACGTGGGCGGTATTCGCGTCGAAGAGCGGCGCGCCGACGAACCCCGCCTGGTTTTACAACGTCAAGGCCCATCCCGATATCGAGATCGAGTTCGGGACCGAGACGATCCCCGTACGCGCGCGCGTCGCGACCGGCGCCGAGCGGGAGCGCATCTGGACAAAGCAGAAGCAGCTCATGCCGGGCTTCGCCGAGTACGAGAAGAGCACGTCGCGCGAGATCCCGGTGGTCGTGCTCGAAAGGCGCTAGCCCGGGACGCGCCCGGGAGAGCCGGTGCTGTAGCGCGCGCTAGTGGCCTTGGTCGTGCGGCACGGTCACAGTGATGTTGACGGTCTGCATCTGCATCTCCATGTTGCTGCCGCCCATGTCGCTGCACGTGACCGCGATCGTGTACACGCGACCGCCCTTGTCGCGTCCCGAACGCTCCGCGCGCACCTGTGCGGTCGTCGTCGCGGTACCAGGATCGGTGCTCATCCCCATGTTGCCGCTGCCGCTCCAGTCGAGGCCTTGCTTGTCGGTCGGCTGACCGGACCCGTTGAGCTCGTTCGAGCCATCCGCCGAGGACTGGTTGTCGTGGATCGAGCCGACCATGACACCGATCATGTCGCCGTCGTTATCGTTGTCCGTGTAACCGATCGTGATGGTCTGCATCTTGTGGTTCGGCGGCCACAAGGTGGTCGGGCTCCAGGAGACGGTTCCGTCGTTGCACGGCGTAGAACCGCTTCCGGACGACTTGTGCGGTGCGGCAACGGCGGGCGCGAGTACCCCCACGGTCAAGACTGCGATGCCCACGACGCGAGCAACGGTGCGGATCATGACACTCCCCCCTCGTCAGGTGCCCCCTTCATCGGGTGGCCGGCCAGGTGCGGAGAGCATTCCCAGCTTGGTGGCAAATCAACCCAAACCCGGCACGAGGCTCTTCTGATCAGGGATTTCGGACGCATCGATCCGGTCGCGCCGTTCATCTCGAACTGGTCACTTAAAATGACTGGTGCTACTATGTGTCCATGAGAGAGATCGCCGCCGCCAAGTTCAAAGAGCAGGTTCTCTCGATCCTCGACAACGTCGACGAAGACGGCATCGTCATCACGAAGCGCGGCAAGCCCGTCGCCAAGCTCATCCCTATCGGCGCCGAGTCGGCGACGTTGATCGGCTCACTCAAAGACAGGATCAAGATCAAGGGAGACATCCTCTCCACCGGGGCACGGTGGGATGCTCAATCTTGATACGCACATCTTCTTGTACGCGGTCGCAGGAGAGCTGACGCCGGCCGAAGCCAAGCTGCTCCGGAGAGAACAGTGGTCCATCTCTGCGATCGTCCTCTGGGAGATCGCGAAGCTCGCACAGCTGGGACGGATCGAGATCGACCTCGACGATGTTCAGGTTGTGCGCGCGTTGCGCGCGGTTCACGTGTGGCCCATCACGGCCGAGATCGCGAAACGAAGCACTCGCCTCGACATCAAAGGTGATCCGGCGGACGAGCTGATCGCCGCCACCAGTCTCGTCGAGAACGTTCCGCTTGCGACCCGCGACCGCGCGCTCCGACGCTCGCGGCTGGTGCCGATCGCCTAACTGATCGGCCGCGTCAGGGCAGCTCGACCGCTTGCCCCCAGGTCCCGCGGTTCTCCCACGGGATCGTGCCGACCGCACCCACGTCGAGCTCTTGGAAGGTGATCTGCGGCATCGGCGCGCGCCACTTCGTCGGGTCGCTCCCCTGCTGCTTGGTCAGTTGCGCGATCGCGTCGTCGAGGGCTGCTCGGACCAAGCGCGGCACCGACGCAATGTAGGCGGCGCCGTGCGCGCGCCCGCTCAACATGTCGAAGAGGAACTGGTCGTAGTCGTCGAAGAACTCGAACTCGGGGCTGGTCGTGCCGGGCGTGCGCGTGAACGCGCGCACGGCGTCGGCCACCGGTTTGTTGCCGAGCGCCGGGCCGAACACCGCTGCGCCTGCGCGCGCCTCGAGCGCCTTGAACCACGCCTCCATGATCGGGAACGCGGGGCTGCAAACCTGCGCGCCGCACGCCCCGCCGGGGTAGAACGCCGATCCGTTCCAGGCGTTCACGATCCCAACGACGTTTCGTTCGAGCGGCGTCAACCCATGCAACGACGTCAAGAGCCGTTTGAAGCCGAGCGTCGCGCGCAGGTCGGTTTGGCCGGTCGTGCGCGCCACATGCCAGAGGCCGGCGTACGTCAGCTTGCCGGACGCGCGCAGCAACATCATCGGCTCGCCGACTCGCTGCGTCGTTCCCCAGATCGTGCCGTCGCCGGCGTCCGGCCAGTTGAACGCGGGCTTGTTGTTCCAGTTCGCGACCCAGCCTTGCGCGGGATCGACGACGCTCGGCCAGAGCCGTGGCGACAAGAACCCGCGCCAGTCGAACCGGCCGTCGCCCGGTACCGGGAGCCGCGGGTCGTGGCCGCGCGCGCGGATCGGGATCGTGCCGGTGTGCCAATAGGCGATGTGCCCGGCGTCGTCCGCGTAGATGAAGTTGAAGCCGGCAACACTGTGGCGCACGGCGGCGTC
>VAWS01000132.1 GCA_005884515.1 Actinomycetota bacterium
CCGGCGGCAATCTCTTCGAGCACGCGCGCCTGCTCTTTCGGGGTGACGAAGCGGCTGAGCATGACGACGCGCACGGGGAACGGCGCGTACCGCTCGGTGAACGTGGCGTAGTGCTGCTGTGCGAGCAGCGTCGTCGGGACGAGCACCGCGACCTGCTTCCCGTCGAGCACCGCCTTGAAGGCCGCTCGGATCGCGATCTCGGTCTTGCCGAAACCGACGTCGCCGCAGATCAACCGGTCCATCGGGACCGGCTTCTCCATGTCCGACTTGACGTCGTCGATCGCGGAGAGCTGATCCTTCGTTTCGACGTACGGGAACGCGTCTTCCAGCTCGCGCTGCCACGGCTGGTCGGGGGAGAAGGCGAAGCCTTTCGACGACGCGCGCGCGCTGTACAGCTGGATGAGCTCGCCGGCCATATCGCGCACCGCCTTGCGCACTTTGGCCTTCTGGCGGTTCCAGTCGCCGGTGCCGAGGCGGTTGAGCTTCGGGGCTTCGCCGCCGATGTACTTCGACACCGCGTCGACCTGATCGGCGGGAACGAAGAGCTTGTCCCCCTCAGCGTATTCGAGCGTGAGGTAGTCGTTGACCGATCCGGCGATCTCACGCGTTTCCATCCCGCGGTAACGGCCGACACCGTGCACGACGTGGACGACGAGGTCGCCCTCGACCAGATCGAGCGGCGTAACGGAGCGGCGTGACGTTTTCGGCTCGCGGTGCGCGCGCCGCTTGCCGAAGAGGTCGGACTCGCCGATGACCGCGAGACCGAGCGCCGGCGACCAGAAGCCTTCATCGATCGGCGCAACGGCGACGGCCGCCTGGCCAGCGTTCGCATCGAGGAATTCCGCCGGGATGTCTTTGCTACGCAGAACCTCGCGGATGCGCTCGGCCGCGCCGGTCGTCGCCGCGGTCGCGATCACGCGCACGCCGTCTCGCATCAGCTGCTTCGCCGCGGACGCCATCTTGTCGACGTCGCCGCGCGCGACGTCCCAGACGCTTGCCTCCAAGATCGGGTTGTCACCGCGGAACGGCGTTATGCGCGCGCGCACCTCGCCCAACGCGGTTTCCGGGTCCGCGTCCCCGCAGGCAATGCGTCACGCAGCACGGGCGGCTCATCCCAGAGCGAGTCGATCAGCGCCTCGACGCCTTCGAACGTCATGCCGTCGGCGAGGCGGTTCAGCTCGATCCGCTCGCCGGGGTGCTTCTCGATCGCTGCGATCGCGCGCCCGCGCACCTCATCGGTCGGCAGCAGCTCGCGACACGGGTACGCCTCCATGCGTTCCACGCGGTCGAGCGACCGTTGACTGGCCACGGCGAACGCGCGCATCGACTCGACCTCGTCGCCGAAGAACTCGATGCGGATCGGGTGATCACTTGTTGGCGGGAAGACGTCGATCAGACCGCCCCTGACCGCGACCTCGCCGCGTCGTTCGACCAGCTCGGTTCGGTGGTAGTCGAGCGCGACAAGATCGCGGACCAGCACCTCCGGGTCGTAGCTCTGTCCCTGCTTCACGACCACCGGCTCGATCTCTTCGGCGCCCGGCACCATGTGCTGCATCGCCGCCAGCACCGGTGCGATCACGATGCGCGCCTCGCCGCTGCGCGCGCGATTCAGTGCTTCGAGGCGGCGCGCGACCGTCTCCGGCCGCGGCGAGAGGCGCTCGTGCGGCAGCGTCTCCCATGGTGGGAACATCGCAACGGCGCCGGTGAAGGCGCGGAGCTCCGCCCCGAGCCGCTCGGCATCGCGCAGCGTCGGAACGACGACGAGCCAGGAATCGCCGGCGCGCGCCAGTGCCGCGAGCACGAGGGCGCGCGCGGGATCGACGACGGTCAGCGTGCCGTTTTCGAGCAGCGTCGAAGAGGCCTCATCCAGTGCGGGCGAGGCTTCGATCAGCGTTTCGAGCGCGGTGTCGGGCATGACGAATAAGGCCCCGAACGGCTCGTCCGGGGCCTACAAACAGTGTATTTGCCCCGGCGACTTCTCGCTTGGACCAGACGACAGGAGTACCGTCATTGATATGGCCGAGGGCTGTCGCACACCGATTCGTGAGTCGCGCCTCGCGCTTTTCCGCGAGTGGGTCCGTCGCCGCATCCGCGTGCGCCGGCGGCAGGAGCTGCCGGGACCTCCACCTGGGATGGGGCCACCGCCCGCCGGCGTGCGTGAGCCTCGTCGTCCGCTCCCCTTCGCGGGCGCCGGTGCCGTCGCGCTACCCCAGCCAGACGATCAATAGGGTGGCATGAAGCAGAGACTCCCGACCCGAGACACCCTGACCCGGTACTGGATCGCGTATGTCCTCGTGGCCCTCGTCATCGCGCTGGTCGTCTTGCTCGCCCTTCCTTCGGGATGCAACAGCTGCAACTTCTCGCCGACCAATCCCGCTCGCGTGACGGCGCACTAGTCTCCCCTCACAATCAAACTGCCCTTTTTTGACCCGCTACCCACGATTACGAGCGCTTGGACCAGTCGGTAGGACCCGACTCGAAGCTTGCCTTCAATCGCGACAACACGAGGTCCCACGCGTCTTCGAAGTAACGGAAGCACTCGTCCCAGTCCGCGCCCTTCCCCCATCCCGAGTGGGTCAGCGACACCTTCGTCTTGCCGCCCGATTCTTCGAGTTGCAGCTCAACGCGCGTCTTCGCTTTGCTCTTGCGCAGCGCCGGGATCTCCGGCGGCGCGTTCCAGCTGAACACGAGGAACTGCGGCCGCCGGTACGCGAGCACCTTGCAGCCTTCGCTCCCTTTGTTGCCCGGCTGCTCCTCGAGGTTGAAGTAGATCTCGTACGCGCCGCCGGGCCGAAGCTCGATGCGCGCGTCCGGCGCGAAGAACGTGCGCGCGCCCTCCACCGTCGTCCACGCCTCCCATACGTCGTCGATGGGCGCGCTGACTGTGACGCTTTTTCGGATCGCGCGTGCAGGCTTCGGCGGCTTCTCTTCGCCCGCATGGAACCGCTGCTGGGCAGCCTCGACGCCGGCGTTGACCACCGATAGGGCCGCGTCGGCGGCTTGCTCGACCGCAACGTCGACGTCGGGCTGTTCCTTCTTCGAGAACCCTTGCAGCACGTGATCGACACCTTGCTTACGGCCGGGCGGCTTGCCGATCCCGATCCGCACGCGCGCGTACTCCTTCGTGCCGAGTGCCTTCGTGATGTCTTTCAGCCCGTTGTGCCCGGCGTCGCCGCCGCCGCGCTTCACCTTCAGTTGTGCGACGGGCAGGTCCAGCTCGTCGTGCACGATCACGATGTTCTGCGGGTCGACCTTGTAGTAGCGGGCGAGTTCGCTAACCGCCCCGCCCGACGCGTTCATGAATGTCGTCGGCTTCGCAAGGATGATCCGCGTGTCGCCGTCGCGCGCTTCGGCCACGAGCGCGCGCATCCCCTTCGCAGGCTTGAGGCGCTCGCCCAGGCGATCGGCGAGCACATCGATAACGCGGAAGCCGAGGTTGTGTCGCGTGCGTTCGTATTCGGGTCCGGGATTGCCGAGCCCGACGACCAGCGCGGGGCCGGGCATCGGCCGACCGCCTTAGCTCTCTTCGCCGCCGCCGCCGCCGCCGGCTTCGCCGCCCTCTTCGGACGGCGCTTCGCCTTCGGCTGCTCCTTCTTCGCCCTCCACGGCTTCCGCCTCTTCGGCGGGAACCTCTTCCTCGACCTGGAGGACCTGCGGCACGACGCACGTGATGATGATCTCTTCCTCACCGGTGAGGATCGTCACGCCGTCGGGCGACCTGATGTCCGCCACGCGGATGATCGAGCCGATCTCCATCTCAGAGACTTCGATGTTGATGCGCTCGGGCACGTTGCCGGGCAAGCATTCGACGTGGAGCTGCCAGAGATGGTGCTCGAGCACCCCGCCCTCTTTCACGCCGCGCGCCTCGCCCTCGAAGTGCAGGGGAACGTCGACCGTGATGGCGACGTCGCGCGCGATCTTCAGGAAGTCGACGTGGAGGATGGTGCCGCGGATCGGGTGCCGATCGAGCGCGCGGGCAAGAGTCAAGTGGGTATCCGAGCCGACCCGCAGATCGATGAGGACGTTGGCTGCCTTGAGCGCTACCTCTGCCACCGGCTACCCCTCCTGGGCGCGACGGGGCGGCATTCTACCGGCTCGGTCGGGGCCTCGTCGGCGGGGGGTTGCTACGGCAGCGAGACCGCGCGCATCGGCGTGTCGGCTCCTACGTCGTCCTGCGAGCCGGCCCGAAACCTCTGCGTCGCTTCTTCCACCATCTTCGTGGCCTGCGCGCGCGCCTTGGTGGCAGGCTCCGACTGCGCGACCTTGCCGAGCACCTTCATGATCTGGTCGTAGCGGTAGCGGCCGGCTTTCGTGCCCATCAGGTACCCAAGGGCGAAGCCGACCAGCAGCCCGAACTTCATGCGCATGCGACGCACCTCCTCCGTTGGAAGGGTGTTACCCAGGTTGAGGCCGGCTAATTCTGGCCCTGGAAGATCTCGCTGACCGACTTGTCCTCGAACACCGCGCGGATCGTGCTGGCCACGATCGGTGCGATCGACAGCACCGTGATCTTGTCGAGCTGCTTCTCCGGCGGGATCGGGAGGGTATTCGTGATCACCAGCTCCTTGATCGGCGAGTTCTTCAGCCGGTCGACCGCGGGATCGCTGAGCACGCCGTGCGTCGCGCACGCGTAGACCTCCTCGGCGCCGAACTCCATGAGGACCTCTGCGCCGTTGGTCATCGTGCCGGCCGTGTCGATCATGTCGTCGACCAGGACGCAGCGGCGACCGCGGACGTCACCGATGACCTCGCGCGTGGTCTCACTGACGTTGTGCACGTCCGTGCGACGCCGCTTGTGCAAGATCGCGAGCGGCGAGTGCATGACGCCGGCGAACTTCTCGGCCACCTTGATGCGGCCGGCGTCCGGCGAGACCACCACGACGTCGCCGTCGAAGCGCTCGAGGAAATGCTGCTCGAGCAAGGGGAGGGCCGTGAGGTGGTCGACCGGCTTGTCGAAGAAGCCCTGGATCTGGTCGGCGTGCAGGTCGACCGAGAGGACGCGGTCGGCGCCGGCAACCGTCAGCAGGTCTGCGACGAGTCGGCCGCTGATCGGCTCGCGGCCGCGCGACTTCCGATCCTGCCGCGAGTAGCCGTAGAACGGGATGACCGCGCTGATCCGCTTCGCGGACGCGCGCTTGGCGGCGTCGATCATGATCAGCTGCTCCATGATCGACTTGTTTACCGGGTCGGCGTGGGTTTGGAAGATGAAGACGTCGGCGCCGCGGATGTTCTCGCGGAAGCGGAAGCGGATCTCTCCGTTGGCGAAGTCTTCGAGCTGCTGGTCCACCAGCGTGGTGCCGAGCTCTTTGGCGATCTCCTCGGCGAGATCCGAATTGCTTCGCCCTGCTGCGAATACGAGACGCTTCCTCGGCGAAACTTCTACTCCGCTCACCCATCCCCCTTCGGTTTCTTCCGTTTACGCAGCGGTCTGGCCGGATTTCCGACGACGACCGTTTCCGCAGGAACGTCTTTCGTAACGACTGAACCGGCGCCGGTGACCGCCCGTTTTCCCACTTTCACCGGCGCGATCAACATCGTATCGCTTCCGATCTTCGCGCCATCGTGGATGACCGTCTTGGCTTTGATCTTCGTTTCGGGGTCGTAGTTGACCGTGACCGTCGCCGCGCCGACGTTGACGTCGCGGCCGATCACCGTGTCACCGATGTAGCTGAGGTGGGGCACTTTGCTGCCTTCGCCGACCTCTGAGGCTTTGACCTCGACGAACGTTCCGACCTTCGCATTCTTCGCGAGGCGCGCGCCGGGACGAAGGTACGCGTATGGGCCGACTTGTGCTTGGGCGCCGACGCGCGCGTTGTCGAGCACGCTGAAGATCACCGTGGCGCCGTCGTCGATCCGCGAGTCCGTGATGCGCGCGCCGGGTCCGATCTCGCAGCCTTCGCCGATGCGCGTGGCGCCGTGGAGGAATGTCGGCGGGTGGATGACGGTGTCGGGACCTACCTTGACGGTCGGGTCGATGTAGGTGAAATCGGGGTCCACGATCGTGACCCCGTTCCGCATCAGGGTTGCGTTCGTTCGTTGGCGGAGGAGCTTGGCAACGAGCGCGAGTTGCGCGCGGTCGTTGATGCCGAGGATCTCGATTGGGTCTGGTGCTGCTTTAGCGAGGACCTTCTCGCCCTTCTCCTTGAGGATGGCGATCACGTCCGTGAGGTAGAACTCTTTCTGCTTGTTCGCGCGCTCGACCTTGGTGAGGGCCGAGCGGAGGGCAGCTCGATCGAAGACGTAGATGCCGCCGTTAACCTCTTTGATCTGTCTCTGTTGTTCGGTGGCGTCGGTTTGCTCGACGATCTTGTCGACGTCGTTGTTCGTTCGCACGATCCGGCCGTAGCCGGTCGGGTAGTCGAGTTTGGCGGTAAGGATCGTCGCAGCTGCTTTCTGGTTCCGGTGGTAGGCGATGAGCACACGCAACGTCTTTGTCGTGACGAGCGGCGTGTCGCCGGGCAGGACGAGGACGTCGCCCTGAAAGTCTCCGAGGGCCTCGTCGCCGGTGCGCGCGGCGTCCGCGGTGCCGAGCTGTTTCTCTTGCCGCGCGAAGGTCACGTCTTTAATCGTTGCTTCGACCTGGTTGGCGCCGCGACCCGTGACCACGACGGCTTTCGTCAGGCGGAGCGGCTTCAGCGCGGAAAGGACGTGCGCGATGAGCGGGCGGCCGGCGAGGTCGTGGAGTACCTTCGGGGTTTTCGTCTTGAACCGCTTGCTCTCGCCGGCCGCCATCACGATGGCGGCGAGCGCGCGGGCTGGAGGCTTCGGCATCAGGATGCGCGCGCGACGGAGTACGTCGTCGGTGGGTCAAACAGCGTGGCTGGCCGGCAAGGATTTGAACCTTGACTAGATCCTTCAAAGGGACCTGTGCTGCCCGTTACACTACCGGCCACCTGGACTCCTTCTGTGGGCAAAGCAGCAACGATACCCTGCCACCAGCCGGCGATCCGCCTGTACAACTCGGTGCTGCGTCGCACGGTAATTGTAAGGCAACCGAAGTACGAATTTTCCGACCAGTACACCTTCGCCGCTTCAGCGTCCGCGGTCTCATGGATCGAGACATGTGCGGTCAGCCGCGCAATGCCGATTCCAATCAAGCGTAGCCACGCGAGGTAGAAGCGAGTCAAGGCAGGATCAGAATTGATGAACTTGACCGAGCTCTTGGCGCTCCAGGGCTTCCGCTTCGATCCTTCGGCCCAGTAGAGGATTATCCCCGCGATGAACAACTCCCGTTCGTTCACGGAACCTATATCGGCCGCAGCAGCGTCGGCGACCCTTCTGTCCGTAGCGATCCGTCGCGCGCGCAAGGCAGTCGCCCGCCTTTGGCGCCCATCGACCTGCTTCTGAAGAAGCAGCTTGCGCTGCTCGTCCGAGATCGGGACATCTTTCAACCAAAGAGAAAGAGAGCTCTTCGAAACAGGAACGTTCGCTCGGATCTCTCGATATGAGCGTCCCTCCAGGCGCATGGCACGCGCTATCTCTCGCAAGTCGTCCTTTGCGTTCGGTCGCTTCGTCCATTCCGGATTCGGGATGCCTTCCGTCCAGTCCGAGATCGTCCGCGGCGACTTCACGGCGAGCATCTTCGCGATCTGCGGCGTGGAGAAGCCCAGCCACCGAAGCTCGCGCGCCTTCTCTTTCTTGCGTTCATGTCGTTCGCAACTCATGATGCCAATGTACACGGCGTCCATGACAGAAACGCCGATAAAAACGACGAAAGTTTGCGCGCGCACCACGCCGGAAAACATCAGAACAGGGAGGAGGAATTGACCATGGCGACCAGACCAGCAGGCATCCCAGCAGAGCAGTTAGAGGATGACGACTTGAAGCGCGAGCTCCATCACCTCTACGAAACGCGCGAAGACACCTTCTTCAACGGCAGCGGCGACGCGTTCGAGATCCACACAGAACGCATGCTCGAGTTGGAGCAGGAGTACGCGAAACGCCATCCGCAGGAGACGAAGGCCGACCCCGCGCGCACGCGCACCGGCTCGCGCGCGCGCGCGCACCAGCCGCTCGACGAGTAGCGCATGTCCGCCGACCCATACCTGCCGAAGCGCAAGACCCTCAACACCCTGAAGCGGGCCGTCCAAGACTGCAAAGGCTGCAGCCTCTGGCAGCACGCAACGCAAGCGGTGCTCGGTGAAGGCACAACGAAATCGCAACTGATGCTCGTCGGCGAGCAGCCCGGCGATCAAGAGGATACGCAGGGCCGGCCCTTCGTGGGGCCGGCGGGCAGGCTGCTCGACAAGGCGTTGGAAGAGGCAGGCATCGACCGGCAAGCCGTTTACGTCACCAACGCCGTCAAGCACTTCAAGTTCACACCGCAGGGCAAGCGCCGCATCCACAAGAAGCCGAACGCTGAAGAGGTGCGCGCGTGCCAACCGTGGCTGGAGGCCGAGATCGCCGTCGTGAAGCCGAAGATCGTGGCCGCGATGGGCGCGACCGCTGCGCGGGCGTTGCTCGGCCCGAAGTTCAGGGTGACGAAAGACCGCGGCACCTTCACCGGCCACGACCCCGAGCTCACGGCAACGGTTCACCCGTCGTCGATCTTGCGCGCGCCCGACGAGAACGCGCGCCACGAGCAGATGGCAGCCTTCGTCGACGACCTTCTCCTGATCGCGAAGCGTCTCGCGACTTAGACGGGACGAGGTCCGTGGTCGATGGAGTGCACGACCTCGACGCGCGCGAACTCACCTTGGACGGCCGCGGCGATAGCAACGGCGTGCATCTCGTCGCGTGCGAGCCCGAGCCACGTCGGCCCGCTCCCCGCAAGGATCACGCCGAGCACCCCTGCCGCGCCGAGCGCGTCCCGCCCGGACCGGATCTGAGGGGCCAGCGACAACGCCGCCCGTTCCAGATCGTTCCGCAGCGCGGATGCAAGCCGCTCGATGTCGGCGCGCGCAAGCGCATCGGCAACGTCATACGGATCCTCGACCCGACCGCCGCCGAGGCGATCGAACTCTTCGTACACATCGGCCGTCGGTAACCGTGCGCCGGAGATCCCCAGGACCCACCACACCGGGGTCGGACACGGCAAAGCCGACAGGTCATCACCGACACCGCGCGCAGCCGCGGTCCCGCCGCGCACGCAGAACGGGACGTCGGCGCCGAGTCCGGCCGCCATCTTCTCCAACGCCTTCTTCGAGACCCTCGTTTCGAGCAGCCCGTTCAAACCGACCAGCGTTGCCGCAGCGTCCGCGCTCCCCCCGCCCAGGCCGGCGGCAACCGGGATCTGCTTCTCGATCGCGATCGAAATGCCGGAACCGCGGTGCAACTCAGCGAACGCGCGCGCCGCGCGCAACGCGAGGTTGCTTTCGTCCTCCGGCGCGGCGCCCGCCGGCGAGACGGTGACGCCGAACGCGTCCGCAGGCGCCAGTGTCACCGTGTCGAACAGCGAAACCGCCTGCATCACCGACTCGACCTCGTGGAGCGCGTCCGGCCGGCGGGCGCCCACGGTCAGGAACGGATTGACCTTCGCCGGCGCGATCAGCTTCATCGCTTCACCGGCAGCGCGCGCGCGATCGCAGCGAACTGGGGGACGCCGAGCGTCTCCGCGCGCGCCTCCGGTGCGACGCCCGCTCGGTCTAATACGCGCTCGACCTCCGCAGCATCCCAGCCTGCGCCGCGCAGCGCGCGCCTGATCGTCTTGCGGCGTTGCGCGAAGCCGGCCTCGATCACTGCGAACAAGCGGGGCTGTGCGATGCGCTCCGCCGGGCGCGCGCGACGGTCGATCTGAACGATCACCGACTCGACATCGGGCATCGGGTAGAACACGCGCCGAGACACGCGGCCGGCGATCCGCGCGGACGCGAGGAACGCGATCTTCGCACTCACCGCTCCATACGCGTCGTCACCCGGGCGGGCGGCGAGCCGCTCGCCGACTTCCTTCTGGACCATCACGGTGAATGACTGTATCGCCGGCACCCCGGCGAGCAGATCGAGAACAAGCGGCGTCGCGATCTGATACGGCAGGTTCGCAACGAGCTTCGTCGGTCGTCCCCGTAACAACTTCTTCACGTCGATATGCATCGCGTCGCCGATCACGACGCGCGCGTTCGAGCCCTCCAAGACTTCTGCCAGCACCGGCTCCAGTGCGCGATCGACCTCGACCGCGATCAGCCGCGCACCCCTCTCGAGGATTCCCAAAGAGAGTGAGCCGATCCCAGGCCCGACCTCCAAGACCAGATCGCCGCGGGCCAACCCGGCCAACGAGACTACCTTCCGGATCGTGTTCGGATCGGTGACGAAGTGCTGGCCGATCGAGGTCTTCGGCCGCAACCCGTGCCGCTCCAGGAGCGCGCGCGTCTCTCGGGGACCGAGCATCATGCCCAGCCGAACAATCGCGCGGCGTTCGCCGAAGTCGCGCGCGCAACCTCATCGGCCGGGACGTCCTTCACGGTCGCGATCGCCTCCGCAACCAGCGAGACGTACGCGGGCTCGTTGGACCTGCCACGATGCGGAACCGGGGTCAGGAACGGCGCGTCGGTCTCGACCACGATCCGATCCAGGGGCGCCAGAGCCGCCGCCTCTCGAAGATCGCTCGCGTTCTTGAACGTCACCACGCCGGCGAACGACAGGATCGCACCCGCGTCCAATGCGCGCGTCGCCTCGTGCGCACCGCCGGAGAAGCAGTGGAACACCACTCGCTCGGGCGGTCCGGCCGACGCCAGGATCGAGAACGTGTCGTCCCAAGCCTCTCGAGAATGGATCACCAGCGCTTTCCCAACTCGCCCCGCCATCTCGACCTGCTTGGCGAACACTTCTCGTTGCTTCTCCCGCGGGGAGTTGTCGTAGTGATAGTCGAGCCCTGCCTCGCCGACGGCGACCACGCGCCCTTCGGTCGATGCAAGCTGCTCGATGTACAAAAGCAACTCATCGCTTTGATCCTTCGCATCGTGCGGATGCAGCCCGACCGTCGCCCATATCTGGTCGTGCGTCCGAGCAGCCCTCACCGCCCACTCGCTGCTCGCGCGATCGACGCCGATCGTCACCGCGCGCGCAACGCCGGCCGCGCGCATCCGTTCGAGTGCGCCGTCAAGGTCCTCGAGCATGTCGAGGTGGCAGTGCGTGTCGACGAGCATGCGAGACTCAGCCGTCGACGCGTGGGAACAACGACTCGCCTTTGGAGACCTTCGTCCCCGGTACGAGTCCGCCCCACCGGCCTGCGGCGGGCAAACGCTGCGCGTCCAACCCGTCGGGGATGCCCAGCGACGTCCACAGGCGCGCGCTCGCGCCCGGCGTGAACGGCGACAGCAGAACGGCAAGCAGCCGCAGTGCTTCCGCTGCCGTGTACAGGATCGCGTCGACGCGCTTCCGTTGTGAAGGCTCCTTCGCCAGCTTCCACGGCGCCGTTTGCACGAGATACTGATTCGCCTCGCGCACGATCGTGTCGATCGCGTCGAGCCCTTCGTGGAACGCGAAGCGTTCCAACGCATCGTCGTACGCAACGACGGCCTTCTCCGCGACCGAGCGGAGCGCGCGCTCGGGATCCTGCTCGCCCCCCATCGGGTCCGGCACGGCCCCGCCGGATGTCGACTCGATCAGCGCGAGCACGCGGCTCGCGAGGTTGCCGATCCCGTTGGCCAGCTCGGCGTTGTACCGAGCCAGCATCGACTCCCAGCTGAAATTGCCGTCTTGCCCGAAGGCGATCTCGCGCAGGAAGTAATAACGGAACCCGTCGACCCCGAACGTTTCGATGAGCTGGTCCGGATGGATACCGGTGAGTTTCGTCTTCGACATCTTCTCTCCGCCGACGAGCAGCCAGCCGTGCGCAACCACGAGGTCCGGCGGGTCGACTCCGGCGGCGTGCAGCATCGCCGGCCACGTCACGGCGTGGAACCGCAAGATGTCCTTGCCGACGAAATTCACGCCGGGCCAGAAGGTCTTGAAGAGCTCGCCGTCCGGGTAGTCGAGCGCGGTGATGTAGTTCAGGAGCGCCTCGACCCAGACGTAGATCACGTGCTTCGGGTCCCACGGGATGGGGATCCCCCAGCTGAACGTCGACCGCGAGATCGACGTGTCCTGCAAGTCGCGCGCGAAGCTGATCACTTCGTTGAGGCGTGACTGCGGATAGACCGGCGCCGGGGTGCGCGCGTAGTACTCGTTGATCAGCCAGTCCTTGTACTTCGAAAGCCGGAAGAAGTAGTTCTCCTCCGAAACGACTTCGACCGGGATCCCGTGGATCGGGCACTTGCCGTCGACCAGCTCTTCGGGCTTGTAGAACTCTTCACAGGAAACGCAATACAAACCTTCATATTTGGCAAGATAGACGTCACCGGAGTCGTAGAGCCTCTGCCAGAACTCCTGCACCCGCGTTTTGTGACGCTCTTCGGTGGTCCGGATGAAATCATCGTTAGAGATCTCTAAACGGCTCCACAGCTCTTTCCATGCCGGAACGATGCCGTCGACCCATTCCTGCGGCGAACGCCCGTTCTCCTCGGCCGCGCGCGCAACCTTCTGTCCGTGCTCGTCTGTCCCCGTCAAGAACCGCACTTCCAGGCCTTTTAGGCGGTGGAAACGCGCCGCGACGTCCGCTGCGACCGTCGTATAGGCGTGGCCGATATGCGGAACGTCGTTGACGTAGTAGATCGGGGTTGTGACGTAAAAACGGCTGTTCACAGCTGCTCCCTTAGAGGAAAACGGGGCCCGGAAGAAGAAGGATTACTCACGGGGAGATGGGGCATTATAGGGGAGAACGTGGAAGGTACCGACTCGATAAACCGAGGTGAGACGATGGCACCGAGAGCTACGGGCGTGAGCCGCAAGGTAGATGATCTCGGCCGCATCGTGCTGCCCGCGGAACTGCGTCGCTCGTTCGATATACGAGAAGGCGACCACGTCGAGATCGCGGTAGAGGACGACCATATCGTGCTCTCCAAACGACGCAGCCTCTGCACATTCTGCGGCAGCGCAGATGGTCTGCGGTCCTACCGGGAGCATCAGGTCTGCAGTAACTGCTTGTCCGAGCTGAAGCGCTTCTAGCCCTCTTCGCCGGGGGCGTTATCCAAGACGGCTTGGTACACGATTTTCTTGGGTACCCCGTTGCGCGCCGCGACTGCGGCGATGGACTCGCGCTTCCCCATGCCGGCCGACATCTCGGCGGCGACCTCGGCGGCGAGGCCGCCCGCGTTGGATGACTTCTTCTCGGGGGCGGGCGCGCCTTCGATCACGATGGTGACCTCGCCGCGCGCACCGCTGTCGGCGAACCGGCCGGCCAGCTCGGGCAACGTTCCACGGACCACCTCTTCGTGGATCTTGGTGAGCTCGCGCGCGACCGCCGCCCGTCGGGGCCCCAGCCCGTCGGCGAGCGCCTGCAACGAGTCCACCAACCGGTGCGGGGCTTCGAAGACGACCAGCGTTCGCTCCTCGCGGGACAGCGCTTCGATCCGGCGGCGGCGAGCCGAGGCGGTGCGAGGCAAGAACCCGTCGAAGACGAAGCGCGCGGTCGGCAGTCCCGAGGCGACCAAGGCCGCCGGAACCGCGGACGGTCCGGGGATCACCTCCACCCGAAGCCCCGCCTCGGCGCAGGCTTCGATCACGTGGTGGCCGGGATCGGAGAGGCCCGGCATGCCGGCGTCGGTCACGTCCTCGCACGCGATGATGTCGGCGCGAGCCAGCGTCCGAGCGGCACGGGGCGACAGATCCTCGAGGTTGCCGATGGGCGTCGCGACGACCGACAGCACCCCGCTCATCGCGTCGTTTCTCTGTGCATCGGACTTTCCACACGCGTTCTTATACTGTACGCGCGACCTCCCGGACCCCGAGCTGTGCCCTTGATGAGCGACGATCCGAGCGTTCCTGATAAAGACGAGCAGTCCGCACGCGACCACGTCCTTCACGCGCCGGGCATCTCGATCGAGACCACGGATATCGGCTACGACCGGCTGAAGGGGGACCGGCGCGCGCCTCCGCGGCTCCGGCGGATCGACATCGTCGTCCTCCTGCTGCTCCTCCTCGCCACCGGCCTCACGCGCTTCATCCGGCTGAGCGATCCCGGCGCCGTGCTGCCGGCCAGCGACCCCACCTGCACGGCGTCGCCGCCGATCGGTAAGACCTGCTACGAGCCGATCCCCACCGACGAAGTGCACTACATACCGGACGCGAGGGACGTGCTCCGGTACGGCACCGAGAGTGACTCGCGCGTCTCGGCCGAGGACGGGCCCTACATCGTGCACCCGCCGGTTGCGAAATGGTTCATCGCCGCCGGGATGAGGATCTTCGGCGACCGCCCATTCGGCTGGCGTTTCTTCGGCGCGTTGTTCGGGACCTTCTCGGTTCTCATCATGTATCTCCTTGCCCTGCGGCTATGGGGGTCGCCGTGGTGGGCGGCAGCGGCGGGAACGCTTCTCGCTGCCGACGGGCTGTGGTTCATGCAATCACGCACCGCCATGCTCGACATCTACGTTGCCGTGTTCGTGTTGGCCGGCATATGGCTGCTCGTCGTCGATCGGGACGTGACTCAGCCGGACCATCGCGGGTTCCGTTGGTGGCGAGTCGCGGCGGGAGCGATGTTCGGGCTTGCGATCGCGAGCAAGTGGGACGCCCTTCCGTTCATCGCGGTGGGGATCGCATCGACGATGGCGTGGGATGCCGTCCGAGCGAGGGACGCAGCCGACCGGCGCTACGCCGCAAAGATCGCGGGCACGCTCGGCGCGCTCGTCCTTCTTCCGATCGCCATCTACATCGCGTCTTATACGCCGTGGTTCGTCGACAGCCATCGGTACAACCTGCCCCAGTGCAGCAAGGAAACGACGACCTTTTCGTTCGGCGTCTATCACCTCGGCGGTCTGGCCGGGCAGTGGCTCTGCTACCAGCACGAGGTCTACAACTTCCACGCGAACCTTCAGAAGTACGTACCGACGACCGATCCAACGACGGGGAAGACGGTGAAGACACCGGGTCACCCGTACTACGGCAACGCATGGACGTGGCCGTGGATCGGCCGTCCCGTCGCGCACTACTACCAATCGACGGGATCGGGCTCGAAACAGCTCGACTCCGAGATCCTGGGCTTGCCGAACCCGATGATCTGGTGGCCCAGTTTCTTCATCGGCTTCATCGCGCTCGCGTGGTGGACGTACAAGAAGGACACCACCGCATCGTTCATCTTCTCGCTCTTCGTTGCGGGCTGGTTCCCCTTCTTGATCCTCGGAGACGCGTTGGGCAAGCCCGTGTTCATGTTCTACGCGACACCGTTGGTTCCGTACGTCGTCTTGACCCTCGTCCACGTCCTCTACCGATCGGTCCGGCGTTGGCCCCAGCTCACGCCTTACGTCGTGGGCTACGTGGTCGCGTGCGTCGGGGCGTTCGCGTACTTCTACCCCATCCTCGCAGCGCTCCCCATCCCGTACAACGGCGCCTTCGGCTGGGCCCGGCACATCTGGTTCAGCGACCGCTTCCACTTCTTCAAGATCAAGGGCGACTGTTCGGTGCCGAACAAGATCAAGCTTCTGTGCTGGATCTGACGGACGCGCGCGTCGTGCGGACTATGATTTGGCCGGCTGAGCGGCGAAGGAGGAGTGATGGCGGCTAAGACGCCGGTCGATATGTTGGCTGCGGTGGACCTGTTCAGCGTCCTCACGAAGAAGGAAGTCAAGAAGATCCACGATATGGGGAAAGAGGTGCAGTTCCGAGCGGGCCGCACGATCGTCTCCGAAGGAGAGACCGGCGTCGGGTTCCATCTCATCATGAAAGGCAAGGCCAAAGTCACCGTCAACGGGCGCTTGCGTGCGACGCTCGGTCCGGGCGATTACTTCGGGGAGATGGCGATCATCGATCGCGGACCTCGTTCGGCAACGGTGACCTGCGAGACCGACGTGCAGACGCTCGGCATCGCATCGTGGGACTTCATGCCGGTGCTAAGCGAGAACTTCGAAATGTGTCGCAAGATCATGGTCGAGCTCTCGCGTCGCTTGCGCAACGTGGAGAAGTCACTCGCGCACTGACCGAAGCTCACTCCTCGAAAACCACCGGCGAGGTCGCGCGCGTGTCGACCGTCAGGCGGAACACATCGGGCCGCGAATAGTGTCCGGTTGGATCGAACTTCCGGCGTGAGGCGCGCGCGAACGCAACGTCGACGTCGGCGTAGACGATCCCTTCGCTCCCGATCAGGGGACCGGCCACGATGTCGCCTTCCGGATCGACGATCGTGGCGTTGCCCTTGGACAGCCAGTCGTCGTCGCCTTCGTACATCTGATCGCGCCCCTTGATCGTGTCCGGCACATCGGACCCACGCATGA
>VAWS01000237.1 GCA_005884515.1 Actinomycetota bacterium
AAGCTCCTCCGCCCGCGCGCGCTCCTTGTGGTAGATCCGGTTCAGGTCGCGCGCGAAGGCGAGCAGCTGGTCGCGGACACCCGCCTCATCGAGGACGGGCAGTTCCTGTTCGTCCATCGAAAGCACGGTAGCGGCTCGTTCGCCGGAAGGCACGGGCCTAAGCTGCCCCATGCTTCGCTCCA
The DNA here is from genome assembly GCA_005884515.1 of Actinomycetota bacterium. Lineage (GTDB taxonomy): Bacteria > Actinomycetota > AC-67 > AC-67 > AC-67 > AC-67. The sequence goes on from VAWS01000237.1 coordinate 183, forward strand.
ATGACCGTTTCGATGAGATCGAGCGGGCTGAACGGCTTCGTGAAGAATGCGTCCGCGCCGGCTCGCAAAGCCTCGTCGCGTGCGGTCGGCGTGCTCTTCGCGGTCAAGATGACGATGCGCGTCGAGACGAAGGAAGGATCGGCGCGGAGTGCACGGCAGACCTCGAAGCCGTCGAGGCCGGGCATCATCACGTCGAGCACGACGACGTCCGGCGGACGAACTGCGGCGATCGCAAGCGCGTCGTGGCCGTCGACGGCTTCGTCGAGGTCGAAGCTCGCATCGTGCAGCACCGCGCTGAGGAGATTGCGGACCAAAGGGTCGTCATCGACCACGAGTACCCGCATGCGGTTTTTCTTCGCCATCGTCACGTCCGGCTCATGGAGATTGATTGAGTATCGGGTGCCGGATGAGGACCCGTCTATAGTCCTCTTGGACCCTCAAGGTCACCCCCGCGGGCTAGAGGCTCGCTAGAAGACGTGGAGCCTCTGGAGCGGGCGATCAGCCGCCGGCGAGTACGTCGCTGGGATCTGCTTCGCCGGTTTGATACCGGCGTGCGAGCTCTTCGTTCAGCGAGTCGAGCACGTCGAGGAGCGGGCGGCGCTGTGCGGACACCTCGTGCTCCGCTCCCTCCAGCTCACCGATGATCCGCCGGATCTCGGCCTCGTCGAGACTCGAGAGGTTCGCGATCGTGTCGTCGGACACGAGCTTCGTCACGCGCCGGTGCGGGTGGGCGAAGTCCAGATTGGGGTCGTTCAGCGGCAGGGAGCCCCGGCTCGGCCCACGCTGTTCATCGCCGGAGAGGATCGAGGGCAACAGCTCGAGGAGCGTCCCGGCATCCTCGCCGCGCGCGCGGCGCTCCAGCTCCTTGGTCAGGATCGCGAGGCGGCCGTGCAGCATGCGCCGCTCGTAGGACAACAGGGCCTCCTCCTCCCGGGTCTCCGCACGCATCGCGCGGACCTCGTCGGTCGAGCGCGCGCGGATGTCCGCCAGGTAGCCGGAGTCGGCGCAGCGAGCGCAAAGCGCGTTGCTTCGGGCGATTTGAGTGGAGTACACGAACGACCTATAGCGAGGCCATCTTCGGGCAACCTATGCTGGCGAGACGGAAGAAGTCCTAGGACTTGTGAGGCCGTTGTTATCGGAACGGGCCTCAGGGGGGTTTGATCCATGGGTCTACGCTCTCACTTGAACGCGCGTCGATTCGCTCTCGTTTCCGCGCCCTTGCTGGTCGCGTTGACCATGATCATCGGTCAGCCGGTGCAGGCGACGACGAGCTGCCAGCAAAAGAACAGTTGCGTCCTCGTCTTCCTCTCTACCTCGCAGCCAGCAGACGCGCTCATCAATACGGCGATCACATCCGAGCCATTCGGCGCAGGGTCCCCGGTCGCCGTCCAGGTCCAAAAAGCGGGTCCGGGCGGTGTGCCGACGGGCACGCCGGTCGCAGTCAGCGACACGATCGTTCTCTCGGCCGTGAACGCGCCCACGAACTCCGCGAGCACGGTCGGGCTCCCGAACTCGAGCGCCAACACCAACGGGACGCCAACGGCTACGTTCTCGACCCTCGAGGCCGACACCGCGGGCTCATACCGACTGGCGGCCACCGATATATCGAACACCCGTGGCGTCATCGGTGGCCTGTCGACGACCCCCACCAGCGGATCCGGGTCGTCTCCTTACTTCACCATCTTCGACGACCTGCAGCCGTGCACGACCTGCACGGTGGGCAACTCCAACCACGAAACGGTCGTCGTCTCCGCGCCCAGTGCCAACGGTGAGCTTGCATCCTCGCTCGGAGCCGATAACAAGGACAAGTTCCTCACTCAGAACGGAACGCTATCGGACTGTGGCGCTTCGCCGAAGCTTAAGGCTCAATTTGGTCCCAACGTCACGCAGCTCGGCGGCACGCTGAGTGGCGCTCCGGCCGACACGAAGACGGTGACGCTCACGTACGACCAGACATACGTCAACGAGCAGTCCAACAACGGGGCGTCCTTCTACCAGGTCTGCTATCAGCCGGCCGTCGGCGATTCGTTCCAAGACATCAATAACCAGACGGTAACCGGGCCGGCCGTCGGACTGTTGCCGTATCCGTGCGGCTCGACGACGAAGCCGTTCTCGAAGCTCACCCCAGTGTCGGCGCCGTGCATCGCCTCGAAGACGAAGAACACCGGCAGCGGGACGGTAACCATCATCCTGACGCTGCCGCTGAGCGATCCGCGGCTCAACTAGAAGGGGGCGACCGACCTGCGCCGCTTGAACAAATCGCCTCTCGAAGTACGCGGCCGGCGTCGCTAGCTCGTTCTGCGATGCAGCTCTGCCCGAACTGCGGCGAGGAGAACCCCGATCGCTTCCGACTATGCGGGTTCTGCGGGACACCGCTGTCGCAGGGATCGAATGCGGAGAGTGTCCGGAAGACGGTCACGATCCTCTTCTGCGACCTGAAGGGGTCGACCTCGCTCGGCGAAAAGATCGACCCCGAAGCGCTGAGCGAAGTGCTCGCGCTCTACTTCAACGAGATGCGAGCCGTCATCGAACGGCACGGCGGCAAGGTCGAGAAATACATCGGCGACGCCATCGTCGCCGTTTTCGGACTTCCGCGCGCGCACGAAGATGACGCGCTGCGGGCGGTGCGAGCCGCTACGGACATGATGCGTGCGCTCGAGCGCACGAACGAGATCATCGAGGCACGTTGGGACGTCCGTCTGCAAAATCGTACCGGTGTAAACACCGGCGAAGTCATCGCAGGCGATGCCTCCATGAGCCAGCACTTGGTGACCGGCGACGCGGTCAACACGGCTGCGCGACTCGAGCAGAACGCGCCGACCGATCAGGTGCTCATCGGTGAGCCAACATATCGGTTGGTCAAGGACGCGATCGAAGCCGAGCCCGTCCAGCCGCTCGCGCTGAAGGGAAAAGCCGAGCGCGTGCCCGCCTACAGGCTGATCGCCGTCAACAGCGACGAGGCGATCGTCCGCCACCTCGACTCTCCGTTGGTCGGCCGGACCAAAGAGCTTGCGATCTTGAACGGTGCCTTCGAATCCGCCGAGTCGGGCCAGGCCGCGCACATCGCCACCGTCTTCGGACCGCCCGGCGCAGGCAAATCGCGGCTGTTGCGAGAGTTCTTGAACGGGATCGGGGACCGCGCAGTGTTCGTCCATGGGCGATGCCTTTCATATGGCGAAGGCATCACCTACTGGCCGCTTGGGGAGATCGTCCGCGGAGTGTGCGGGATCACCGACGACGACAACCTCCAGCAGGCCTTGTCCAAGGTTCGAGCGTTCATCCCTCATGAGGACGTTGCAGATCGCATCGCGTCTGCGATCGGCATCTCCCACACCCCGTTCTCCGTCAACGAGATGAACTGGGCGGCGAGCCGGTTCTTCGGACAGCTGGCGTGCATCAAGCCGTTGGTCGCGGTCATCGACGACATCCACTGGGCGGAGCCGGCGTTCCTCGACCTCCTCCGGTCCGTCGTACGTTCACTGACTCAAGCGCCGATCCTGCTGCTCTGCTCCTCTCGGCCCGAGCTCTTCGAAGAGCAGAAGGACTGGGGAGAGGGGGATCGAGAAGCTGCGATCGTTCTGGAAGCCTTGACCGCCGAAGAAAGCTCGTCCGTCATCGACAACATCCTCGGGCACGCGGCCATCGACGAGCGCGCGCGCGATCGCATAATCCACGCAGCGGAAGGCAACCCGCTCTTCGTCGAGCAGATGATCAGGATGCTGGTCGAAGACGGCGTCATAGAGCAGAACGCCGCCGGTAGATGGGAGCTGGTCCGGGACCTCGACTCGTTCGCCATACCGGGGTCGGTCAGCGCGCTCATCACGGCCCGTCTCGATCGTCTCACCCCCGCAGAGCAGTCCGTCGTGCAGCGTGCAGCCGTTATCGGCCAGCAATTCTTCCGCGATGCGATCGAGCACCTGCTCCCCGATGGCGCCCGTAACGCGCTCGATCCGGCGCTCGAGACGCTGTCCGAGAAGGGCTTGATCGCCGAGAACGCGGTTTCGTTCGCAGGCCTGAGGACCTACCGCTTCCAGCACATCCTGATCCGCGATGCCGCCTACAGGGGCATGCTTAAACGCACGCGCGCGGAGCTCCACGAGCAATTCGTCGATTGGGTCGAGGGCGCGAATCCCGATCGCGTCATGGAGTTCGAGGAGATCCGCGGATATCACCTCGAGCAGGCCTATCTGATCCTCGGCAATCTGGGACCGCTGAACGACCACGCAGTCCGGCTCGGGCAGCGAGCATCGCAACATCTCGCGGCTACGGGCAGGCGGGCGGTGACCCGCGCCGACATGCACGCCGCCGCGAACCTGCTGCAACGCGCGGCAGTGCTACTTCCGACCGAGGATCCGGTGCGTTTGCGCCTCACCATCGAGGCCGCTGAGGCCCTATTCGAGATCGGCGACTTCGCCACGGCCGACACCTGCTTGCTCAGGGCGTTGGTGGAAGCGGAGTCGATCGAGGACGTGGCGCTGGAGACGACCGTACGCGTCGTTCGCCTGCAGTTGCGGTTCCTGGCGGAGGGCGAGGGGCACGAGGACTCGCTTATCGATAGCGCGCGCGAAGCGATCGAAACGCTCACCGCTGAGGGCGACTACAGCGGCCTCGCCCGCGCATGGCGGTTGCTCGCGTACGTGCACGGGACTGCCTGCCGGTGGGCGGCCGCTGAGGAAGCGATAGAGTCGACGATAAAGTACGCGCGCCTCGCAGGCGATGAGATGATGGCGCGGCGGCTCCTGCCTAGGGCCACGACCTGCCTGCTGTACGGTCCGACCCCGGTACCCCTCTTGATCGACCGGTGCCAAGAGGTCTTGGCCGAAGCTGGTGATGACCGGAAGACACGCGCGCTCACGCTTCGAACGATCGCGATCGCCCAAGCGATGAGGGGCGACTTTGCCACGGCGCGCGACCTGTACCGCTCGAGCCGGGCAATCTTGGAAGAGCTCGGGCTCACCCTCCAAGCCGCTCTGATATCGCTGGTGTCGGGACCGATCGAAACAGCGGCCGGCGACCTTGCCGCCGCCGAGGCCGAGCTGCGACGCGACTACGAGGCGCTCGACGCGATGGGCGAGCGCAACTACATCTCGACGACGGCCGCTTGCCTCGCCGACGTCCTCTACCGCCAACGCCGCTACGACGAGTCGATGGGCTTCACCGAGATCTCCGAGAAGATCGCCGCGTCGGACGACCTCACGTCGCAGTTCATGTGG
>VAWS01000133.1 GCA_005884515.1 Actinomycetota bacterium
AGACCGAGGAGCACCACTCCCCCAACGCGCGCGAGCGGCAGCAACGAGCCGCCGCCGTGCTGTGTGTACCCGATGACCCCCCACGAGAAGCCCCCGAGCGGATAGCGGGCGCGCGCGATCTCAAGGCCGGACCACAGAAGCGGCACGCCGAGAAGGCGGCCGGCGATCGTGCGCGAGGCGCGCGCAGCGAGGATGCCGAACACGACGAGGAACGCCGTCTCGGCGAGGGCCAGCGTGATGAACGCCGGGTAGCCGAAGTAGCTGATCCAGTACAGGAGGACCCCGAAGAACGCCGCGCCGGCGACCAGACCGAGCAGTGCACCTGCGCGCGCGCGTGCACCGCGCAACGCGAGGATCAACGGCACCAGGGCGATCAGAGCCACCCATCGCTGGTCCAGAGGGGGGAACGCGGCGCTTAGGGCTAGGCCCGAAACCGCTGCGGCGGCCAGCCGACCTTTCAGAGGCCAGCCGGTGGGGGTCAACTACTCGGCGATGAGAACCGGATCAGGCGCAGTCCCGGCAGAGCATCTTCTTCTTGTCTGCCAGCTGGCTCCGGTGCTTCACCAAGAAGCAGTTGCGACAGGTGAACTCGTTCGCCTGCGGCGGGACAACTTTCTCGACGAGCGCTTCCGCCTTGTCGTCGCCTCGACCGAGGTCCATGACGACGTCGTCGTCGTCCTCTTCCTCTACGTCTTCGGCGCGCTTCGCGAGCTCTTCGAAGCTCGTTTCGACGCCGCCCAGGTCCTCTTCCTCTTCAGCCACTGCGTTTCGCCACCTCCGGCAGCAGATGCGGCCTGCTGTATACACCCTGCAGGAACACCCTGCAACGGCCTTTCCCCGCCGTTTGTTCCCGACGTGAGACCGCAGGTTTCCCCACCCCGAACGAACCCGAAACCGCAGCCTGCGGGACTTGTCGGGGGTCGGCTGTATGCTCGCGACATGGAGCCAGAAACACCCATCGTCGGCCTCGTGGTGGGTACGCAGGAGGCAACGCCCCTCGATTTCTCCGTCGCGGTGGCTCCGGGTCGCTTCCTCCAGCTGGACGACGTCGTGGCGCTGGAGCGGTCGCTTCCCGACGGCGAAACGGTCCGGATGTACGGCGTCGTCTCCCAGATCTCCGCCCGCCACGAGGGTGCGCAGTTCGACTCCGACGTCTTCCTTATACGCGAGCAGCTTCTCCCGGCCGAGGTCAGCGAGGTCGCCTCGATCAGCACCACCCGCTTCGAGCCGGAGATCTTCGTCCCTCCGCTGCCGGGCAGCCACGTCCGGATCGCACAGGGCGCCGAGCGCGACCAGGCTCTGTTCTTCGACCGGATGCGCCAGAAGGTGCCGGTCGGACTGAGCCACGACGAGCAGCCATTGTTCGCCAACCTCGAGTTCATCGACGGCACCCGAGGGGCGCACGTCAACATCAGCGGGATCTCCGGCGTCGCGACGAAGACAACGTACGCGACGTTCCTGCTCCAGAGCCTATTCACCTCCGGCGCGCTCGGGACGGAGGCTGTGAACACCAAGGCGCTCGTGTTCAACGTAAAAGGCGAGGATCTGCTGTTCCTGGACCGGGAGAACATCGAGCTCGACCCGGAGGAAGCGGCGCGCTACAAGCTGCTCGGGCTGGAGCCCCAAGCGTTCCGAAGCGTTTCCTTCTTCGCGCCGCCGAAGATCGACTCCCCCGCCGCCGTGCCCGATGTCGCGTCGCGCGCGACGGGCGTGCGCTCGTTCTTCTGGACGCTGGCCGAGTTCTGCCAGCAAGGCCTGCTGCCGTTCCTGTTCGCCGACGCGGAGGACGACCGCCAGCAGTACACGATGGTCGTGCACAACGTCACCGCGCGCCTGCAGAAGGAGGCCACTCCCCTCCCCGACGGCGCCGTGATGATCGAAGGCAACGAGGTCCGTACGTTCCGCGACCTCGTCGACTTCGTGTCCGGGAAGGTCGACGACGACATGGAGCGCGAGTACTGGGCCGGGCGCGCGATCGGGCCGGGTTCGGCCGGCGCGTTCGTTCGGCGGCTGGCAGGCGCCGTCCGTCACGTCGACCGGCTGATCCGCGGCGACGTCGCGAACCCCGAGAAGCACCGGATCGAGCTCCAGAGCCAGGTGAACGTCGTCGACCTGCACAACCTGAACGACCGCGCGAAGCGGTTCGTCGTCGGCGTCACCGTGCGGCGCGCCTTTGAAGAGAAGGAGCGCGCCGGGCGCGCGCGCCCGCTGCTGTTCCTCGTCCTCGACGAGCTGAACAAGTACGCGCCACGTGACGGCTCCAGCCCGATCAAGGAGATCCTGCTCGACGTGGCCGAGCGCGGCCGCTCGCTCGGCGTGATCTTGATCGGCGCGCAGCAGACGGCGAGCGAGGTCGAGCGCCGCATCATCGCGAACTCGGCGATCCGCGTCGTCGGCCGATTGGACAGCGCCGAGGCCGGGCGCGACGAATACCGCTTCTTGCCCGCGCCGCAGCGGCAGCGGTCGACCATCATCAAGCCGGGCACGATGATCGTGAACCAGCCGGAGCTGCCCGTGCCGCTGGTGGTCGAGTTCCCCTTTCCCGCGTGGGCGACGCGCGCGAGCGAAGCCGCACCCTCCGGCGAATCCGTCGACGACCCCTTCCAGGGGATCCCTTCGTCGTGAAGCTCCTCCACACGTCCGACTGGCACGTCGGCAAGACGATCCGCGGGCGCGACAGGACCGACGAGCACCGCGACGTCCTGGCGGAGATCACCGGGATCGGCCGCGAGCGTGCGGTCGACGTCGTGATCGTCGCAGGCGACCTGTTCGAGTCGGCGGCGCCGACCCCCGACGCCGAGCGGATCGTTTATCGCGCGCTGCTCGACCTCGCGGAGGTGGCACCGGTCGTGGTCGTCGGTGGGAACCACGACAACGACCGGCGGCTGACGGCGGTCGAGCCGCTGCTCGGGCTCGGCCGGATCTCCACGCGCGCCATGCTGGCGAAACCCGACGAAGGCGGTGTGCTCACGCTGGACACCGCCGGCGGCGAGCGCGCCCAGATCGCGATGCTTCCCTGGGTCTCGCAGCGATACATCGTGCGCGCCGAAGAGCTGATGTCGAAAGACGCGTTCGAGCACGCCGGCGACTACGCGCAGCGACTCGCCGACGTGATCGGGTGGCTATGCAAGGGCTTCGAGCCGAACACGGTGAACGTCGTCGCCGGGCACGCGATGGTGGCCGGCGGCGTCATGGGCGGCGGTGAGCGTCTCGCGCACACGTTCTTCGAGTATTGCGTGTCGGCGACCGCCTTCCCTGCGAACGCGCACTACGTCGCGCTCGGGCACCTGCACCGCGCGCAACAGCTCGGATCGCAACCGCCGGTGTGGTACTGCGGATCGCCGCTGCAGCTGGACTTCGGCGAAACGGAGGACCGCAAGTGCGCGCTGGTGGTCGAAGCGACGGCGACCACGCCCGCGAACGTCGAGCAGGTCCCGCTCACGTCCGGCCGCCGCTTGCGCAAGCTGACCGGCACGCTCGATGACCTGCAGGCCATCGCCGGGACGACCGGCGACGACTACCTGCGGGTGATCGTTCGGGGCGATGCGCGCGCAGGACTCGCGGAAGACGTCCGCGAGCTGTTCGGCGAGAACACCGTCGACGTGATGATCCAGACCGACGCGGATGTGCAGCTCGGACTCGATCCGCGCGCGCACGAGACGCGGGCGCCGAAAGAGCTCTTCCGCGAGTACCTCGCGGAGAAGAAGGTCAACGACGAGCGCGTGCTGACGCTGTTCGACGAGCTCTTCGAGGAGGAGCATGCGTCCGCTCCGGCTTGAGATCTCGGGGTTCAGCGCCTTCCACGAGCCGATCGAGGTCGACTTCAGCGACGCCGACTACTTCGCGTTCGTCGGCCCAACCGGAGCCGGCAAGTCCAGCTTGATCGACGCGCTGACGTTCGCGTTGTACGGCTCCATCCCGCGCCTCGCCAAAGGTGCCGTCCTTCCGATCATCTCTCAAGGCCGGCAGGAGATGCGCGTTCGCTTCGACTTCGCGGTCGGCGACCGCGAGTACACGGCCGTCCGTGTCGTGCGGAAGCTGGGCGAGGACCGCGCAACGACGAAGGAAGCTCGCCTCGAGCACGCCGACACGGTTCTCGCCGGCGATGCCGACGGCGTGACGACAGAGGTCGAGCGGCTGCTCGGGCTGGGCTTCGACGAATTCACCCGCTGCGTCGTCCTCCCGCAAGGGGATTTCGCGCGCTTCATGCACGACAAGCCGGCGGACCGTCAGAACCTGCTCGTCAAGCTGCTCGACCTGGACATCTACGAGCGGATGCTCCAGCGAGCGAACCTGCGCGCCGTCGAGGCGGATGCTCGCGCGAAAGCGGAACGGCAACGCCTGGACGACCTGTCGTTCGCGACCGAGGACTCGCTGAAGGCTGCGCGCGCGCAGATCGCTGCATTGACCGGGTTACAGGAGCGGATCGACGCGGAGGAACCTCGGCTTGTCGAGCTGCGGGACGTTTTCAAACAGGGCCGGGAGCACGCGCAAGCGGCGGAGCGGGCCGCGGGGCTGCTTGAGAAGATCGAGACGCCCGAGGACGTTGCGACGCTGGCAACCGAGGTCGCGCGCGCAGCGACGGCGGCCGAGAAGGCCGACGAGGCGGTCGCGCGCGCGGAATCAACGCTGAAAGAGCGCGACGCCGCGCTTGCCGAGCTCCCCGCGCGGGCGCCGCTGGACGCTGCCCTGGCGGCTCACAAGGAGAGCGCGAAGACCTTGAAGGCGTTGGGGGCGGCCGAGACGGCAGTCGCCAAGCTTGAGAAGGAACGGGTTAAGGCGGCCAAGGCCGCGACCCGCGCAGAGAAGGTAGCCGACGAGGCAGCACAGGCGATGGACGCCGCGCGCCTGCAGCACCGCGCGCACGACCTCGCGCGCGAGCTCGTGGCCGGCGAGCCGTGTCCGGTGTGCGGCCAAGAGGTTCACGAGCTGCCGAAGTCATCGGTCCCTGCCGACCTGAAGAAGGCGGAGAAGTCGGCGGCCGAGGCTCGCTCGGCACACAAGGCAGCGACCGAGGAAGCCGCTCGGATCGAACGGGATGAAGCAGTCGCCACGGATCGCCTCTCGAGCCTGCGGGAAAACGCCGCGGCGCTGGCGGAGGCATTGGCCGGACACCCGGAGGCCGACGTGCTCGAGAAGCAGCTCGCGGCGATCGGCCGCTCCGAGAAGGCTCTCGATGAAGCGCGCAAGGAAGCCGACGCCGTGCGCGTCTCGGCCCGCAAGGCGCGCGCCGTCGCAGAGGACGCGAGCAAGGCGGTCGCGCGCGCACGCAAAACGCTGGATGCCACGCGCGACGGCGTCGCCGAGTTCATCCCTCCCCCACTTTCGCGCGAGGACCTCGCGGCCGACTGGGACGAATTGGCTGCGTGGGCGCGCGCCGAGGCGGCGCGTCGCCGCGATGCGGCCGCGAAAGCGCTGGAAGCAGCGCGCGCCGCGAAAGAGCAAGGCGATGCGATGGTTGATGCTCAGCGACAGGCATGTATCGACGCCGGTATCGAGGACGTGACGAACCCGCGCGACGACACGTTGAAAGCGATCGAGCGGACACGAGAACGCACCGCGCAGATCGAGCTCGCCCTCGAGAGCGCGAAAGAGATCGGCGAGATGGTGCGGGCGCTCGAGCAGCGAGGCGTCGTGGCCCGCGAGCTTGGCAAGCACCTGAAGGCGAACGCGTTCGAGCGGTGGGTGTTGCGGCAAGCGCTGACGACGCTGGTCGACGGCGCGACGGGGATCATGCTGGAGCTGTCGTCGGGCCAGTACTCGCTGACGCTCGACAAGCAATTCAACTTCGCCGTCGTGGACCATCGCAACGCCGATGCGACACGGTCCGCGCGCACGCTCTCCGGTGGTGAGACGTTCCTCGCGTCGCTCTCGCTCGCGCTGGCGATGTCGGATCGCATCGCGCAGCTGTCCGCGAACACTGCGGTCCGACTCGAGTCGATCTTCCTCGACGAAGGGTTCGGCAGCCTCGACGCCGAGACGCTCGAAACGGTCGCGACGGCGATCGAGCAGCTCGGGCGCACGAGCCGCGTGGTCGGCATCGTGACGCACGTGCGCGATCTCGCGGAGCGGATCCCCGTCCGCTTCGAAGTTCGGCGGGGACCGACGACGTCGACGGTCGACAAGGTGCTCGCGTGAACTTCGCCGTCGAGAACTGGGCACCCTCGTACGGCGCCGCGACCGAAGACATCGGCGCCGACGAAGCCACCGCGGAGGTCGAACGATCGGTCGAGGTCCCCGAGAGTTCGTGGACGCCGATCCGACCCGGTGTCCAGCCGCCCGGTCACATCGCGTTCGTCGACGGAACCAACCGCATCGACGCGCAGGTCTGGATCGACGAACCGGACGGCGACGTGCGCCCGGGGATCTGCGCGACCTACGCGGCCGGCGCCGTTGTGTGCGACGGCAT
>VAWS01000134.1 GCA_005884515.1 Actinomycetota bacterium
TGAGTCCCCGCATGCGCAAGGCAAGCGACCGGACCTTCAGCTCGCTGAAGATCCGGAACTACCGGCTGTACTTCGTCGGCCAGCTCGTGTCGGTGTCCGGCACGTGGATCCAGTGGGTCGCGCAGACCTCTCTGATCGTCTACACGCTGCACAAGGGCGGTGTCGTCCTGGGCATCGCCACCGGCCTTCAGTTCCTGCCGATGTTCGTCGGCGGGATGTGGGGCGGCATCATCGCGGATCGCTACGACAAGCGGACCACGCTGATCTGGACGCAAGCGCTGCAGGCGGTGCTCGCTGGCTTGTTCGGCGCACTCGTGCTCGCGCACGTGATCCAGGTGTGGCAGATCTACCTGCTTGCGTTCCTGTTCGGCGTCGTGACCGTGGTCGACATGCCTGCGCGGCAAGCATTCGTGAGCGAGATGGTCGGCTCGGCCGAAGTGCCGAACGCCGTCGCGCTTAACAGCGCCATGTTCAACTCCGGACGGTTGGCCGGCCCGGCGCTGGCCGCCATCCTCATCAAGGTGTTCCACGGCACCGGCCCGGCGTTCTTGTTCAACGCCGCGTCGTTCGCGGCCGTGATCATCGCTCTTTGGCTGATGCGGCCGGAAGAGTTGCAGCGCGCGCCGATCGCACCGCGCGCACGGGGCCAGTTGCGCGAAGGTCTGGCGTTCATGCGCAAGTCTCAAGTACTGAAGGACACGTTGTTCGTGATAACGATAGTGGCCACGTTCGGCTTCAACTTCACGATCGTCCTGCCGCTGATGGCGAAGACGAACTTCCACGGCGGCGTGGGGATCTACGGGCTCCTTAGCTCGATCATGGCGATCGGCGCGATCGGGGGCGGCCTCGTAGTCGCCGGCCGGAAGAAGCCGACGATGCGTTACCTCATCGCGACCGGACTGGCGTTTGGGACCGCCGAGCTGATCGCGGCGTACATGCCGTCGATCGCGCTCGAGGCGATCTTGCTGATCCCCGTCGGCGCGACCAGCATGATGTTCCTCGCGACGGCGAACTCGACCTTGCAGTTGAGCTCGCCCGCGATCATGCGCGGGCGGGTGATGGCTGTGTACTCGCTGCTGTTCGTCGGTGGAACCGCGGTCGGAGGGCCGGCGGCGGGCTGGGTTTCGCAGACGTTCAGTCCGCGGATGGGCCTCGCGTTCGGTGCAGTGCTGAGCATCGTGGCCTCGGGCATACTCTGGATCCGCGCGCGCAACGAGCGGGTCGGTCGGCGCGGCGGTGCGAGGGTCGTGCCGATCACGGAGACCTCCGCGATGGGGGACATCGCCGGCGACACGCCGGCACCGGCAGCTCGATGAACGTGGCCGTATGAACGAAGAGGGCCGGCGGGGTCGATTACCGGGCGTACCATCGCCTGCGTAGAGCCCCCGTATCCCAACTTGGCAGAGGAAGGCCCCTTAAAAGGGTCTCAGTGTGGGTTCGATCCCCACCGGGGGCACCGTTCTCGTCTCCCGTAGTGGCCGCGTTGCCGCAATCGATAAGGGGCACTCGGCCCATTGCTTCGACTCCGCTGCGGGCGTCAAATGAACGCGGGCGTAGCGAGGACCAGGGGGAGAAAATGGCGACCGTGCCACAGGCATACCCGGTGCAATTCTCGATCGACTATCCGGACCGGCCACTCAACAAGCTGACGACGGCGTTCCGCATCATCGTCATCATCCCGATCTTCATCGTGCTTTCGAGCGTGTCCGGGTCGACATGGATGTCGAGCTACGGCCGTCACGGCGCCACGTACACGGCGTCCGGTGCGGGCGGGCTGCTGTTCTTCGGGCCGCTGTTGATGATCTTGTTCCGACGGAAGTATCCGCGGTGCGCGCGACCTCAACCGCTGGCTGCCTCTGGTCAAGTGGCTCCTCGCGATCCCGCATTACATCGTGCTCGTGTTCCTGGGGATCGGCGCATTCGTGTCGATCATCATCGCCTGGTTCGCCATCTTGTTCACCGGCCGCTATCCACGGGGATTGTTCACCTTCGTCGAAGGCGTCGGCCGCTGGGGCGCGCGCGTGCTTGCGTACGCGTTCCTGCTCGTTACCGACCAGTACCCGCCGTTCCGCTTGGAGCCGTAGCCGGCCAGCGCTTGGACGCGCGCGCCCGGTTCTCCGCCATGCGCGCACGCACGATCTTCTTGATCAGCGTTATGGGGAGCGGCTTGTCGGCCGTGAAGCGGATCGTTCCCGTTGAGGTCGCGTCGAACGGCTTGAGCTCCGCCGCGAACTGCTTGATCACTGCCTTGCTCCCGGGGAACAGGCTCAAGTGGTTCTTCATCGCGCCGTAGTAGATGAGGTTCCCGTGCCACACGAAGGCCGGGATGCCGTAGCTGATCTTCTCTTCCGCGTCCGGCACAAGGGATCTCACCGTAGAACGGATCTTCTCGAGCACCGCACGATCCTTCGGTGGAACCTCGGCCAGATAGGCCTCCACCGACGCGAACTTCTTCATGGCCGGCACGGCTTTTCATCCTCCTCGAGGCGCGCCGATCTCTCGAGTCTATAGACGAGGGTTGAGGCCGGAATTCATCGGCCGCGCCGGCCCCTCAAAGCCTGTGTGCTACACTCGCACCTGAGTTCGAGGTTCTGCGAAATGCGTCTGGCCGCGGATGATCCCGCGGCCGTTCTCTTTCCGGATCACAGCTCGCTGCTACCGAGAGGTAGTTGGACCAAGAGATGCCGCTCCATGCGGCAACAGGAAGGAGGAAACACCATTGCGCGGAACCGTTAAGTGGTTCAGCGACCAGAAAGGCTTCGGCTTTATCTCCCGTGAGGACGGAGACGATGTATTCGTCCACCACTCCGGGATCCTCGGCGAGGGCTACCGCTCGCTGACCGAGGGACAGGCCGTCGAGTTCGACGTCACGCAGGGCCAGAAGGGCCCGCAGGCGACGAACGTCCGTCCGGTCTAACACCGATCAAGCGACAAGAGGCCGCGTTCGCGCGGCCTCTTCGCTTTCTCAGGCGCCGCTCGTGATGCGCGCGCGCAAGTGCTCTGCTGTGAGCGATGCCGGCTCGGTTCCCGCCATGAACGCCAGCAGGTCGTCGGCGAAGCGTTCGGGGTAATCGCAGTGTGGGTAGTGGCCGGCCCCGGGATAAACGTGCAACGTGCTTCCCGGCATCGCGTCGTGTGCAGCGCGGGCGTGGGCCAGCGGGATGATCGTGTCGCGGTCGCCCCACACGATCAGCGTCGGCATGTCCTGCGTCAGGTAGAGGCGATCCGTCGCGCTGACGCGCTGTCCGCCGGGATCGATCACCGCGCGCAGCGTGTGCAGGAAGGCGGTACGGCTTTCCGGAGTCGAGAGCGAGCCGTAGCTTCGTAGGATCTCGGCGAGGCCGGGCGCGGGGCGAAGCCCGAACCGGCCGAGCCACGCAGCCACGGCCGATGTCGCGCCACTCAGGCGTGAGGAGCACGCGACGGACAGCACGTACTCGGCGCCGGGAAAGCTGAGCGTGCGGAGAAGCGTGTTCACTTCACGCCCGAGACCTCCCGACGACACGAGCACGAGCCGTTCGCATCGCTCTGGGAACTGGTACGCGAACTGCATCGCGACGCCGCCGCCGAGCGACTGGCCGACGATCGTCGCGCGCTCGTGTCCGAGCGCGACGAGGAGATCCCGCACGCCGCTCGCGAGCGATCCCAATGAGTAGTCGCCGGCCGGCTTCGCAGACCCGCCGTGACCGAGCAAGTCCGGTGCGACGACGGTGCACGCGCGGGCGAGCAACGGGATGACCGGCTCCCACGTCGCGGAGCTTCCCGCCATCCCGTGGATCAAAACGACGACCGGTCCCTCGCCGGCGGTTCGATAGCCGACGGAGCTGCCGTGGATGGTCGCGGTCCGAAGCTCCACCGTGTTCGCCTCCCGTCCTGTGGTTACGGAAGCGTAGGTTACGGCGGCGTAGGGACCTGGTCAAGGACGACACGGTTTGCACGGCGCGCGCAGGCCCGCGTATGTTTTCACCATGTCCACAGTGAAAACCATGTTTACTAGGAGACACGGCCGCGCGTTCGTCGCCGCTCCCGTCATCGCGCTGATGCTCGCCGCGTGCAGCTCCGGCAGCCCGAAGGCGTCCGGGACCGTTGTGCTTCGGCTCGGCTATTTCCCGAACCTCACGCACGCGACCGCGATCGTGGGCGTCGACCAAGGCATCTTCGCGAAGGACCTTGGGTCGAAGGTGCAGCTGAAGACCAGCACCTTCACCGCCGGCCCCGAAGAGGTGACGGCGCTGTTCGCCGACGCCCTCGACGCGGCGTATATGGGACCGAACCCCGCGATCAACGCGTACATCAAATCGAGCGGCCAAGCGGTCCGGATCATCTCGGGCGCGACGTCGGGCGGCGCGTTCCTGGTCGTGAAGAAGTCGATCAACAGCGCCGCAGACTTGAAAGGCAAGACGATCGCCGCGCCGCAGCTCGGTAACACGCAGGACGTCGCGCTGCGGAACTGGTTGAAGTCGAAAGGCTTGCGCACGACGACCGCCGGCGGCGGCGACGTCAAGATCCTCGACCAAGACAACGCAACGTCGCTCGACACGTTCAAGCAAGGCCAGATCGACGGCGCGTGGGTGCCCGAACCGTGGGCGAGCAGGCTCGTGGTCGAAGGCGGCGCGAAGGTGCTCGTCGATGAACGTGATCTGTGGCCCGGGGGAAAGTACGTGACGACGCAGCTCGTCGTGCGGAATGCGTTCCTTCAGCAGCATCCCGACGTCGTTGAGAACCTGCTCAAAGGTCAGGTCGAAGCGACCGAGTTCATCCACAACAACTCCGATCGCGCGAAGCAGATCGTCGGCGCCGGCATCGAGAAGCTGACGGGGAAGTCGCTGAAGCCCGCGGTGCTGGACAGAGCGTGGGCGAACCTCACGTTCACGGACGACCCGATCGCGTCCTCCCTGCGAACGTCGGCGGCTGCTGCCCTCGCGCTCGGTTTCATCTCCTCGTCCGATCTAGCGAACATCTATGATTTGACCCTTCTGAACAAGGTGCTCACGGCACAAGGAAAGCAGGAGATCAGCACCGCATGAGCCTCCGACCTCGCGCGCGCGAGACCACGGAGCCGGATCTCCACATGGGGTCCGGCTCGGCCGTTTCCTTGACGTCGGTGTCCAAGGTGTACGGGGCGGGCGCAGAGGCCGTGCATGCGGTCGACAATGTCTCCCTCGACGTTGAGTTCGGGGAGTTCTTGTGTCTGGTCGGCGCCTCCGGTTGCGGTAAGTCGACGCTGCTCAACATGATCGCCGGTCTCGACAAGACTACGAACGGAACCGTCGAGGTCCGGGGCGGCCGCCCGACGTTGATCTTCCAAGAGCCGGCGCTGTTCCCGTGGCTCACGGTCGAGCGGAACGTTGATCTCGCGCTGAAGCTCCGCAAGATCGACCGCGCCGACCGGAAGCAGGTCGTCGGGTCGCTCCTCGAGATGGTTCACCTCACCGGCTTCGGCTCCAAGCAGCCGCACGAATTGTCGGGCGGCATGCGGCAGCGTGTTGCGATCGCGCGCGCCCTGGCGCAACAAGCCGAGATCCTGTTGATGGACGAGCCGTTCGGCGCGCTCGACGCGATGACGCGAGACCTGCTCCACGACGAAGTCGAGCGGCTGTGGCAAGACACCGGTTTCTCGATCGTGTTCGTGACGCACAACGTGCGAGAAGCCGTGCGGCTCGCCGATCGCGTGATCCTTCTTTCGAGCCGCCCCGGACGGATCGCGGCGGAGTTCCCCGTCGATATCCCGCGCCCGCGCCGGATCGAGTCACCGGAGGTCGGCGCGCTTGCCACCGAGATCACGGCCCGTTTGCGAGAAGAGGTGAAGCACCATGGCGTACAGACCTGAACCGGCGCCCTTCGAGGAAGAGCTCGCAGGTCTCGATGCGCTCGAGGTGAAGACGCCGCGCGCGCGCAGTCGGGCGCGGCGGATCTGGAGCTCGTTATGGCCGAAGTTTGCAGCCGTCGGGATAGTTCTGCTGGTGTGGCAGATCCTCGTCTGGGCACACTGGCGTCCCAAGTACGTATTCCCCGGGCCGGGCGCGGCGTTCCGAAGCCTGTGGGACGACGTTGCGAACGGCCGGATCCTCCGCGCGACCGGCGTCACGATGGAGCGCGCTGCGATCGGGTACGGCATCGCGCTCTTGATCGGCTCGGCGATCGGGATCGCCGTCGCGCGCGTTGCCGTGCTGCGCGCGGCGATCGGTTCGCTCATCACCGGCTTGCAGACCATGCCGTCTGTCGCGTGGTTCCCACTTGCCATCGTGGTGTTCAGGCTGAGCGAAACCGCGATCCTGTTCGTCGTCGTTTTGGGAGCGGCGCCTGCGATCGCGAACGGTCTTATCTCGGGGATCGACCACGTGCCTCCTTTGCTGCTCCGCGCCGGTCGCGTCCTCGGTGCGCGCGGTATGAAGGCCTACCGCCACGTGATCTTGCCGGCGGCGTTCCCTTCGTTCTTGGGTGGCATGAAGCAAGGATGGGCATTCGCCTGGCGCAGCTTGATGGCCGGGGAGCTGCTCGTCGTGATCGGAGGCCGTGCGGGTCTCGGGTTCACGCTCGATAGCGCGCGCTTGAGCCAGGACTACCCGGGCCTCATGGCGACGATGATCGTCATCCTTGTGATCGGGATCATGATCGACTCGCTGTTGTTCGGCGTCCTCGAGCGGCGCGTTCGCCGCCGCTGGGGTCTGATCGAGGCTACTTCCTAGACCTTCTGAGGGTTCCCCAGCCTCAAACTGGACGGTGCCTTGGAATCGCTCGCGCAGGCGCCTTAACAGGCTGCTCGACCCTTCGGGTATCGTTATCTGACGGTCCGTCAGATTTGGAGGGAGCCATGCCCGTCAAGGTGGGCGCGCCCGGCGCGATCACGCCGCCGGCCGACCTGGTCATCAAGACCGCGAAGCGCAACGAAGAGAAGGGCTACGACTCGCTCTGGTACCCAGACCACTGGATGTCCTGGCACCCCGAGTCGATCTGGACCGAAGACATCACGCCTATCGCGAAGTTCCAACCCAACCCGCACGTGTACCTCGACCCCGTCGCCACGATGGCCGCCGTCGGCGTGGTGACCGAGCGTGTTCAGCTCGGAACGTGTGTCACCGAGCCGGTCCGACGTCACCCGGCGATGCTCGCGAACGAGTGGCTCACGCTGGACCACATCACGAAGGGGCGTGTCATCCTCGGCCTGGGTTCAGGGGAAGCCGAGAACAACGAGCCGTACGGCATTCCGTTCGAGAAGACCGTGTCGCGCTTCGAAGAAGCGATCACGATCATCAAGCTGCTGTGGGCCAACGACGAGCCGGTCGACTTCGACGGGCAGTTCTGGACGATGCGTGACGCCGTCAACGGCATGCAGCCGTACACGCCGGGCAAGCCGCCGCCGATCTGGACCGGCGCGCACGGTCCGCGGATGTGTCGGATCACAGGCCGGCTCGCAGATGGATGGCTGCCGAGCTTGCTGACGGTCGACGAGTACAAGGAAAAACTCGGCATCATCCGCGAGTCGGCTGCGAAGGCCGGGCGGGACCTGTCGGACTTCGAAGCCGGCATGTGGAACTACGCGATCGTGGGAACCGATCACGAGGATACGCATCGCATCCTCGAGGCGCCGCTGCTGAAGGCGTACATGTTGGTCTTGGGCGCAGAGGCATATCAGAAGCGCGGGATGACGCATCCGTTCGGCGACGACTTCCACGGGCTGAGCGACTACATCCCGACGCGCTACGGGCGCGACGAGACGCTGAAGGCGATCGATCAGATCCCGTTCGAGCTGATCCACGAGCTGATGCCGCACGGAACCCCGGACGAGCTGATCGCGATCGCGCGCGACTACGAAGCGGCGGGCGCGCAGCACATCATGCTGTGGAACGTGACGTTCCTCGGCGACTTCACGAAGGTCGGCGAGAGCTTCCATCTGATGGACGACGTTCTCGCGGGGATCAAAGGCACGGCGTGAAGTTCGCGGTCACGTTCGGGCAGCTGAACCCTCATTTCTGGCTCGACGCAGCTATCGCAGCCGATGAGCTGGGCTTCGAATCGATCTGGCTTCCCGAGCACCTTGTCTTTCCCGTTGAGATGAGCGGTCAACTCGTCCCCGGCGAGGAACACCCGCCGGTTCCGGCGTCGACGCCGGTGTACGACGCTGGTGCGTACCTGTCGTTCATCGCGGCGCGCACGACGCGGATCCGACTCGGCACGTTCGTCTACTTGCTCGGCATCCGCCATCCGGTCGTCGGCGCGCGCGCGTTCGCAACACTCGACGTTGTGTCGGGCGGGCGCGCGGAAGTGGGCGTCGGGGCAGGGGGACGGAAGACGTGATCGAGCACCATGGCGAGTTCTTCGACTTCCCGCCGGTGATGTTCGAGCCGAAGCCGGTGCAGAAGCCGCATCCGCCCGTGCTCGTGGGCGGCGAGAGTGAGCGCGCGCTGGAGCGCGCGGCGCGCCTAGGCGACGGATGGATCGGGATGCACCACACCCCCGAATCCGTCGCGCTCCCCGTGAAGAAGCTTCGTGATCACTTGGGCATGTACCCGGAGAAGCGAGCCGGCTTCACGATCACCTGTAGCGGTCTCGTTACCCACCCCGACGAAGTGCAAGTCTGGAGCGACGCCGGTGTCGATAGGCTCATCGTCACGCCGTGGAAGCGATCGCCAGAAGCGCTGGATTCTATGAAGAGATTCGCAGAGGAGTTCATGCAGTGATGCGCATCGGCGTGACCGCATTCCTTTCCGACCGCAGCATCAAACCTGCGGAGCTTGCGCGCGCAGCCGAAGAGCGCGGCTTCGAGTCGATGTATGTGCCGGAGCACACGCACATCCCCGTGTCTAGGCGTACGCCGGCGCCGGTCGGGGAGCCGCTGCCCGAGCAGTACTGGCGAGCGCTCGACCCATTCGTCGCGCTGATGAGTGCCGCGGCGGCGACGACGACGTTGCGACTCGGTACCGGTGTCTCGCTGGTCATGGAGCACGATCCGATCGTGCTCGCGAAAGAGATCGCGACACTCGACCATCTTTCGGGCGGCCGCTTCACGTTCGGCCTCGGCTTCGGCTGGAACGTCGAAGAGGCCGAGGATCACGGCGTGATATGGAAGAAGCGGCGCGCGATCACGCGCGAGAAGGTGCTCGCGATGCAAGCGCTCTGGACTGAGGGGCCCGCCGGCTTCGAAGGTGAGTTCGTGCGGTTCGAGCCTGCGGACCCATTTCCGAAGCCGGTTCAGCAGCCGCGTCCGCCGACCCTGATCGGGGGCGGCGCCGGTCCGATCATGTTCCGCCACGTCGCGGAGTACGCGGACGGCTGGGCGCCGATCGGCGCGAAGGGCGTGGCCAAGGCCCTACCCGACCTGAAGCGCGCGTGGGAAGAGGCCGAACGCGACCCCGCGACGTTGCAGCTGATGCCGTTCGGTTCGATCCCCGACGTCGGGAAGCTGGAGTACTTCGAAACGCTCGGCGTCACCGAGACGGTGCTCGGCCTCCAGTACGGCGCGCGCGACGACGTGCTGCGCGAGCTCGACGACTTCACCAAGATCGTGGCTGAGTTCAAGGGGCGCTAGTGCGCGGCGACCTCGAGTGGGGGACGATCCCAGGGCTGCTCGACAGTGCCGCCGAACGCTTCGGCCCGCGTGAAGCCGTGGTCGACGGCGAAACGCGGATCACGTTCGAGCACCTTCGCGTTGCCGTTCGGCATGCCGCGCGCGCCGCGATCGCGATAGGCGTCGAGGCCGGCGATCGTGTCGCGATCTGGGCGCCGAACATCCATGAATGGATCGTCGCTGCGCTGGGAGCGCTGACCGCCGGCGGAGTGCTTGTTCCGATCAACACGAGGTTCAAGGGGCGAGAGGCGGGGTTCGTGTTGCAGAAGAGCGGCGCGAAGCTGCTCTTCAC
>VAWS01000242.1 GCA_005884515.1 Actinomycetota bacterium
GCGATTGCTGAAGGGCGCCGCAGTTGAAGGCGTCATCAGCACCAAGCGTGCCGCGCGCATCCCGGCGATGCGACAGAAGACCTTCATGGTTCCGATGGAAACGGCGCCTGCGATCCTCGCCGCTACGCGCAACGAGTCTCCGTACCGCTCCGCCCTGAGGCGAGCCGGTCTCGACGACGAGGACTACAAGAACCTTCGTCGAGAGGTGCTTCTCGCCGCGGGATTCCCGAAGACGGTGGACGAGATCCACGACGCGATGCGGTCGCCGCCGGACGATCTGGGACCCGTGCTCAATGCGATGTGCTCCGAAGGCGCGCTCTTGCGCATCAAGTCTCCCAACATCCGGTCGAACGACTTCACGTTCGCCGCGACGAAGGTGTGGGTCGGCAAGGAGATGAAGAACATCCCGCAAGAGCAGGCGCTCGCGTGGCTCGCGGGCGAGTACCTCACCGCGTTCGGTCCCGTGACGTACGAAGACTTCGCGTGGTGGGCGGGTGTGAAGCCGGACGATGCGGCGAACGCGCTCGACGCACAAGACCCGGCGCCACTCGCCGACGGGCTGATGATCCATCGACGAGACGAGCGCGCGCTCGAAGGGACGCGTCCGCACCTCGGGCGTGTGAGCCTTCTGCCGAAGCTGGATTGCTACACGATGGGATACGCGCCGAACGGACGCGCTCGTTTCGTCCACTCGAGCTTGTTATCAGAGACATATGACGGGGTCGGCAACGCGCAGCCGCTCGTGCTGATCGAAGGCGAGGTGCACGGCACGTGGTCGTTCCGCGGCGCCGGCGATCGAATCACCATCGCGATCCAGCTATACGACGCGCCTGGCCCGCGATTGCAAGCCGCGCTCGAAGACGAAGCGCATCTCGTCGGCGGTTTCCTCGAAGCGTCGAACGTCACCATCGAGCAAGAGCGTGTGGCCCGGCCCGCGAGACGCGCGGCCGCGAAAGCACCGCCGCGCAAAGCGTTGAAGCGCGGTTCGCTGAAGCCTGCTCGCCGAAAGACCAGGTACGGCTCGGGGAACGGAATCGGCTTCAGCGCTGTCCCCCCGACCCGGTACGGCTCCATGACGGCGATCTCGCCGCCCGGCCGGCACACGCGCCGCATCTCGGCCAAGATCACCGGCGACACCTGCTCGGGTACCTCGTGGAAGAGCAAGCTCGCCGTCACCAGATCGAACGACCGGTCAGCGTAGGGAAGATGCTCGCCGTTCAGGCAGCGCACGTCGATGTTGCGGTCGTGCGCGAGCTTTCGTTCGGCCACGGCAAGCATGTACGGAGACACATCGATCGCGGTGATCTGCGCGCGCGGGAAGCGCCGGCGCCAGGCGAGGGTGCTCTCCCCCGTCCCGCAGGCGACGTCGAGGATCCGCCCGGGGACGGAGTCGACCTGCGCGCACAAGAGGTCGCGCTGCTCGGTCTCGTCCTCGAAGTACTCGGCGAAGATCTCCTTCACGACCGGGTCCCAGGTCGCCGCCGCTCCCGGCTTCGAGTACCCGCCCTCCAGGCCGTGGATCGACGAACGCACGTAGTCCGGCATCGGCGGAGGCGAGAGCCGCGCGATCGCCTGGTCCCAGTCGATATCCGAGACCACGTCTTCCCAGCGCACGCGCGCGCCGATGCGCGCCGTGACCTCGTTCGGAACCCACCCCTCGGTCGTCTTGATGGCCATGGTCGCCCTCCTCTTCGTGTATAGTCCACTCTGGACTATATCGATGATCCAGAACGTATAATCCAACTTGGACTATGTCAAGAGAAGATTCGGAGCTGCCCGCCGGGGACCACATCTTTCTGGCATTCCTGCTGTGGGGGCCGGCCTCTGCCTACGACATCAAAAAGGTGATGGCGATCTCGGTCAGCTACTTCTGGAGCGCCGCGCACAGCCAGGTCTACCAGCAAGCGAGCCGGCTGCTCCGCGACGGCTACATCAAGGAACGAGACGCGCCGGGAGGCCGTCGCAAGCGCATCCTGTCGCTGACGCCGAAGGGGCGAAAGGCGGTCAACGAGTGGCTCCGCTCCCCCGCCTCATTCCCCGACCTCAGCGATGAAGCTTTGGCAAAGCTCTTCTTCGCAGCTCATGGCGATCTCGCCAAGATTCGCGCGATGCTGCTCGACCAACGAGACCACCACGTGAGCCAGCTGGCTGAGTACGAGGGGATCCGCAAGCTGCTCGAACTGGCGGACAACAAAGACGTCCCCTACGAGCTGATGACGCTGCGATTGGGCATCGCGGTGGAGCAGACCTACCTCAGCTGGCTCGACGAAGTGTTGACCGAGCTACGCGGCTAATGTTGTCAGTTCCACCCTCTATATGGTGGATAGACGACAAAACCACGAGTCCCGTGACGCCTAAGGAAAACGTCGCAGCGGTAAGGCGCGAGAGTGCGGCGTTGGCGGAGGCTGCTCGAAAGAGTCTGAAACCCATCCGCCGTCGTGCCCAGAGTGGTCCGTGTCTGATCTCGTCTGGCACGTCGGCGGGATCCACCACTTGCTGCTGATGCTCTGGCGGCGGCTGCCGCTGAACGCAGTCGAGGTGCTCGGTGACCGCGGCGTCGCGGAGGCGTTCGTCGGCGGGATGGATCTCGGCTAGC
>VAWS01000243.1 GCA_005884515.1 Actinomycetota bacterium
GATCGCGGTCGCGGTGAAGTCCGTTACGCCCACGTGGCCGCGCACGAGCATCGAGGCGACGGCGTACTGCAGCGAGAACTTGCCCTCGTACGCCGACCGCGGCGTCTTCTTCTCGCCGGCCGGCTCGAGCACGATCGGCACCCACGGCTCCGGCACGCTGACGACGACCTCGGCGATCTCCTCCGGCGCGAAGGTGCGCCCCTCCACTGCATCGACGACGGCACCGACCGCGCCGTGCGTGAAGTGGCAGATCGGAAACGGCTTGTACGCGATCCGGGGCGTCTCCCAACGGCTGCCGAGATCTGCGAGTTGCTCGGCGAGGCCGGACGACCCGGGCTCGATGCCGACGTAGGCGTGGTAGATCCCGAATTGCGCGTCGAACACCGACCGCGGCCCGGCCGCGCCGTGGTGGGCGAGTCGCGTCGCGATGTGCGCGCCGTGCGCGGCCCAACCGGGTTGGATCGGCTTCGTCGGCGTCCCGTCGGCGAGGTACGCGAAGATCCCCGACGCCATCGAGCCGGCGATCCCGAGCGCGCGCGTTGCCGTCTCCGCGTCGAAGCCGGCAAGCCGCGAGACCGCCGCGGTGGCACCGAAGACGCCGCAGATCGCCGTCGGGTGGAAGCCCCGCTCGTGGAACGCGCCTGGCGCCGCCATGCCGACGCGGCAGACGATCTCGTTGCCCGCGACGATCGCGGCGACCACATCTCTCCCGTCCGCGCCGTAGCGCTCGGCGGCGGCGAACGCCGCCGGCGCGATCACGGTCGAGACGTGCGAGCCCGAGTCCGAATGCGTGTCGTCGAAGTCGAGGCCGTGGCAGGTCATCGCATTTGCGAAGGCTGCGTTTGGGGCGGGGAGGCGGTCGGCGAGGCCGATCACCGTGGCCTGGCCCTCACCGCCGAGCTCCTGCATTGTCGCTCGGCCTTCGACGCCGTTACCGGTCGAGTGCGCCGCGAGGCCGCCGCCGAGCACATCGAGGACGTGGAGCTTCGCGTGCTCGACGACCGCCTCCGGCACGTCGTCGAGGGTGATCGAGGTCGTGAATGCGGCGATCGTCTCGGCTGCGGTCATCTCACACCGTCCACTCGTCGTCGGTACCGGGAAACGTGTCCTGCACCTCGGGGGCGTCGCGCTTGTACACCATGAATGTCCGCTTGAACTCGATGACGACCTCGCGCCGCTGGTTGATGCCGCGGCAGCGCATCGAGACGATGCCCATGTTGGGCCGCGACGCCGACTCGCGGGTCTCCAGGATCTCGCTCTCGGCCCACAGCGTGTCGCCCTCGAACACCGGGTTGGGGAGCATGATGTCTGCCCACCCGAGGTTGGCGGCGGCGTTCTCGCTCGTGTCGGGGACGGTCATGCCCGTGATCAACGCCAGCGTGAAGGTGGAGTTGACGAGCGGTCGCCCGTAGAGACCGCGCTCCGATTGCACCGCGTTGAAGTGCACCTGGTTCGTGTTCAACGTCAGGCAGGTGAACCAGATGTTGTCGGTTTGCGTGACGGTGCGGCCGAGCCGCCCGCGATACACGTCCCCGACGTCGAAGTCCTCGTAGAAGCGTCCCCGCCAGATCTTCGGCGCAGCACCTGCATCCGTTCCCATCGCTAGCTCCTCTCCGTTTCCGCGAGCAGCCGTCGCGCCCGCGCGACGACCGGCAGGTCGATCATCGCCCCGTCGAGGGCTACCGCGCCACGTCCTTCTACCGTGCCCACCTCGTAGGCGTCCAGCACCTTCCAGGCCCAGGCGAGCTCGGACTCGCTCGGCGTGAAGGCGCGGTTCACGACGGGCACCTGCGCAGGATGGATGCATGCCTTGCCACGGAAGCCGAGCGAGCGGGCGAGCGGACATAGAGGATCTCGAGCCCGTCCGGCCTCGGCTCGAGGCCGACCTCGGCGCCGAGGTCGACCGCGCCGATCTGCAGCGCGGCGACCCTCGGCTGCGACGCGATCTCGTAAGCAAGCCGGACACCTTGCGCCGTTTCGACGATGGCAACCAAAGGCGGTCCGGCCGTGCCGAGTGCGTCGACTGCATCCGCGGTCGCCTTCGGCAGGACGATCGCATCGGGTGCGATCGCCGCGACGGCGGCCATGTCGTCGTCGTGGAACTCGGTCCCGACCGCGTTGACGCGGACGAGCCGGAGCGGCCTCGGCCCCTCGGCGGCCGCGGCGAAGATGTCGCGCACGAGCCCGCGCGCCGCGGCCTTCTCCCCCGGCGCGACGGCGTCTTCGAGGTCGGCGACGACCGCGTCAGCCGCCGATGCGAGCGCCTTGACGAGCTTGCGCTCGTCGCTGCCTGGAGCGAAGAGGAGGGAGCGGACGCGGGAGAGGTCGATGGCCGTGGCGCAGTTGTATGTCAGACATTCGGCGCTTGTCAACTTGACAGCCGCCCCGAAGTCAGACATAAACGCAAGGCTCTAGCGGCGAGCCGATTCCGGGAGGTCGGAACGTGAAAGCGGTTGTTTTCCACGAGTTCGGCGGTACCGACGTTCTGCGGGTGGAAGACCTCCCCGATCCCGAGCCGGGTCCCGACGAGGTGCTGATCGACATCACGGCGAGCGCGCTCAACCATCTCGATGTCGACGTGCGCGAGGGCGTGTCGCGCTTTCCGGTCGAGCCGCCGTTCGTGCTCGGCGTCGAGGTCGTCGGCCGCATCGCCGCGCTCGGCGAGGGCGTCGAGGGTTGGCAGGTCGGCGACCGTGTGATGCCGCTCCTGATGGATACCTGCGGCGAGTGCCGCTTCTGCCGGACGGGCCGCGAGTCGCTCTGCACCGCGGCGGGATTCATCAGCTTTGTCACCTCCGGCGGCTACGCAGAGCGCCTCGCCTGCTCGGCGCGGCGGCTCCTGCGCATTCCGGACGGTCTCAGCGACGAGGCGGCGGCGGCGCTGCAGATCGCCTTCGGCACGGCGTGGCACATGCTGTTCACCCGCGGTCGCCTGCAGTTCGGCGAGACGGTGATGATCAACTCGGTCGGCAGCGGAATCGGCTCGGCCGCCGTGCAGCTCGCGCGGCATGCCGGCGCGACGGTGATCGGCAATGCGAGCTCGGACGAGAAGCTCGCACGGGCGAGCGAGCTCGGGATGGATCACGGGATCAACCATGCCCGCCAGGACGTCGTCGCCGAGGTGATGCGCCTGACCGACGACCGCGGCGTCGACCTCGTCTTCGAGCACGTCGGCGGCGAGCTCTTCCAGAAGGGTCTCGACTCGCTCGCCAAGGACGGGCGGCTCGTGATCTGCGGCGGGCACTCGGGTGAGGTCGTGCCCTTCGACATCATCCCCTTCTTCCGCATGCAGCGGCAGATCATCGGCTCGTTCGTCTACAACCGGGTCGAGGTCGAGAGCTGCCTCGAGCTCGCAAGCCAAGGGAAGATCACCCCGCTCGTCCACGAGACGTTCCCGCTCGCGAACGCGCGCGAGGCGATG
>VAWS01000240.1:0-1844 GCA_005884515.1 Actinomycetota bacterium
GGTCGCGTTGTTGCTCATGGCAGAGAGCAGGCGCGCGCGCTTCCGGCCGTACGCGACGTCGTTCGGGATTCTGTTGATCTGGCTGCTCGTGGCGAAGGTCTACTCGCCCCAGTACGCGCTTTGGCTCCTGCCGTTCTTCGCCCTCGTGGAGATCCCCTGGCCGGGCTTCGTCGCGTTCGCCGTATCCGATGCGGCGGTTTGGGTCGCGGTCAGCGCATTCTTCCTCTCGTTCCCACCAACGGGCCGCGGCAACCAATCGACGATGGCGTGGATCCTCGAATCGTTGGTGTACGTGCGCTACGCCGTGCTCTTACTGCTCCTCTGGATGTCGAGACGCGCCGGTGAGAACGTGCTCGAGATGCCCCCTCCGGTGTCGGAGCCGTCGGCAGGGCTGCAGCCGGCTCGGGTAGAGTTTTCGTCGTGAGCGACGAACGACCCCACCCACAACAAGTCGTGAAGTTCGCCTTCTACAAGGTAGACCGCACCTTCCGCGGCCAGCCCGAGGAGGAACGGTCGGCGGCGCGCAAGGAGCTCGCCGAGCTGCTGCTCGAGTGGCGGGAGCGATTCCCGATGCTGCGCACGTACTCGACGGTCGGGATGCGGGGCGACTGCGACTTCCTCATCTGGTCGGCGACCAAGACGTTGGAGGAGGTCTCGGCGCTGGAAACCGCGATCAGGCAGAGCACCATCGGACGATGGCTCGACACGCCGTTCTCATACCTCGCGATGACGAAGCGATCGCAGTACGAAGACCGGATCGGCGACAAGCGCGAGAAGCTGCAAGTGAAACCGGGGCGGGCGAAGTATCTGTTCGTGTACCCGTTCGTGAAAACGCGCGCGTGGTACATGCTGCCGTTCGAAGAGCGCCAAGCGATGATGGACGTGCACATCGAGGTCGGCCACCGTTTCCCGACGGTCAAGCTCAACACGACGTACTCGTTCGGTTTGGACGACCAGGAGTTCGTCGTTGCGTTCGAAACCGATCATCCCGAGCATTTCCTGGACCTCGTGATGCAACTGCGCGAGGCGCGCTCGAGCGAATACACGCTGCGCGACACGCCGATCTTCAGCTGCATCGCCGGAGAGCCGCTGAGCGTTCTAGAAGCCGCGGGCTAGCGGCGTTCCGGGACGACGGGCGCGCGCAACACAAACCGGCAATCGAGCTCGGTTTCAAGTGAGAATGAATCATCGAGCACCCCGTGCTCGACGTCGATCGTGAGGACGTCGTCCTCACTCGAATAGAGCTTTGCGAGCCAACCGGGCGCGAGCACGGCGACGTCGCCGACCGCTCCGATGGGTTGCGCATCGGGCTCGGCGATGTAGTCGTCGTAGAGGTACGGCGCGGTTGCGTCGCAGCAGCCGTTGCTGAGGATCATCACGAGGTTCTCACGACCCGAGGCGCGCACCCGCCCCACGATCTTTTCGGCCGCTTCGGTCGCCTCGACGCGCATGCTCCCATGATAGGCGCGACGTCGAGCGGCTAGCATCCGCTCCCGTGACAACGCCGCGCGTCCTTTCATGGATCAAGCCGTGGATGGTCGTCGTCTTCCTCACCGTGGTCGCGGTGGGCGGCGCAACCGGCGTCTACTTCGCCGGCGAAGCGCAACATCGCCGCGACCGCGCCGACATCGTCCGCTGGGAGGCGCGCGCGTTGCCGGCAGCACGCGACGCGGAGGCGCGCCAGCGGATGCTGCGCGGGGCGATGCCGGCGAGGGAGATTGCTGAGACCAGCGTGGCGCTGCAGCGCGACATCGACGCGATCGCCGCCCCGCCGCTCCCCGAGATCGTTCGCCCGGCCGCGGCCGCGTACGTCGAGGCGATCATGAAGACCGCTGCGAGCCTCC
>VAWS01000240.1:1993-3411 GCA_005884515.1 Actinomycetota bacterium
GCCGCCGGAGACGGTCGGCCCCGCTGGGAGACGGAGGCACGCAGGCCTGGCCGTTTTCGCCGGGCGATCGGCGTGAAATTCGTTTCGGCGGGTCTAGGTCTCGCGGCCGGGATCCAGGCTGCGCGCACCGCTTCGGAAGTCGTCTGCGAGGCGCGCGACGGACTGGCGTCGGAGGGGTCGTGACGACACCAGCGCCGCAGCCTCTTCGACTCGTCGAGGAGTTCGTGAACACGCATCACGTTCATCCTCATCGCGACGATGACGACCTCGAAGGCTTTCATACGCCGGACGAGTTGAAGTCGTGGCTGGTCGCGCGCGAGCTGGTGGGCGCCGACGAACCCGTCCGCGCGGCAGATCTGACGTATGCGATCGAGACGAGGGAAGCGTTGCGGCGCTTGCTGCTGACGAACGGCGGGGCGTCGCCCGATGAGCAGGCCGTCGAGACGGTCAACCGAGCTGCGACTCGCGGGCAGCTGACGCTCCGGTTCGACGTCGACGGCGGATCGGGGCTGAAGCCGATCGCGCGCGGCGTCGACGGCGCCATCGGGACGATCCTCGCGGTGGCGTTCGCCGCGATGGCAGAAGGCTCGTGGTCGCGCCTGAAGGTCTGCCCGGAAGAGACGTGCCGTGTCGCGTTCTTCGATCATTCCAAGAACCGGTCGCGGCGCTGGTGCTCGATGGAAGTCTGCGGGAACCGCACGAAGGTTCGCTCGTACCGCCAGCGGCAGCTCGAAACTGCCACCGAATAGCGCGTTCTTCAGTAACCGGTCGCGCGTCGATCATCTCGTCGACGATCCCGTCGGTCGTCTCCTCCGCCAGCACGTGGAAGTCCATGTCGGGATCGTCGCAAGGGCGCGAGTGGCTCACTCTAGGATCCGGCTATCCGCCGGCTCGTGCCCTTTCAATGTCTTGACAGCGGACCGCGCGCGGTTCTAAGTTAGCGCCGTTAAGTAAACGCCGCTAAGTTGTAAGGGGGCCGCGATGCTTGCTCGTCTGGGCGCGTTCACCGTTCGCCGTCGTCGTGCCGTGATGATTTACGCCGTGGTCGGGCTGATCCTCGCCGGCGTGCTCGGCGGAACGGTCGTCAAGAAGCTCTCGACCGGGGGATTTACCGATCCGACCAGCGAATCCGCGCGCGCAGAGCGCACGCTGCTGCAGACGTTCCACTTCGGGAACCCGAACCTCGTCTTGCTCGTCACCGCGAAGAAGGGCAACGTCGATGCGCCGGCCGTGCGCAGGCAAGGCCTCGCGCTGACCGCCGCTCTTTCGAGAGAGAAGGACGTCGCGCGCGCGCTCTCGTATTGGTCACTCGGTTCGCCGCCGCCGCTCCAGAGCAAGAACGGCGCGCAAGCGCTCGTGCTCGCCTATATCTCCGGCACGGATGACCACGTCCGCGAGCGAGCCGGCGAGATGATGAC
>VAWS01000135.1 GCA_005884515.1 Actinomycetota bacterium
TCAAGAGACCGCGCGCGCGCTTGCCGATATGGGCGCGCGCGTCGTGATGATCAACCGGAACCTGCAGAAGACGGAGGCGGTCGCCGAGGAGCTGCGCCGTACCGCGACCGGATCGATCGAGCTGGTTCAAGGCGACATGAGCTCGTTCGAGTCCATCCGACGCGCGGCCGCCGAGGTGCTCGACCGATACCCGCGACTCGACGTCTTCATCAGCAACGCCGGCGTGTTCCGCGCGCGCAGGCACGAAACGGCCGACGGCCTCGAAGAGGTGTTCGCGGTGAACCACCTGGCACCGTTCCTTCTCACGAATCTGTTGCTCGAGCGGCTGCGCGCAAGCGGCCCGGCGAGGATCGTCGTCGTCGCGTCGGACGCGCACAAGGGCGCCGTGCTCGACTTCGACGATCTTTTGCTGAAGCGACATTTCAACGCGTGGAAGGCGTACAGCCGCTCAAAGCTTTCGAACATCATGTTCACGTATGCATTGGCGCGGCGACTCCAGGGCTCGGGCGTCACCGCCAACACACTCCACCCCGGCTTCGTCGCGACGAGACTCGGCAGCGGCAACAAGATCCCGATCCGCCCGGTCTATCTCCTCTTGCGGCCGTTCACGATCTCGCCCAAGAAGGGAGCGGAGACATCGGTCTTCCTCGCGAGCTCTTCCGACGTCGAGGGGACGAGCGGGAAGTATTGGGAGAGGAAGCGAGAGGCGCGCTCGTCTCGGGTCTCCTTGGAAGAGGAGCCGCAAGAGCTGCTCTGGAAGATGAGCGCAGAGCTGACCGGAGTCGACGCCTGACCAGCGCCACCTCCATGACGCTTGGATCTTGCGGGCGAGCTCGCCGAGGCGCGCGCGCTGTTCGTGCGCGCGCTCCAGATCTTCCGAGACCTCGGCGATAGGGACCGCTCGGCCGAAGTGCTCGCCGGGCTTGCCGCTGCAGGTTCGTCCCGGGCGGGGCGCGCGCTTGGTCGGTGCGGTCGAGGCCGTCTGGGGCCGGCTCGGCATACCGCTGGCCCCTCCGGATCGCGCGCGCTTCGAGCTTTACCAGGACAAACCGCGCGAAGCTCTCCGTGCCGAGGGGTTCGAGCAGGCCAAAGACGAGGGTCGCTCGATGACGATAGATCAAGCTTTCACGTTTGCCCTGGCAGAAACCGGGTGAGGAAGGTATTCGAACCCGTTCCGGCGAAATACTGGCCGGGGAGCCTTGCGGGGCTCTTCATTGCCTATGCGAGAGCGAATAGCAGTCACGATCATGGCCCTCAGCCTCTTGGCTGCCCTCGGGCTGGGGGTGGGCGTTGCCGCGAAGATCGGCAGCCCGACCACCGTCGGGACCGTCACCCAGGCCGGCGGGTCGACGCCGACGACTCAGAGTTCGGGGACGGCTGCGACGAAGGGGATCCAAGGAACCGCCGCGCGCACGATCACCAATGGCGGAACGGCAGCCCAGCAGGCCGGGGCGTTGTCGACGGCAACCACGGGCGTCGCCAACGGCGTCATCACAGTCGGCGGGATCTTCGACGAGACGGGGCCGGTGGACTCGACGGTCGAGCGCGACGTGGTGCGCGCGTACTTCAACAAGGTCAACGACGCCGGCGGCGTCAACGGCTACAAGCTGCGACTGATCGACTGCGACTCGGCGTACGACCCGACGCAAGCACACCAGTGCACGTTGCGGCTGCTGGCGCAGGGCGTGCTCGCCTTCGTGGGCAACAACTCCGTGTCCGGTGAAGAGCCGGAGACGAAGTACCTGACCCAGCAAGGCGTTCCGATCATCGGAGGCCTCGGGGTGCCGGCAGAATTCAACTCGCCGATCTCCTACCCGGTCGTTGCCAGCTTCGTTCGCGACGGCTGGGCGACGGGGGCGCACTCATCGCTTCTCGGGCTCAAGACCCCGGCCGTCGTGTTGGTGAACCTAAACTTCATCCAGCCGGCGCAGAAGGCACTGCTCGATTCTTTGCATAAGCACAATATCCACGAGACGAGCGTCAACCTCGTGGACATCACCAAGCCCGACTACACGGACCTCGTGATCAAGCTGCGCCGCGAGAATCCCGACGCCGTTCTCGCCGGCCTGGATCCGTACTCGTACGCGCGTTTCTTCCAGGCGATGCAGCGGGCGGGATGGCATCCGAAGTTCGGAGGCCTCGGACTCGACAAGCCTTCGGCGCAGAGGGACTACGGCACACAGGTCTACGGTGCGGAGTCGCTCACGTCGGTGATCGAACCACAGGATCACCCGAACGACCCGGCGATCAAGGATTACATGGACACAGTTCGCAAGTACTACCCGAACCAGATGGATGCGATCGACTACTTCAGCGAGGGCGACTGGGTCGCGGCCAAGGTGTTCGTCGAGGCGATCCGCCGCATCGGGAAGAACTCGGTCAGCCGCAAGTCGTTGGTCGACGCGCTGAACAGCATCAAGAACTTCGACACGGGTTTGACGGTGCCCATCTCGTACTCGGAGGGGCCGCTCCACGACCCGAACCATTGCTTCCAGTGGATCCGTAACGAGAACGGCACGTGGACCACGTATTCGGGCTGGACATGCATCCAAGGACCATGAACAACGTGTCGCGTACGGCGGCGGAAGAGGAGAAGGACTGATGCGTGAGAAGATCGCAATCGTCTTCATGACGCTCAGTGCGGTTGCAACTCTCGTTCTGGGGGGAGCGGTCGTTCACGAGCTTGGCAAGAAGGCCACAGTTCAGACGGCCGCGAACGCGCCAGCGGTGACGTCGAGCCAGGCTACAACCTCGGGCACGGGGGCAACGGCCGGGACTCAAGCGACCCAGGGTAAGACGATCACATCGGGCGGGAACCAAGGGACCACGCAGGTGGGCAACCTGTCGACGTCGTCGACGGGTGTGTCGCACGGGGTCATCACCGTCGGCGGGATCTACGACGAAACAGGACCCTTCGATGCGACGGTCGAGCGGGACACGGTGCGCGCGTACTTCAACATGATCAACGCGCAAGGCGGGGTCAACGGATACAAGTTCCAACTGAGGGACTGTGACTCCGCGTACGACCCGACACAGGCACACCAGTGTGCGCAGCAGATGGTTTCGTCGGGTGTCCTTGCGATCGTCGGCTGGCTGTCCGTTTCCGGTGAGCAACCCGAAACCCCTTACCTCTCGCAGCAGGGTGTGCCCATCATCGGTGGTCTCGGCGTGCCGTCGGAGTTCTCGTCGCCGATCTCGTTCCCGACCACGGCGAACCTCGTCCGGTACGGCACTGCGATTGGCGCTCACGCGGTTGATCTTCAGGTTCACCACCCAGGCGTCATCGTGCTCAACGCGAACTTCATCGCCCCTGTGCAGCAAGCCCTCGTGAACTCGCTCCACGCACACCACATCCAGGAGACGAGCGTCAACCAGGTCGACCCGACGAAGGCCGACTACACCGATCTCGTCCTGAAGCTCCGGCGGGAGAACGCGGACTCGGTCCTCGCCGGCCTCGATCCCTTCTCGTATCAGCGCTTGTTCCAGGCTATGGAGCGCCAGTCCTGGTTCCCGAAGGTGCTCGGTTTGGGTTTGGACAAGGAATCGGCGAACAAGGACTACGGGAAAGCCGGCGACGGCGCCGAATCGCTGACGCCGCTGCTCGAGCCGGCCGACCACACGAGCCAGCCGGGCATCAAGGAGTACGTCGGTGCCGTCCAGAGGTACTTCCCGAACCAGGTACCGGCGCTCGACGTGTACACCGAGGGCGACTGGGTGGCGGCCGAGCTCTTCGTCGAGGCGATCCGCAAGATCGGGACCAACCCGGTCAACCGCAAGAGTCTCGTCGACGCGCTGAACAGCATCACGAATTTCGACACGAAGGGGCTGACCAAGCCGCTCTCGTACAGCGCGGGCAACTCGCACGACCCGAACAAGTGCTTCCAATGGATCCAGAAGAGGTCCGGGATATGGACGACACACTCAGGGTGGAACTGCTTCTAGTCATGGGGACTAACTGATGGGCATTCTTGCGTCTGGCTGGGCCCTCATACCAAGTTTCACCGTGATCGGGCTCGTACTCGGTGGAACGTACGCGCTCGCCGCGATGGGCTTAGTCCTGATCTATCGGGTATCCGGCGTGCTCAACTTCGCGCAAGGCGGCATCGCGATGTTCTCGACATTCATCGCGTACCAGATCGCCGTCAAATGGGGCCTCCCCTCGATCGTCGGGCTCTTCGCCGCGATCTCGGCAGGGATGCTGATCGGCTACGTCGTCGAGCGGTTCACGATGCGACCACTCACCGGCCGTCCGGCGCTGACGAAAGTCGTCATCACGATCGGTTGGTTGCTGATCCTCCAGGCGGGCGCGGGTCTGATCTGGGGCGCGACGTCGTATCACGCTCCGGTACACCTCGTGAGCCGGAACGGGTTCCGCCTCGTTGGCACCTCCGTCATCATCGGGTATGACCAGCTCACGACGTTGATCGTGGCGCTTGTATTCGCGTTCGCGACGGCAGCTCTCTTGAAGTACACGATGCTCGGAACGTCGATGCGCGCGGTCGCGGACGATCCGGACACCGGCAAGCTCTGGGGGATCAGCGTGAATCGCGTGACGGCGGCGTCGTGGATGGCCGGCTCGGCGATGGCAGCCGTTGCGGGCGTTCTCATCACTCCGCTGATCAACTTCAATACCTACTCACTGACGTTGATCGTGATCGACGCGTTCACCGCCGCACTCATCGGACGGCTCACGAGTCTTCCATGGACGGTCGTCGGTGCCATGTTCCTCGGGATAGCCGAGACCTATCCGCGCGCTTTCTTCAACGGCGCCGGTGTGAGCTCGCTCGTTGCCTTCCTGCTCATGCTGGTGACACTGGCGATCTTGTTCCGGCCCGGCTTCTCAGGCAGGAGGACC
This sequence comes from Actinomycetota bacterium, assembly GCA_005884515.1. Lineage (GTDB taxonomy): Bacteria > Actinomycetota > AC-67 > AC-67 > AC-67 > AC-67. Next base: position 4,856 of record VAWS01000135.1, read on the forward strand.
GTATGAACGCAATCAACGCGCGACGGATTTCGGTCGTCGCCGGGATCGTCCTTGCGGTCGCGATCCCGGCTTTCATGGCCGACTACTATCGGTCGCTCGCGGCGCTATCGGCGATCGCCGCAATCTTGATCCTGTCGTTGAACGTGCTTACTGGATTCGTCGGCCAGATCTCGTTCTGCCAGTACACGTTCGCCGGCTTGGGTGCGATGACCGTCGGCGCACTGTCGGGGGCGCAAGGCCACCACTGGAGCTTCTGGATCTCGATGCCGCTGGGCGTTCTCTTTGCAGCGCTCGGAGGTTTCCTCGTCGGCATCCCCGCGTTGCGGCTCTCTGGGTTGTTCCTCGCCATCCTGACACTCGGCGTGGCTTTGGGCGCCGACCGATACCTTTTCGCGAACGGAACGTGGAACTCGTTCACCGGAGGGGTCAACCCGCGAACCCCGTCGCGCCCGACGCTGTTCGGTTATCACCTGACCAGCCAGTACTCGTTCTACCTGTTCGCGCTCGCTGCCTTCTTGCTTGTCGCGTTCCTCGTTTGGAACCTTCGCGTCGGGAAGACCGGCCGCGTGTTGCGCGCGATTCGCGAGTCCGAAGTGGCGGCGTCGACGATGGGCCTCAACCTCATCAAGTGGAAGCTCGCCGCCTTCACCGTGTCGGCCGGTATCGCCGGGCTCGCGGGCGGGCTGCTCGCCGTACAGATCGGGTCCGTGAGCCCGGCCTCCTACGATTTCCTTCATTCGATCACCGTCGCCGCGGTGGTCGTCGTCGCCGGCGTCGGATCGCTCGCGAGCGCCGCCGTGGGCGGGATCTTCATTTGGTGGCTGCCCGAGCTATTGCGTCACACCGGTGTGAACGCACAGTTCTTCCAACTGATCCTCGGCTTGCTCCTTGTGGTTCAGCTGGTCATCGCGCCGCAGGGTGGCGTCGTAAAGCTCGAGCACGACCTCAAGAGGGTCTTCGGCCTCGGTCGACGCGGCCAAGACCTTGAGCTGGCGGAGGTGCTGTAGCCATGGCCATGCTCGAGATCAAAGACATCTCGATCCGGTTCGGCGGCGTGCAGGCGCTCGACGACGTCACGTTCTCGCTGAAGCACGGCGAGATCCTCGGGCTCATCGGTCCGAACGGCGCCGGGAAGACGACGCTGTTCAACTGCGTGAGTGGCGTATTGAAGCCGAACAACGGCACGATTACCTATGAAGGTCAGAATCTCGCCGGGCTTAAGACCGACGCCCGCGCGCACCTCGGCATCGCGCGCACGTTCCAGAACCTTCAGCTGTTCGGTTCGATGACCGTGCTCGAGAACCTCATGGTGCCGCTCGATGCGTTCGCCAAGCGGGGAATGGTCGGCGACGCGTTCAAGCTGCCGCGCGCGCGCTACGAGGAGCGCAAGGCTGAAGAGCACGCGCGTGCGATCCTGCACTTCCTCGGGCTCTCGGAGCACACGGAGACGATCGCCGGGTCGCTGAGCGTCGGCCTGCAGCGGCGGGTCGAGCTGGGGCGCGCGCTGTGCCTTCAGCCGAAGCTGCTCCTCCTGGACGAGCCGGCCGCCGGCCTCGACGCCGCCGAGACGGCGGAGCTGGCAGCCCTCCTGCCCGAGATCCGGGCGCGTTTCGGGATCACCATGCTGCT
>VAWS01000090.1 GCA_005884515.1 Actinomycetota bacterium
ATCCGGCTCACCGCCGAGGCGTCGCGCCAGCCGCAGGCCCGGGCAAGCTCGACCTGCTCGAGGTCGAGCCTCGAGCGGAGGACGCGGACGATCTCCCCAACGGTTTCTAGCTGCATAGTGAGCAACGGTGCGGTGGGACGCCGCATACTGCCACCACTTTCCAGTTCGCTCAACTCCCTCCGATTGAAGCACGACAAAGACGGCAGTCTATAGGTAAAACAGCCCTATAATCCCAGGCCGATGCCACCTTTGACGCCATCAGCAGGTTACACGCTCACTCTCCGCGTCAATCTGAAGAATGTCCCCGGTACGTTGGGCCGCCTGACGACCGCCATCGGGCGCGCCGGGGGCGACCTGGGGGCCGTCGACCTGGTCGAGCATCGGGGGAAGATCGTCGTCCGCGACCTCACGGTGAAGTGCCGGGACGAAGCGCACAGCCAGCAGATCGTCAAAGCCGCCTCTCGGGTGGAGGGGGTCGAGGTGCGGTCGGTCTCGGACCGGACGTTCGAGACCCACGCCGGCGGCAAGATCTCGGTCACCCCGAAGTACCCGCTGAAGACCCGGGACGACCTCTCGATGGCGTACACGCCCGGCGTGGGGCGCATCTCGCGGGCGATCGCAGACGCCCCCGAGCGCGTCTGGGACCTGACGATCAAGCAGAACTCGGTGGCGGTCCTGACGAACGGGACGGCGGTGCTTGGGCTCGGAGACATCGGTCCCGAAGCGGCGCTGCCGGTGATGGAAGGCAAGGCGATGCTCTTCAAGGAGTTCGCCGACATCGACGCGTACCCGATCTGCGCGCGCGCGAACACGGCCGGCGAGCTCGTGGCCGTTGCGCGCGCGATCGCGCCCGGCTTCGGTGGCATCAACCTGGAAGACGTCGCCGCGCCGATGTGCTTCGAGGTCGAGCGCCGTCTCCGAGACGAGCTCGATATCCCCGTCTTCCATGACGATCAGCACGGCACGGCCGTCGTCACGCTCGCAGCGCTGATCAACGCAGCGCACGTCGTGGGCAAGCGCTTCCAGGACATGCGGGTCGTCTTCCTCGGCATGGGCGCGGCCGGCATCGCGTGCACGCGGATCCTGCTCGAGGATGGGATCGGCGACGTGATCGGCGTCGATCGCGCAGGCATCATCCATCGCGATCGCGCAGAGAATATGTCCGATGAGAAACGTGCGATCGCGCAGATCACCAATTCCGACCAGCTTCGAGGAACGCTGCACGACGCCCTACGCGGTGCCGACGTGTTCATCGGGCTGAGTGGACCCGGGCTCGTGAAGCCGGAGTGGCTGAGCGAGATGACCTCCGACGCGATCGTGTTCGCGATGGCGAACCCCGTGCCGGAAGTGATGCCCGAAGAGATGCCGGAGAACGTGCGCATCGTCGCGACGGGGCGGAGCGACTACCCGAACCAGATCAACAACGTCCTCGTTTTCCCCGGTTTCTTCCGCGGGCTGCTCGACTGCCGCGCGCGCGGCTTCACGACGGCGATGGAGATCGCGGCGGCGCGCGCGCTCGCAGAGATCTCTGCGCGCGAAGAGCTGGACGAGGAGTACATCGTGCCCTCGGTGTTCGATCGGCGCGTGATGCCTGCGATCGCCGAAGCGGTGCGTAAGACCGCAGCGGACGAGAACATGGCGCGCGCCTAGCCGGCGCGGAACGCCGCCGTTTCTTTCACCAAGGTCTGGACGAGCGCGCCGGCAGCCGCCGGCAGCGTACGGTCGGCCAGCCACGCGATGACGTAGTCGAACTCGGCGCTGGCGCCGGCGCGCGCGAGGGGAACCGAGACCAATTCGGCGGGGATGCGCACGGAGTCGGGGAGCACGCCGATGCCCCATGCGCGCCGGGCGAGGGAGAGCACGGCTTCCGGGCTGGCGTCGCGGAGACGGGGCTGGAGCCGCACGCCGGTTCTTTCCGCGAGATCCATGACGTGCCGGGAGACCATGAACTCCGGCGCGAGCATGAGGAGCGGCTGATCTTCGAGCGCCGAGATCGGAACCGCGCGCCTGCTCGCGAACGGGTGGTCGGGGCGCACGGCGAGAACGACGCGCCAGCGCGCGAGCTTCCTCGAGCGGAGACCCGGTTCCAGGGCCGACCCCGGCAGCGTTGCGAGATCGACGCGGCGCTCGCGGAGGGCGAGAACCGCCGCGTCTGCGTCGAGCGCGCGCAGTTCGACGACGACTTCCGGGTGCCGCTGCTGGAACAGGGAGAGGCCCCGCGCCAGCGCCGGGATGCCGCCGGCGAGGCTGCTCATCCTGATCCGCCCCGCGGCGCCGCGCGCGATCGCCATCGCGTCTGCGCGCGCGCTCTCGACCTCGTTGAGGATCGCCGCCGCCGCGCTCGCGACCGCATCGCCGAGGGGCGTCGGGGCCGCGTGGCGGGGGAGCCGGTCGAAGAGCAGGCCGCCGAGCTCGCGCTCGAGACGCTGGATGCGCCGGGAAAGCGCCGGCTGGGCCACCTTGAGACTGACGGCGGCGGCCGAGAACGTTCCTTGGTGCACGACGGCTTGGACGGCCGCGAGATCCTCGAGGTCCATCGAAAAGAAGCATAACGCTAAGTTATGGATAGGTCACTGTGGAGGCATTGGACAGCATAGTTCCACGAAAGGGAGAATAGGGGAGTGATTTTGGTCCGGCGCGCGAGACGCCGGAAGATACTGATCTGACGGATAGACGAGGAGGCGCACGTGCGCGCACGTCGATCGTGTTTGTCGGTCCCGGGCTCGAGCCCGAAGTTCCTGGCCAAGGCCGCCGGTCTGCCGGCCGATGAGGTTTTCTTCGACCTCGAAGACTCGGTCGCGCCGCTCGAGAAGGAGGCCGCGCGCGGCAACATCATCGAAGCGCTGAAGAACAACACGTTCCAAGCGCCGACGAAGATCGTCCGCATCAACGGCGTCTACACCCGCTGGGCCTACCGCGACATCATCGAGATCGTGGAAGCCGCCGGCGACCTGATCGACGGCCTGATGATCCCGAAGGTCGAGACTCCGAACGACGTGACGTTCGTCGCCGACCTCCTGCGGATGATCGAGGAGACGACCGGGCTGAACAAGAAGCTAGGGCTCGAGGTGCAGATCGAGACGGCCCTCGGCCTGCAGAACATCCGCGAGATCGCGGCCGCTTCCGACCGGATCGAAGACCTGATCCTCGGTCCGGCCGACATGAGCGCGTCGCTCGGCCTTCCGACCGTGACGGCAGGAGCGCCGATCCCCGGCTACGAGAACCTCGATCACTGGCACTACGTGCTCACGCACATCAACATCGCCGCGCGCGCTCGAAACCTCCAGGCGATCGACGGCCCGTACCTTCTGATCCGCGATCTCGACGGGTTCCGCCAAGCCGCGATGCGCGCTCGCGCGCTCGGCTACGACGGTAAGTGGGCGCTGCATCCCGACCAGGTCCAGGTCCTGAACGAGGTCTTCACGCCGACGCAGGAGGAGTACGACAAGGCGGAGGCGATCCTCGAGCACTACAAGTATGTGACTGAGGTCGAACGGAAGGGCGCGGTCATGTTCGGCAAAGAGATGATCGACGAGGCCAGTCGAAAGATGGCCGAGCAGGTGGCCGCGCGGGGGACTGCGGCCGGGATGAAGCGCGAGAAAGGTGTAGAGGATTTCCTCAAGACCGAATGATGCACACCGTCTCGATCGTGCTGAACATCGCCGCCGATAAGGCAGACGCCTTCGAGCACGCCTTCGAAGAGAACGAGGTTCCGATCTGGCGCGACCTCCACGAGAAGGGAATCATGGTGCGCGCCTCCCTGTCGCCACTCGATATCTCTACGGTGACCAAGAAGGGCGCGAAGCAGTACCTCGTTCTCGCGCAGTTCAAGGAGCCATCCGGTCACCACGCGCACGACAGCGATCCGCGTTTCGAGCGCTGGAACGAGATGGCCGACGCGTATCAACCCGAGGAGCCGTTCGTGTTCGGCGGCGACTCTCTCTACGAGGTGGGTGGCTGAAGATGGCGTACGACCTGACCGAAGACCAGAAGATGATCGTGGACGCGGTCCGCGAGTTCGTCGAGCGCGAGGTTATCCCCGTCGCCGACGGCATGGAGCACGCCGATGAGTACCCGGAGAAGATCGTCGAGCAGATGAAGGAGATGGGTCTCTTCGGAATGATGGTTCCCGAGGAGTACGGCGGCCTGGGGATGCCGCTCGTGACGTACGCGCTGACCATGATCGAGCTGTCACGCGGCTGGATGTCGCTGGCCGGGGTGCTCAACACGCACACGATGGCGACGTGGCTGATCAAGACCTTCGGGACCGACGAGCAGAAGCAGCGGTTCCTGCCCCAGATGGTGACCGGCAACCCGCGCGCCGCCCTCCTGATGTCCGAGCCGCAGGCCGGCTCGGACGTGCAGCGGATCAAGACGCGCGCGGTGCGCGACGGCGATGACTACGTGATCAACGGCCAGAAGATGTGGGCGACGAACGGCCTCCGATCAGGCGTGGCGATGACCCTGACCAAGACCGCCGACACCGACCCGCCGTACAAAGGCATGTCGATGTTCATCGTCGAGAAGGAGCCCGGCGCGCAAAAATCGGGAGGCGTGATCGTCGGAAAGAACATCGAGAAGCTCGGCTACAAGGGCGTCGAGACGACCGAGATCGCGTTCGACGATCACCGGCTCCCGGCGGCGAACCTGCTCGGCGGGGAAGAAGGTCAGGGGTTCGTGCAGAACATGGCCGCGATCGAGGTCGGCCGCGTCAACGTGGCCGCGCGCGCGCTCGGCGTCGCGCAGCGCGCGTTCGAGGAGGCGATCCGGTACGCGCAGGAGCGCCAGACGTTCGGCAAGCCGATCGCCCAGCACCAGGCGATCCAGTTCAAGCTGGCCGACATGGCAACGAAGATCGAGGCGGCTCGGCAGCTGATGCTCAACGCCGCCGTGATGAAGGATCGCGGCCAGCGCACCGACCTCGAGGCCGGGATGGCGAAGCTGTACTCGGCCGAGATGTGCATGGAGGTGTGCACCGAGGCGCTTCGGATCCACGGTGGCTACGGCTACTCGAAGGAGTACACCGTCGAGCGGCTGTTCCGCGACGCGCCGTTCTTCCTGATCGGGGAAGGCACGTCCGAGATCCAGAAGATCGTCATCGCGAAGAGCCTCCTCGACAAGTACAAGATCTGATGTCCGTAGTCGATGCGCTCGCGCGCGAAGTGGGCAGCGTCGGCCAGCTGCTGCACACGCTAAAGCCGAAGCAGTGGGAGCAGCCCACGCGTTGCCCTCCGATGAACGTCCGGGAGCTGGCTTCGCACATGCTGCGGGGTGCGGTGCGGATCGAGGAGATGCTCGACGCAGGTCCCGTCGACGCCGAACCCGAGCGGGATGGGATCACGTACTTCCAGTCCGTCACCGTGAGCGACGAGATCGTGAAGCGCGCGCAAGAAGCGTCCGCCTCTTTCCCGCAAGACCTCGCGAAGGCGTGGGACCTCGAGTGGACGAAGGCGTTACAGCGCGCGCGCATGTACATCAACGAAGACCCCGTTCTTCGCAACGTGTACGGCTTGATGCGGCTCAGCGAGTACCTCAAGACGCGTTGCGTCGAGGTTGTGATCCACCACTTGGACCTCGACGACGCGCTCGGACGCAAGCCGCATCCGGACCATGCGGCCCTGGAGATCGTCGGCGACGTCTTGCGAGGGCTGCTCGGCACGGACCTGCGTCCGGTGGGCGTAGAGGATGTACGCTTCGCGCTCATCGGAACCGGGCGCGCGCCGTTGAACGACGAAGAGCGGCAGATGCTCGGGCCGCTCGCGCAAAAGTTTCCGCTCTTTTCGTAGGAGGGATCGATGGGAGAGGCGCGCGAATTCGGCCGCTACTTCGAGGAGTTCGAGATCGGCGACGTCTACAAGCATTGGCCGGGCAAGACGATCACGGAGTACGACGACCATCTCTTCTGTGCCATCACCTGGAACCACCATCCGCTGCATACGAACGAGCATTACGCGGAGACGCAGACGCACTTCAAGAAGAACGTGGTCGTGGGGAACCTGGTGTACTCGCTGGCCCTCGGGATGAGCGTGCCGGATGTGAGCGGCCGCGCGATCGCGAATCTCGAAGTCGAGTCGCTGCGCCACACGGCGCCGATGTTCCACGGGGACACGCTCTACGCCGAGACGAAGGTGCTCGACAAGAAAGAGTCGTCGTCGAAGCCCGATCGGGGGATCGTGACGGTCGAGACCCGCGGCTATAACCAGGACGGCGTCGAGGTGCTGTACTTCAGGCGCAAGGTGATGGTCCCGAAGCGCTCGCACTTCCCCGACCTCCAGCCTGGGCGGCCGGAACCCAAGACCGAGTAAAAAGACCCGCGTGAACTGGGTCGACGGGGTCATCCTTCTCGCATTCGCGCTCGCGCTGCTGAGCGGCTACCACCGCGGCGTCGTGATGCAGCTGTTCTCATGGGGCGGCTTCATCCTGGGGATCATTGCGGGCGCGCTGCGCGTCTCGCGCAAGATCACTCACGCGAAGGTGAAGCGCGCGGACCAGATCGCCGGGGCGGTTGTGGCAGCGGTTCTCGCGCTCCTGGCCGCGTGGATGTTGAGCCTGCCGGCCAAAGCCGTTTCGAGCCTTGGGCCATCGATCAAGAAGTCCGCCATCCTCCGAGGAGAGTACGCGGTCCTCAGCCGTCCGCCGGACTTCCTCGCGAGCATCCTGAGCTTGCTGAACCACACCGGGTTCCCGCAGGTTTTCGCCGAGCTCAACCCGTCGCTCGCTCCGGGTGTTCAAGCGCCGCCGGCATCCATCGCGAGCAACAGGGCGATCCTTGCCGCGGCGGAGCTGACGTTCAAGATCGAGGGGGACGGGTGCGAGGGACGCGTCGACGGGAGTGGCTTCCCGGTCGAACCGCACCTCGTGATCACCGCCGCCCACGTGGTCGCGGGAACGAAGAACACGGTGATCATCAAGCCGAACGGCGATCGTTTTCCGGCGACGGTCGTGTACTGGGACCCCGACACCGACATCGCAGTCTTGCGGGTTGGGACCCTTCCGCGAGGCGATCTGAATGTCGATGAGGAGGTCGCGTCGCGGAACACCGATGGTGCGGCGATCGGGTATCCGGGGGGCGGAAAACGGACGATCTCGGTCGCGCGCGTCCGCGGTCATGCCGAGTACGCCCAGTACGACATCTACTCCCAGCACACGGTTGACCGGGTCATCTACGTCCTGAGGGCTATGGTCATCCCAGGAAACTCGGGCGGTCCGTTCGTCGACACCAACGGACGCGTACTTGGGATGATCTACGCAGCTCCATCCGCGACTACCTCATCGTTCACTACCACGAGGTAGGCCTCAAGGGCGGCAACCGCTCGCTGTTCGAACGCGCGCTCGTTCGCAACATCTCCCGCGTAACCTCCGACCTCGCGACACTGAAGCCGCGCCGCCTGCCGGGACGGATCCTCGTCGACCTCCCGTCCGAGGCCGATGCCGATGAGGTCGGTGCGCGCGTCGGCTCCGTCTACGGCATCGCGAACTACGCGCACGCGCGAGGCGGCCAGGTCTCCTTCGACCAGATCTGTGATATCGCCGGCGAGATGATGAGCACCCGCGACTACGACACCTTCGCGGTGCGCGCGCGCGTCGCCCACAGCACGTTCCCGATGAGCGCGCGCGAGATCAACGAGAAGCTTGGCGCGTGGCTGCTCGAACATGTCGGCAAGCGTGTGAACCTGTCGGAGCCCGACCGCACCTGTTACGTGGAGATCGTCGGCGATCTGGTTCTCGTCTACGTCGAGCGGCGTACCGGACCCGGTGGTTTGCCCGTCGGGACCTCGGGACGAGTCGGGGTCCTCCTGTCCGCAGGGATCGACTCGCCGG
>VAWS01000091.1 GCA_005884515.1 Actinomycetota bacterium
TCACCGGCGACTCGCTCGGCCAGGTGGCGTCGCAAACGCTCGAGAATCTCGCCGTCGTCGAAGATGCCGCGACGCTGCCGGTCCTCCGGCCGCTGATCGGGCGAGACAAGACCGAGATCATCGAAGAGGCGCGCGCGCTCGGCACGTTCGAAGTCTCGAGCGCGCCGTGCCAGGAAGCGTGCGTGCTCTTCGAGCCGAAGAGCCCGGTGACGAAGGCGCGCCTACGGGACGTGGAGCGCGCGGAAGGGCAGCTCGACCTGCAGGCGATGACCAACGACGCGGCCGCGGCGGCCGAGGTGCGCGCGCTCCGCTTCCCGTAACGCCGGCCGGCGCCCACTTGGTGCATTTGTGTAAAGG
>VAWS01000092.1 GCA_005884515.1 Actinomycetota bacterium
CACGGCGCTCGAGCAAGAAACGCATCACGGGATTGAAGACGTGATAGCTCTCCTCGAAGTGCAGGCGCGTGCGGCCGCTGCCGATGTCTTCCAGCCTGGTGACGCCGCGCGCGCGCGACCACAACGGTTTGCCCACGGCGTCGTACTGCCAGGACTCGTAGGGCTTCACGTTCGTGATCCACTCCCACGATTGCGCCTTGCCGCCCGAAAGCAAGTACTTCGGTACGCGGAACCACGCCGTTCGCACCAAGCCGTTCCCGATCTCGTCACCGGGGTGAAGGATCTGGATCTTGACGCCTTCGTAGTCCAAGTCGGTGCGCTGAGACGCCCAGAACAGCTCCCACAATTCCTTCTGTGTCGCGTCGACCTCAAACGTCAGGTGATGCTCTTGCACGCCTCAGCCCTCTTTGACGAGCAGCTTGCGCGCCGTCCCGCCCAGGAACGCTTCCATCGCCTGATCCGACAGCGGGAGCGCGCGCGCCTCGTCGAGCGCGCGCGGCAGCGGCAAGAACGGATGGTCCGAGCCGAAGAGCACACGGCCGAGCCCGCGCGATGTGTTCATGAACTTCACGAGCGCGGGGTCCATGTACTTCGCGAGGTACGCCGTTGTTGACAGGTACAGGTTCGGCCACTTCAGCATGTATTGGATCAGCAGCGCCTCGTACGGGTGACCCATGTGCGCGCCGATTACGACCAGCTCGGGGAAGTCGATGAGCACGTCTTCGAGCAGAACCGGGTCCTGGCACGCCGAGCGCACACGCGGCCCCGGGATACCGACGTTGATCGCCACCGGGATCATGAGCTCCTCGCAGGCCGCATAGACGGGGTAGTACAGCTTGTCGTTCAACGGGTACTGGGCGACCAGCGGCGACACGCGCACCATGCAGAACCGCTCGTGCTGCGCGAGCGCGCGCACGCGCTCCACGTTCGCGCGCGGCGTCGTCGGCGAGTCGACCATCGCAGCGACGAGGAGCCGTCCGGGCTGCTTGTCTGCGAGCACGAGGAAGTCCTCGGTCCCGGCCGACAACCCGGCGGTCATCACGCCGATGTCCACGCCCACCTTGTCCATGACGCCGACGAGGACATCCAGACCCGACGCGTCCCCAAAGTCGCCGCCGAAGAAATCGCCGATCCCCTCGAACCCGGGCTGGCCGACGAACGCCTTGATCGCCTCGGGCGGAAGCAGGTTCACCCAGATGTCGACGACGCCTGACGCGGGAGTCATGCCGGGAGTATCGCGGAACGGCACGGCGCCGGGCAACGTTTCGTGCCTGCCACCTGCGTCTTCAAGGAAGGCAAGTGTTTGCCCGATATTTGCTGAAGTACCGACAACAAGGGGACGAAATGACCGCCGAACGCGCTATCGAACCGCTCCTGCCACGCGCTATCGAACCGCTCCTGCCACATCAGCTTGGGCTCGGCCCGCTGTTCGAAACCATGAACGACGCGGCCGTCGTCGCTGAAGCCGGGCACGGCGCCATCTTGCTATGGAACCCCGCGGCCTCTCGGATCTTCGGATACACCGTCGAGGAGATCCTCGGCGCGCCGCTCGAGACGTTGATGCCGGAGCGCATGCGTGAGACGCACCGTGCCGGGCTCGCGCGGTACGCGCGCACCGACCACGGTCCCTACATCGACTCACACAAGCCGGTGGAGCTTCCCGGTGTGACGAAGGACGGCACGGAGATCGCGATCGAGCTCACGCTGAGCAAGATCGACAGCGTGCCCGGGCAGTACGTCCTCGCGGTCATCCGCGACATCACCGCGCGCATCCACGAAGAGGAAGAACTGCGACAGTCGCACTCACGGCTGCAGAGCAAGCTCCAGATGGAGCAGGAGCGACACCAAGGCCTCTAACCCGGCCGCGCGCTATCGTGGCGCGCGATGGCGTACGACGAGAAGCTGGCCGACCGAGTCCGGGAAGAGCTCGGCGCGCGAAAGAACATCGACGAGATCAAGATGTTCGGCGGCTTGTGCTTCACGCTGAATGGGAACATGGCCTGCGGGGTGATGAAAGACGGTCTCCTCGTGCGCGTGCCGGTCGATGAGTTCGAGCAGCTCTTGAAACAGCCGGGCTCGCGCACGATGGACATGATGGCGGGACGCACGCCGAAGGGCTTCATCGTGGTGGACGGCGCATCGGTCTCGACCAAGCCGACGTTGAAGAAGTGGGTCGCGCGCGGCGTCGCAGTGGCGGCGGCGATGCCACCCAAGGCGAAAGGCAAGGCGAAGGTCAAGAAGAAGAAGTAGAGAAGTCGCTACGCCTTCACGCGCAGGATCACGTCGTCTGCGAACCGCCGCAGCAAGTCGAGCTTCTCCTGCAGCGACTGCGGATCCGGCCCCGTGTGATAGGGCCACCGGAAGCCGACGATCACGTCGGTGACACCCGTCTCTTCCAATCGGCGCACACCGTCGACCGTGTACGCGTCGAGCGAGATCACGTGCACCTCGAAAGGAAGCTCGGAACGACCGTACTCCGCCCGGAGATCGCCGAGTCGCTTCAGCAGCGCGGGCAGCTGCGACAGGTCGCCGCCACCGTGCATCCACCCATCGCCGACGCGCGCGGCCCGCTTCAGCGCCGGCTCGCCGTGCCCGCCGATCAAGATGGGGATGCGGGCGGCCGGCGCCATCTTCGCGGCCGGGATGTCGTAGAACTCGCCGTGGAACTCGAACCACTTACCGGTCGAGAGGCCGCGGAGGACCTCGATCGACTCGTCCATCCGCCGTCCGCGCCCTTCCCACGGCACGCCGAGCAGCTTGTAGTCGGCCGTCCACGGGCTCGTCCCGACGCCCAGCACCAGCCGTCCGTTCGTGAGCACCGCGGTCGAGGTCGCCTGCTTCGCGACGAGCAGCGGGTGTCTGATCGGAAGCTTCAACACGAACGTGGTGAAGCGGAGCCGTTCGGTCACCGCGCCCAGCGCGGGGATCAGCGAGAAGGGCTCGAGGAACGGCTTGTCCTCGAGGAACTCGCGCGTTCCGTCGGGGTTATACGGGTACGTGTCGTCGGATTCCTTCGGGTACGCGAGCGAATCGGGCACGACGAAGGAGTCGTACCCGGCCTCTTCGGCCGCGCGCGCCAGCGGCGCGTAGAACGAAGGATCCGTCATCGATTCGGCGAACGAGAACCGCATAGGGCGTAAGCCTAGGCGCGCGCGAGCTCTTTCAGCACACCGATCTGATGGACGGCGGCGAGGTTGTCGCCGAGATACGCTGGCGCCTCGGTCGTCTCGACGAACCAGCCGGTTGGGCACATCGTCAAGATCTCGACGAAGGAGAAGCCGCGGCGGGCGATCTGGCTCTCGAACGCGGCGGTGATCATCTGCTTGGTGAGCGCGACGTTGTGTGCATTGTTGACCGCTCCGCGCGCGACGTAGGCCGAGCCGTCCAGGCCGGCGATCATATTCGCCAACAGGATCGGGTTCCCATGATCCTCGGCGTTCCGTCCTTCGAGTGTGTTCTTCGTGCGTTGTCCGATGACGGTTGTTGCGGTCATGTGCCCGCCCGTTTCGCCGAAGACGCCGTTATTCAGCATGATGCACGTGACGTTCTCTCCGCGAGCGGCCGTGTGGATCACTTCCTGAAGTCCCTCGTTCACCATGTCGCCGTCGCCCTGAACCGTGAACACGAACGTCCCGGGCTTCGCGCGTTTGACGCCGGTCGCCAGCGACGGCGCGCGCCCATGGAGTGCCTGCAGAACTTCCACATCGAGGTTATTCGAGAACGCCGTGTAGCAGCCGATCCCGAACACGCCGACCGTGCGTTGAACCACGCCGAGCTCTGCGATCACTTCGAGCGCGGCGCGCATCGCGACCGGCTCGCCGCAACCGGGACAGAGGTGGTGCGTGCCGACGTCGATCAGATCGGGGGTGAAGTCGCGCACGAGCGTTGCCGGGATCGACGGCGGCCGGCCGGTCGGAACGATGTTCAGCCCGTCGTGTTCGGTCATTTGGTGAAGACCTCCTCGATCCGCGCCCGCAGGACCTGCACGTCGAGGTCTGGTGCGATCCCGAACCCCGAGCTGTCAAGGCTCAAGCCACCGATGAAATCGACAGGCGAGCGCCCCAGCACGGCGAGGCGGACATCGTCGATCATCTGCCCCTGGTTGTTCTCGTACACGGCGACCCTGCGCGCGCCTTCGCATGCTCGCGCGACCGCCTCGGAAGGGAATGGGAACAGCGTGACCGGCCGAACGTAGCCAACCGGCACACCGTCTGCGCGGAGCGCGCGCACGGCTGCTCGAACGTAACGGCCCGGCGTCCCGAACGCGACGACGACGACTTCCGCGTGGTCTATGAATCCGACATCGGCAAGTGGTGTCACACCGGCGACCATCTCTGCGGTTGCAGCTGCGCAGCTCGCGTAGTGGGTGGCGAGGTTATAGCCGGATTGGTCTTTGCGCTTGAATCCGCCGAGCGGCGAGACGAGCTTCGCCTGCCCGCTCCCGCCGGAGCGGCCGTCGAGCGCCCAGCCGAGGTCGTGGTCGGCGCGGGCCGGAGGCCTGAAGTCGACCGATTGGGCCGTGTGCGCGAGGTAGTAATCGCCGAAGACCAGCACGGGATTGCGCCAGCGGAACGTGAGGTCGAATGCGAGCGAGACCAGCTCGACCGCTTCTGGGACGTCGATCGGCGCGAGCACGATGTGCCGGTAGTCGCCGTGGCCGCCGCCGCGCGTCGCTTGGAAGTAGTCGCCTTGCGCGCGCGCCATGTTCAGAACGACGAGCGGCAGGCGTGCGAGCGTGATCTCGGCGAGCGACTCCTGCATGAGCGATAAGCCCTGGCCAGTCGAGCCGGTAGCGGCGGGCGTCCCCGTCGCCGCCGCTCCCCACGCCATCCCGATCGCTTCAAGCTCGGATTCCGCATTCATGCACACGCCGTCGACGCCGGGCAGCAAGCGTGCCATGTGTTCGAGCACCTCGGTGAACGGCGTCATCGGGTACCCCGCGAAGAAACGGCACCCTGCGCCGATCATCGCCTCGGCTATCGCCTCCGATCCTTCGAGCAGGCGTGCCGTCATTCGTTTACCACCAGCTCGATCGGCTCGTCGTACTTGTAGACCTGGAATACGAAGTCCGGGCAGATCTGCGCACAGATGCGGCAGCCGGTGCAGCCGGGCGAGAGAACCGGGTACGCATAACCGCGAGCGTTCAGCTCGTGACGCGTCATCGTGAGCACGCCGGGTGGGCACGCGTCGATGCAAAGATCGCAGCCCTTGCACGCGTCGACGTCGATGACCACGGTCCCGCGAGTGAGGACGCGTTCCTCGCTCATGCTCGTACCTCCTCCGGCCAGGAGGCGACGAGATCGCGAGGCGCCGTTTCGAAACCCGCGCGGAGCGCGGCGATGTTCACGTCGACGGTCTTCTGGCGATAGGAGGGGAGGGACGCCGCGATCGCATCTTCGAGCGCGTGGAGAGAAACGAGGCCGGTCGCGGCCGCGTACGCGCCCGTCAGGACCATCGACGCGGCGAGGCGGTTGCCTACCCGGTCGGCGATCTCGTTCGCGACGACCTCGACCACGTTCGAGCGCGCCGGGTCCGGCCTGCTCGAGCAAACATCGGCGTTGATGACGACGAGGCCTCCCGGTTTGAGCTTCGCCAAGATCGGGGCTGCGAACTGATCGTGCATCACGATCACGGACCAGGCGTGTCCGATGGTTGGGGGAGCCTCCACGAGCCCGTCGGCTACGACGAGGGTTGCATCGGTGTTGCCGCCGCGCATCATGCCGCCGTAGCTCCCGAACAGTTGGACGCTTCGTCCCTCGGCGATCGCGGCCGTGGCGATCACGCGCGCGGCCAGCTGGATCCCCTGGCCTCCGATGCCCGTCAGCAGCAACTCTCGCTCCACAGCGCCTCCAGAACGATGATCTTACATTCTCAGAACAACGTTCTGCTACTCTGGGTCGGCCGTGGAGGATCTGGCCGAAACATTCGCCCGCCGCGCGATCGAGCGCTCGACCGCCGAGCGCCAAGCCGGCTACGTAGAAGAGATCCGCCGCGTTGTCGAGGCGACCTACCGACTGATCGAGAAAAGTGGCAGCTTCGATCCACCCCTCCGCGACATCCTCAAAGCCGCCGGCCTTTCGAC
>VAWS01000241.1 GCA_005884515.1 Actinomycetota bacterium
AGCGGGGTGATCTTGCCCGGCTCGGGCGTCACGTCTTCCTTGCGGATGGGAAGGATCGTGTTGAGCGTGGGCACCTGGCGGCCGGCGGAGACGAAGTCGGTGAACGCGATCTTCACCTCGTCGACGACGCCCTCGACGAAGTCCTTCACGAGGATCCCGCCGAGCTCCTCCGCGTTCTCGAACTGCGGCGTGTCGCTGATCCCCTGCCAGGAGTTCGCGATCTCGTAGTTGCTGAAGCGGAAGAACGACAGGCCTTTCTTCCCCACGACGTACAGCTTCGTGCCTTGCCCAGCAGCGCGCGCCTCGCGGATCAGGTTGACGCCGTGCCGGATGACGTTGGAGTTGTACGAGCCGGCAAGACCGCGATCGCTCGTGATCACCACGATGCCGATCGTGCGGATCTCGTCGCGGGGCTTCAGCAACGGGAACTCCGTCGCGACCTCACTGACGCCGGCCAGCTCGCGGATCGCCTCTTGGATCCCGCGCGCGTAGGGACGAGCTTGGATCAGCCGGTGCTGCGCCTTGACGATCCGCGACGCGGCAACGAGCTCCATCGCCCGCGTGATCTTGGTGATCGAGCGGATCGACTCGATCTTCTTCTGGATCTGACGGAACCGGCCGGCCATCGTGCGCGCGCTAGGCGCTCTCGACCTTTCCTTCCTCACTGATGCGGACCTTGTCCGGTGCGGCCGGCATCTCTGAGGACCCGGTCGCTTGGAACCCGCGCTTGAAGTCCTCGATGGCGGCGATGAGCTTGGCCGCTGTTTCTTCGGGCATCTTCCCGGTCTCGACGATCTCTTTCGTGATCCCCGGCTCGCGCGAGTGGACGTACTCGAGCAGGTCGGCTTCGAACCGACGGACGTCGCCGACGGGGACATCGTCGAGATAGCCCTTGGTCCCCGCGAAGATAGCGATGACCTGGTCTTCTACGGCGACCGGTGAGAACTGGGGCTGCTTCAGCAGCTCAACCAAGCGCTGACCGCGCGCGAGCTGCGCCTGCGACGACTTGTCGAGCTCGGAGCCGAACGCGGCGAAGGACTCGAGCTCGCGGAACGACGCAAGGTCAAGGCGCAATGACCCGGCGACGTCCTTCATCGCCTTGATCTGTGCGTTCCCGCCGACACGACTCACAGAGCGACCAACGTTGATCGCGGGTCGAACACCTGCATTGAAAAGGCCCTCTTCAAGGAAAGAACACGTCGCCCGGGTATGCCTCGCGGCCGGCCGGCCGGCGGAGCAGCAACGAGATCTCCCGATACGCCTCCGCCTGTTTCGATAGGTCGTCGTAGACGATCAACGCGTGCTCACCCTTGTACATCCAGTTCTGGCCTATCGCGGAGCCCGCATAAGGGGCGAGGTATTTGAACGGCGCCGGGTCGGCTGCTCCGGCCACGACGATGACCGTGTATTCGAGGGCGCCTGCCGCGCGTAGCTCTTCGACGACCTGCGACACGGTCGAGTCCTTCTGACCGACGGCAACGTAGATGCACTTCACTTGCTGGGGCGTTCCGAAGAATCGCTTCTGATTGATGATGCAGTCGATCGCGATCGCGGTCTTGCCGGTCTTGCGGTCGCCGATGATGAGCTCTCGCTGGCCGCGACCAACGGCCGTCATCGCGTCCACGGCCTTGATACCGAAGTAGAGGGGCTCCTTCACCGGCTGGCGCTGGACGACCGACGGCGCCTGTACCTCGAGCTGCCGGTGGTCGGTGATCTTGGACTGGTCGAGCGGCGGTCCGCCGTCGATCGGGTTTCCGAGGACGTCGACCACGCGACCGAGCAGCGCGTCGCCGACCGGAACGGAGAGGATCTCGCCGGTCAGCTTCACCGTGTCGCCCTCTTCGACATGCTCCGACTCGCCGAGGACGACGGCGCCGATCTCGTCTTCTTCGAGGTTCAGCGCAACGCCGCTGACGCCGCGCTCGAACTCGAGGCGCTCGTTCGCCATGCAGCGCGGCAGCCCGGAGATACGCGCGATCCCGTCGCCGGAGTACGTCACGCGACCCACCTCTTCGCGCTCGACCGAAGGCTTGTAACCCTCGACGTACTTCCGCAGGACCGCGGCGATCTCGTTCGGATCGATCGTCAGCTCAGCCATCTCGCCCTCTCCCAAAGTTTTCTTTCGCAAGCTCGAGGCGCCGGCGCACCGACGCGTCGAAGACGAGGTCGCCGACGCGCGCAACGAGCCCGCCGACCACGCTCGGGTCGACGATGACCTTCAGCGTGATCTCTTTGCCGGTCGCGTCGCGGAGCGCGCGCTCCAAACGCTGGCGCTGCTCCTCGTCGAGCGGCACGGCGGAGCGCACCTCGGCGACGGCACGCTGGCGCTCGCGCGCGGCCAGCTCGACCATCGAATCGATGATGTGCGTGAGCTCGCGGGCGCGGCCTTGCTCGACGATGAAGCTGATCAGGTTGACCGTGTGCGGCGAGGCCTTCGCGCCGAGCAGCTCCCGGAGCATCTCGACGCGCCGCTCCACCGGCAATTGCGGATCGACGAGCGCGTCGCGAAGGCGGATCTCGTTCTCGAGCGTACGCGCGAAGCGGAACAGCTCGTCCTCCACCTGGTCGAGCACGCCTTCGGCTTGGGCGATGTCGAACAGGGCTTTGGCGTAGCCCTCGACGCGGGGGTCTTTCGAGCTCATCCGCTATGCCTGCCCGCTCGGGGTTTGCGCCAGGTCTTGGATCGCCTTGTCGACCAGCTGGCGAGCGGCCTCGTTGTTGCGGAGGTCCTGCTCGATGATGCGTGCGGCCAGCTCGATCGACAGCTCGCCGAGGGTCGTCTGGAGCTGCTGGATCGCGCGGTCGCGCTCGCCGGCCACGTCGGCCTGCGCGCGCCGGACGATCTCCTGCGCCTCTTCGGCCTCCTCGAGCTGCCCCTGGATCTTGGCGGTGCGATCCTCGAGGGCTTTCTTCAAACGCGGGAACACGGCCTTCAACAGGAAGACGACGAGGATCCCGAACGCGATCGTCGCAAGGATCAGTTCGTCCGTATGCGGAAGGATCCGCAGGTCGCCGCTGTCGGCCAGCATGGCCAGCATGGTCCTCACTCCCTCGGAGCTACTTGACGATGAAGAAGAGCACGAATCCGAACAAGGCGAGCGCTTCCGTCAGCGCGAACCCAAGGAACATCAACGGCTGCACGAGACCTTGCGCTTCGGGCTGGCGCGCGACGGCTTCGATCGCCTTCCCGAAGATGATCCCGATGCCGATGCCCGGACCGATCGCGGCGAGGCCGTACACGAGGCCTTTCCCGATCGGGGTGAACTGGCTCGTCGTGGTAGTAGTCGTCTGCGCGAGGACCATCAGCGCATTCAAAACGTGGAGCATCTCGTCCTCCCTATCCTTGGCCCTGCGGCCGGACGTCCGATTCTTTCCATCAGTGCTGATTCCTTCCTAGTGATGGGCCTCCTGTGCCCCGGCGATGTACACCGCGGTCAGGATCGTGATGATGAACGCTTGCATCGCGGCCACGAACAGCTCGAAGCCGGTCATGACGATCGCGAAGATGAACGGCAGCACGAACGTCACCTTCCCGAGGCTGCTCGAAAGGAAGACCGTTGTGCCGAGGAACAGCACCGACAGGATCATGTGACCCGCGACCATGTTGGCGAAGAGTCGAACGGCCAGCGTGATCGGCCGCACGATGATCGTGGAGAAGAATTCGATGAGCGCGAGCAGCGGCACGATCGGCTTCGGCACCCCGGGCGGGAACATGATCCCTTTGAGGTAGCCGAAGAACCCCTGATTCTTGATCCCGACGGCGTTGAAGATGATCCACGACAGCAATGCCAGCAGCACCGGTACCGC
This sequence comes from Actinomycetota bacterium, assembly GCA_005884515.1. Taxonomy (GTDB): domain Bacteria; phylum Actinomycetota; class AC-67; order AC-67; family AC-67; genus AC-67. The sequence goes on from VAWS01000241.1 coordinate 3,808, forward strand.
GATGATGCTCGTGATCGGGAAGTTCACGCCCGGCGTGATCTCCATCACGTTGAGGATGAGCACCCAGAAGAACATCGTGGACAGGAACGGCAACCAGCCTGCTCCGTCGGGACCGAGCACCGGCATCACGATCTGCCCGCGGACGAAATCGACCGCCACCTCGGCAACGTTCTGCGCGCCCTTCGGGACGAGCTTCGGCGCGCGGAACGCCCGCCAGAAGAAGTAGCCGATGAGGAAGGTCAAGGCGTACATGATGACCATCGGGTACGTCACGGCGAGGCCGCTCGTGCACGATGTCCCCGAGACGCTGCCTCCGATGCAGAACAA
>VAWS01000093.1 GCA_005884515.1 Actinomycetota bacterium
GCCAACCTCGCGCCGCTGCGGCTCGCCGACGCGCTCGCCGCACGTGGCTGGAAAGAGGACGACATCGCGCGGCTGATGGACGAGTGCGGCTTCGAGCCGCCGCTCGCCGTCGGTGAAGACCCCGCGGCGCCGGATCCTGCATCGCCCGCCGCCGAGTGACGCACTACTTCGCGTACGGCTCCAACATGGATCCGAAGCAGATGGCTTCGCGCTGTCCGGGTGCCGTTGCGTTGGGATGCGCGCGCCTTCCCGGCTATCAGCTGGCGTTCGTGTGGGACTCGCCCGGCTGGGGTGGGGGAGTTGCGACAGTGATCCCGTCGAGCCGCCGCGAGGTGTGGGGCGTTCTGTGGGACCTGACCGACGAGCACGTCGAAGCGTTGGATCGGTACGAAGGTGTCGCAATCGGTGCGTACACGCGAGAGCATCTCTACGTAGAAGCCGATGAGGGCCTGGTGAACTCGCTGATCTATCTCGCCACCGATATACGAGAGAAGCCGCCGTCTGGCCGATACGTCGACGCGCTGATCAGAGGAGCACAGGCTCACAGCCTGCCGGCCGACTATGTCGAGCAGCTGCGCGGTTTGCGCCTCTGAGACTCGTCGGGTGAGAAGACTAATCGCCTGTGGGCTCACCCTGACACCCGACGGGGGGTCCCTTCTGTTATGAAGCTTTTGTTCGATTTCATGGCCAAACGGGCACTGCGCTGCGCGCGGTCAGCTCCGTTACAGTCTCCTCATGAGGATCAAGATCTTCGCCGTCTGTATCGTCGCTGCGCTTATGACTTCGGCGTGCACCTCGACGCCGAACAACTCCGCCTCTTCGCATTCCACCTCAGCTTCCCCGACTTCATCTCCAAGTCCCTCACCCACGCCAACCGTTTCGGACGGCTGGATTCGGCTGAGCAGCCCCGAAATCCACCTTAGGCTCGAATTTCCTCCGCTCGAAGGCAAGGTGACGTACGCGTACAACAAGTGTCCTGGTGCCCCGACTTCGTGCGATCCCGGCAGCTTCTACCTTTGGGAGATCGACACGAAGGCCGAGAATGGCGACCCGTGGCGGTACATGTTCGCAGGATCTACCGCTCAGCAGAACGCCGGCCGGAGCTGGTGGCCCACTGACATCCGCGAGTGGGGCCACGACGCCAAGGGCTATTGGATCTACGTGACCGAGAAGGTTCGCGTCGATGCGGTGACGGTCGTGCAAACACCTTACGGCTCGGCGCTCATCTTCAAGCCAAGGACAATTTTCTGCGACGCCTGCGGTACAAACACTGGTCCCGACTCAGGGGATCGAGTTGCCGCTCTCAACCTCTCTGAACCCCACAATGGCTTTAAGGAACTGACGCTCTACTTCGCGAAGCAGGAGCCGCTCAGTACTATCAAAAAGTCGCTCGCATCCATCGCGTTCGGCTAGACCATACGCGTGACGGCGGTTAGGGGACGCCACGTCGATCGCCAGCCAATGATCGATCTAAGGAGAGCTAGGCAACGGCCCCGATTGGCCCGGTCATGTGTCATTGACGAACGCTGGCGTGCGCCACAGCCTCCTATGCTGGCCCTGACCATGCGGAGGTTGCGCCGTGAACGATGAAGTCCTCAAGGGCTCGTACACCTTCGATCAAGGCAGATTCATACCTGATCAAGGGATGCAGTCACTGAACGAACGAATCTCGAAGATGAAGTTGCTAGCAGACATTGGGGACGGGGTTCCGAGCTTCTATCTGGACCCATCTGATCAATCGTTCTGGGAGCTCACAGAATTCGAGGACTACACGACGGAACTCCGACAGGTGACGCGGGGCTACATCCGAGAGAGGTTCCCAACGGTCGATCCGGACAGACCTCTTTGACCCGGCTGCGCTCATGTGTCATTTGCGAACGCTGGCGTGCGCCGACGTCCTCCCACTGAGTAGAAAAAATGCGACCTCTTCGTCGCTTTTGGATCTAACCTTTGATCATGCGGCCAGAAAAACCTCGGATCCCTTTGCGAGAACAATTGCCTTGGCCGTTGAACAGTCCGGGCGTTCGTCGATGGGCGCAACTCCGCGCGTCACGCTGATCGGTCTTCCAACCCAGGGCTCATGTGACATTGACGAACACTGGCATGGGGAAATGCGCTGACATCAGATGCCAACTGCGCAGATCTGTATGAGAGAGCATTGCCGAGCAGCTTTGCCTCTGTGTGCGCTATTCGCTTCTGATCTGTGGCGGAAGGAGACCGGGCTGCTCGTGTAGAAGCCGTCCGAGATGCGTTCCCGGATAGCAGTCGCTTTCGCCGTGCTCGCCATTGCTTTGGCCATGGCAGGCGCGACGGCCGCCACTGGTCCGCTCGATCTGGTGCGCGCGGTCAACGTTGTGCCACCGGGGGAGTCGGGGTTGATCACGTTGCCGCAGTTCATCCAGGCGCAGGCGGACGGCAACTTCGGGCCGCACTTCGCGGACCAGGCGCCCCTCTACAGCTCGTTCCGGTACAAGCCCGACGCGTTCGGCAAGGGCACGCTCTGGCACACGTTGCCCGGCTCGACGATCTACCGCGATGCGTGGGGCGTTCCGCAGATCTACGCGAACTCACCCGTCTCGCTGTTGCGCGGCATGGGGTACGCGATGGCGGCCGACCGTTTGTTCCAGATGGAGATCTTCCGTCGCGTCGGCCACGGGACGCTCGCGGCCCTGCTCGGCAAGGCGTTCCTGCCGATGGACGAGGCCGTGCGTCAGGTCTCCGAGGGCTCCGCCGCGCGCATGGCGGAGTTCAACGCTGCTGACCCGCTGACGCGCGCGGAAGGATTCGCGTTCGCGGACGGCATCAACACCTACATCAACGAGGCGCAGCTCGACCCGAACAAGCTCCCGTCAGAGTTCGTGCTTCTCGGCGACCTTCCGATCGCGCCGTGGACGGTGGACGACTCACTCGCCTTCGGCGAGTACGCCGGACGCTTCTTCGGTGAGTTCGGTCACGGCGAGCTCGACATGGCCGATTCGCTGGCGACGATGACACAGAAGGTGGGGCTGACCAACGCGCGCAAAATCATCAACGACGTCTACCCGCTGAACGATCCCAGCGCGGTGACGACGATCCCACGTTCGCTCGGTGTGTTCCCACGGCGCGTCGGCCACCCGGGCTCGTCCTCCGGCGCCCTCGTCAACGACACGGTCGCATCGATGGGGGGTACATCGGCGATCGCGCGAGCAGCCGCCCAACGCGACCTGATCCAGACGACGCTCCGTACGCTGCAGAACCAGCTCGGTCTCATCGGGTTCGGTTCGAACGAGTACGTCGTCGATGCGAAGCACACCGCCGACCACCATCCGCTCCTGGTATCCGAGCCGCAGACAAGCTTGGCAAACCCATCCTTCTTCTGGGAGGTCGAGCTCCACGGCGGCGGTTTCGACATCCGCGGCGTGACGGTGCCCGGGCTTCCGTTCGTGCCAATCGGGCGCAATTCGCGCGCGGCGTGGGCGGTCACCTCGGCCCTCGACGCGAACTCCGACACATTCGTCGAGCGCTTGAGCGCGGACGGCAAGTCCTACCTGCACAACGGAAAGTACCTGCCGCTGCAATCGCACCAGGAGACGATCGATTGCCGCACGCCGCCCACCGCGGTGCTGGACCTAACCAGCGGCGACACGTCGTCGTCCTGTACATCGCCGTCGGTGACGATCACCGTCTCGCGGACGGTTCACGGACCGCTCATCACCACGCCGAACGTCGGCGCGCGCGTGGCGTACTCGCGTCAGTCCGTCGTCGACGGCCGCATCGTCTCGAGCTTGCTCGCGTGGACACAGGCGACGCAGGCGCAGACCGTGTCTCAGTTCCAAAAGGCAGCCTCAGGCGTGGTGTTCGGCTTCAACTTTATGTTCGTCGACACCGCGGGCGACGCCGCGTACTTCCACGTCGGCCGGTATCCGATCCGGCCGTCCGACGTCGACCCCCGGTTCCCGATCCCCGGCACCGGGCCGTGGGATTGGCAGGGCATGGAGAAGTTCTCGGACCAGCCGCACGCGATCGATCCGCCGGGCGGGTTCCTCGCCAACTGGAACAACAAGCCGGCAGTCGGCTGGTTCTCGAAGGGGATCGACTCCGGGACGATCCCGCCGGCGCCCAACCCTTCGCGACCGCAGATGAGCGTGTGGGGGCCATCGCATCAGGTGCAGCCGATCCAGTTCGACCTTGCTCGGCTGTCCCCGCACGTCCGCTTCATCGACATGGCGTCGATCGAGAAGGACGTCTCGTCGATCGATAACCGCGCGCGCACGTGGAAACCGGCGCTTCTCGCGGCGATCGATGCGAGCCACGACCCGTCACTGAGCCAGGCGCGAGGGCTGCTCGCAGCGTGGAACAACCACCGCGTGGACCTGAACAAAGATGGGAGCTACGACGCACCGGGGTTGGTGCTCTTCGATCGGTGGGTGGAGGTCGTTCTGCGGCAGACGTTCACCGTCCTGGATCCCACGACGTTCCAGATCGCCGCGGGGGTGCGCGACGACGGCCACTACTTCTCGTCGGACAATGAAGACACGCCCAGCTTCAAGGACGACAACGCGCTCTTCGGGACGTTCACGCACGCGCTGTACGGTGGGACGCGGTTCAACTATTTCGGGAGCACATCGAAGAACGGCGCGCTGATCTCTGCGTTGAAGGAAGCGCTCAAGGAGCTGACGGCTCAGCTCGGTTCGTCGATGTCATCGTGGCGCGAAGCCGACGAGCACGAGCCGTACCCGTCGCAGGGCGCCGGAGCCGTGGCGGACGTCATCCCGATGCTGAACCGTGGCTCGTACGGCCAGATCGTCGAGCCGGGCGCCAAGCCGCAGTTCTCGATCCTCGTTACACCCTGACCCGCCGGCGGCGCGCGCGATAAACTCCTGCCTATCCCACAGGAGGACCCTGATGAAGTTCGACGACGCCCTCGAGATCAACAGCGCGCTCGCGATATTCGCGCACCCCGACGACAACGAGTGGAACTCAGGCGGCACGATCGCGAGCTGGGTCCGTCAAGGCGTGGAGGTCAACCTCGTGCTCGTCACGAACGGTGCCTCCGGCTCCAGCGACCCCGAGATGACGCGCGAGAAGCTGAAAGAGATCCGGATGGTCGAGCAGCGTCAAGCAGCCGACGTCCTCGGTGTGAAGGAGGTCGTGACGCTCGGCTTCGAGGATGGGTACCTCTATCCGGACCTGGAACTGCGCAAAGCCGTTGCGCGCGAGATCCGACGCTTCCGTCCAGACGTCGTGCTCACGCACTCGACGGAGCGGCTGATGGCCGACTTCTACGCGAACCATCCCGACCACGTCGCCGTCGGCGAAGTCGTGCTGCGCTCGATCAACCCTGACGCGTCGAGCGGCCTGATGTTCCCCGAGCTGTGGAAGGAAGAAGGCTTCGAGCCGTTCCTTCCGAACGCGGTGTTCATCGGCACGTTCGGCTTCGGGCCCGTCTTCACCGATATCACCGAGACGGTCGATCAGAAGATCGAAGCGTTGAAGCACCATCGCTCGCAGGTCGAAAGCCCCGACGAGATCGAAACGTTCGTTCGCGAGCGCTTCAAGCAGATCGCGAAGGACCAGCCGTACGAATACAGCGAGTCGTTCCACATCCTTCGCACCAACGTCGTGTGACGATGGAGCAGCGGACCGGACTGACGCTCCCGCTGCAACAGTTCTTCCCCGCGCCCGCCTACGTCGACATCGCCGCGCGCGCGGAGGAGCTCGGCTACGACTCGGCCTGGATCCCCGAGGTTGCCGGCCCCGACGCGTTCAGCCTGATGACCGCGATCGCCGGGCGCACGAAACGCATCCTCCTGGCGAGCGGCGTCATCCCCGTCCAGATCCGCACGCCCGTCGTGTACGCGTTCAGCGCGGCGACGGTCGATGCGTTCGCTCCGGGCCGCGTCATCCTCGGTTTGGGGACCTCGTCGCCGATCATCGTCGGCCAGTGGCACGGGCTTCCGTACGAGCGGCCGCTCGCAACGCTGCGGGAAGCGACGCAGGTCATCCGAGGGGTGCTCGCCATGCAGAAGACGGACTTCAGCGGCGCACGCTATTCATCCCACGGCTTCCGGATGCCGTTGCTGCCGCAGCGCATCCCGATCTACTTCGGCGCGCTCAACGACAAGATGCTCCGCCTGGCGGGGGAGATCGCCGACGGCGTGCTCATGAACTGGGTGCCCGCGCACGCGATCCCCGAGAAGATCAAGCAGGTGCGCGCCGGAGCGGAGGCCGCGGGACGCGATCCCGACGAGGTCGACATCGCGTGCTACGTCCGCACCTGCGTCGCCGACGACCCGGCGCCGACGCGGGAGCACCTTCGCCGCGAGCTGACCGGGTACGTCCCCGTCCCCACCTACCGGAACCAGTTCCTCACGGCCGGCTACGCAGACGAGGTCACGCGCGCGCTGGAGCGATGGGAGGCCGGAGACCGCAAAGGTGCCGTCGCGGAGATCCCCGACCGGATGGTCGATGAGATCAACGCCCTGGGGTCGCCGGAGGTCTGCCGCACCCGGCTCCAGGCGTTCCGGGACGCCGGCGTGACCCACCTGATCGTCGCACCGTGGAGCGCGGGCCAAGATCCGGCCTCCGAGGTCGCCACGACGGTCGACACATTTGCACCAAATCGGTAGCGGTCCCGTATCTAGTCCGACACCGCGCGCGCTCGAAGCCGCGTAGCCGTTTCGGCCCATCCAAGACGCTCCAGACAGGGGATGCCCCACCTACCCCCGACCGCCGAACATCGCATGTGAGAGAAGCGACCGTCTGAAGTCGGACGGATCCGCTCTGGGCGTCTCTGCTGACGGGGGCAGGGACGCCCTTCTCATCCGACTGGGGGGTTTTCGGCCGGCGGCGGGGCCGGCCGGAACCAACGGGGCACGGGTGGAACAAAAGAGGGGCCGATGCCGGCCCCTCTTTGTTTTTTTGCTGGCGCTTAAGCTTCGACGGCGCGAACGTTCGTCGCCTGGGAGCCCTTGGGACCCTGGGTGATCTCGAACTCCACGGCCTGCCCCTCGCTGAGCGAGCGGTAGCCTTCGCCGGCGATGCCTGAGAAGTGCACGAACACGTCTTCGCCACCCTCTTGGGAGATGAAGCCGTAGCCCTTCTCGTCGCTGAACCACTTAACGGTTCCGCGCAAGCGTGTTCCCTCCTTCCGTGCCACCTTCGGCGGCGTTGCGACGCCTCTCAGCGTCTTCCGTGGGGCTGTTTCGGTGGTTCCGGAAGTGGAACAGCTGCTGCGGTACCGACTTGCAGGAACCTCTCAACCCTCGACGGAAAGCCTATCAGAGGCCCCCTGCGCCACATAGATACCCGTTGGCAACAAACGGAAGAGGTGCCGGCCTAGGACACCGACACCTCTTCGACGGGGGCTTCAGCGCGCCAGCGGCTCGATCGCTTCGTTGAGCGGCCAGCTGCGCAAGATCGTCATCGTCTCGCGACGTGACAGAAGCCAGCCTGACCGCTCGAGCCAGAACCGGCGGCATTGCTTGCAGATGCAGAATTCGATCGGACCCTGCGGGGTCTCGACCACGCTTTTCAAAACGTCCGGGGTGCCGCGATGAGCGCAGGGCCTGCGCACTTCCTCCATGGTCCCGTCCTTCGCGCCTAGGGGGCCGCCCCCCACTCCAATGTCACTATCGGCGGTCGGGCGCCGGGACTTGACTACATCTGAGGAGCGACTTGCCCGGAGTGTCCGGCTCCTCGCCGCGCTAAGCGGCGGTCGAGCCAGTCGGTGAGGGCGTCGAGCGCGCGCGGGTCGCGCCGGAGCTGGTGCGCGCCGCCGGGGATACGGACGAGCTCCTTGGGCTCGCCGGCCCGGTCGAACAGGGTCTCGACGTGCGGGGAGGGGACGATCTGATCGGCATCGCCGTGGATCAGGAGGATCGGCCGGGGCGAGATCCGGCCGATCGCGTTCTCGGCCGCGCCGCCGACCAGATCGGCCCACCACTCCTTCGGGTCCGGCGGGAAGTTGGGGTCGTGGATCACGCCGATGTTCCGCAGGCGCTGGAGCAAGGCCTCCTGGTCGTCACCGACCCCCGCCAACGTGGCCGGCGCCGCGAGCGTTGCGATCATTGCTACGTCGTCTCGATCGGCCGCGACGTCGATACCGGCGCGCGCCTCGGCATCCGCGGAAGTTGAACCACATGGCGGCGAAGCGGCTCGCCGCCATCGCGCGCGCGAACCCTTCGTATCCTTCGTCGGTCGGGTCGGGCGGACCGCCGCCCGGTATGCCGTGGCAGAGCAGGAGCGCCGCGCGGGGCTGCTCGGGGATGATGATCTGTCCCTCGAGGGTGAGGTCGTCCGAGCGGAACACGACCGCGCGCGTCTGCATCGCGCGTAGCCTACCGGCGAAAAGCAACCGGGCGTCCTCCTAGGGGAAGACGCCCGGTGATCTTCGGGGCGCGGCTATCTTCGCGCGAGCGACCAGATCCGCCGCGTGAGAACCGCGCCCATGAGCGCGATGAGGACGATCATCCATGCCTCCGACGAGCGCGCCGGTGCGATCGGCTTGCCTGCGGGGACGGTGACGTCGCTCGCAAGGTTGGCCTCGGTGCTCAGCGGTGCGACGGCGATCTTCTTCGCTGCGCGCGCCGGAGCGGCCGGCTGCTGCACGGCCGTGATGCTGCCGGCCGAGCTGGTGCGGAGCTTCTGCGTCGCGAGGTCCACCGGCGTCGCCGAGCCGGCCCCGACGAAGTACTTGGGGTCGGTGACCTGCACGATCGTTGCGACCGACGGAACGCCCTTCGGGCTGATCCCAAACAGGTAGTAGAAGCCCGGCGTCACGGCGGCGCGGTTCTTCGGGATAGTCAGCGAGACGGAGCTGCCGCTCCGCCGGCCGGCGCCGAGGATGATCGTGCGCGCGTCGGCGTCGGTGATGTGCGTCTGCGACGGCAGGCGCGTCAGCACGAAGTGATCGATCGCCGCGCTGCCCGGTGCGATCTCCGCCTGGAGCGTGCCGCCCCAGGTCGCGTGCGCCTGGCTCGCGTTCAGCTTGGGACGCGGCCCTGCGTACAGGTACGGGGGGTAGAACCGCTCGAAGGACGGATCCTTCAGGTTGTGCGCGAACCCGAGCTGGTCCAGCGGCGCCGAGTTGCCGGTTCCGCCGTAGCCCTGGTTGATCGGCGCGTGACCGCCGACCAGGATGCTGCCGTCCGGCAACAGGATCGCCGAGTTGTGATAGGTGCGATCGCGACTCGACGACGAGAGCGCG
>VAWS01000245.1 GCA_005884515.1 Actinomycetota bacterium
GGCGGAGTTCGTTGCGGTGATGGGGCCGTCGGGCTGTGGCAAGTCGACGCTTCTGAATCTGATCGCAGGCCTCGACAAGCCGACCGACGGTGAGATCTGGCTGGCCGACAACACATTGTCGGACAAGGACGAGAACCAGCTCGCCCGATTGCGCCGCAAGCACATCGGCATCGTGTTCCAGTTCTTCAACCTCCTCGAGGGCATGAGCGTGCTCGAGAACGTCACGCTGCCGGCGATCATCGCCGGTTCTTCGCGGAAGTCGGCAGAGACGCGCGCGCGCGACCTTCTCGATCTGCTCGGGTTGAGCGATAAGGCGAAGAACGCGCCGGGCGTTCTCTCCGGCGGACAGCGCCAGCGCCTCGCGATCGCGCGCGCGCTGGCGAACCAACCGACGCTGCTGCTTGCCGACGAGCCGACCGGTTCATTGGACTCGGCAGGCGGAGCGGAAGTGCTCGAGCTGTTCAAGCGGCTCCACGACGACGGACAGACGATCATGCTCGTGACGCACGACGCGAAGGTCGCGTCGGCGGCCGACCGGATCGTTCAGCTGGCCGACGGGCGGATCGCGGGTCAGCCGGAACCGGCAGTCGTCGCGCAAGCAGCGGCGGCGATCGAACCCGAGGCGTAGGAGCTCGGGTGACGGGGGAGGCGCGCCGGTGGCGCGCCGGATGAGCTCATGAGCGCGGTGTGGATGCGCGCGCGCGCGGAGTTGCGCGCGCGGTGGCGTGCGTCTCTCGCTCTTGCCGGCGTGATCGGCCTTGCGGGCGGTTTGGTTTTGGGCGCCTCGGCAGGCGCACGCAGACAGGACTCGACCTTTCCCTTGTTCCGGACGGCTCAGAATACGGCGCAGCTCGGGATCGCAAACTCTGGCCGGGTCTTCGGATTCGCCAACGTCAACTTCGAGTATGCGCGACGCTTGCCAGAGGTGGTCGATACAGCGCCGTTCCAAGCCTTCCTCGGCTTCATCAAGACGTCCAGGGGCATGTCTCTCACGCCGATCGGCGATGAGAATCCCGTCGTCAGCTTCGCGAGCCCCGATGGCCGGTTCGACACGGTGCTCAATCGGATGCTCATCATCGAAGGGCACTACGCCGATCCGGCTGCCGTCGACGAGGGAGTCGTGTCCTACCTCGCGGCTCGCTCGTACAACATGCATGTGGGCGATTACTTGGACTATGCCCTTCCGTCGTTCAAAGACTTCGCGAACGGGCCTTCAACGACGACACTGACAGGTCCGCACCCGCGCGTGCGCGTGGTGGGGATCGAAGCGCAATCGTACGAGTTACCTCCGGGCCTGGGATACCCGCCGATCCACCTCACGCCGGCTTTCTATCGCGCCTTCATCTCGAAGACTCCGACTTTCCCAGCACTGCTGCTCAAGCTGAGACATGAGAACGATGTGCCTGCAGTCCTCGACGCGATCCAGAAGCATGGATTGTTAGGCGGTGCATCCGCATCAACTCGTGTCCAAGCGTTCAACGAGCCACAAAACGCTGCCGCCGTCACACGAACCATACATATCCAAGCGATAGCTCTGTGGCTCCTGGCATTGCTCGCCGGGGTCACATCCCTTCTCGTTGTTGGGCAAGCGATTATCCGTCAGTCGTTCATCGAGTCGGATGAGAATCCGGCGCTTCGAGCGCTGGGGATGACCTCCGGTCAGGTCTTTACGACGGCGCTGTTTCGGCTTTTGCTCGTGAGTGCAACCGGGGCAGTCGTCGCCGTTGTGGTCGCTATGGCTCTCGCCGAGGCGCGAACGGCCACGAGGCCGGCGACCGATGTCGATGAGGCCAGGGATCGGCCTTCCCGTATCGCGAACTGGCTTGCGGGCTCCTCGTTTCCGCCACCGTCCGTGGCCGGGGTTCGGATGGCGCTTGAAACCGGCCGTGGGCGTACATCGATGCCGGTCCGCTCGACCCTGTTCGGCGCGATCATCGGACTCGCAGCCCTCGTGACCTCTTTCGGTTTCGCCGGCAGCCTTGGTCATCTCCTCCACACACCGCGACTCATCGGTTGGAATTTCAGCGGCGTGATCGGCGACGACTTCGACGGCGAGGACGCAGCCCGGGTCTTACCGATCCTTCAAGGGGATCGGGACGTTGCGGAGTTCTCGGGGGGAGGCGGTTCCACGGTATTGATCGGACGCGAACCGCTCAACATCCTTGGGTTAGATCAGGTCAAGGGCGCGATCGAGCCCGTCATCTTGGAAGGGCGCCCGCCGCGGGCAGTAGACGAGATCGCGCTCGGCACTCGCGCGCTGCGAGCGATCCACGCGCGCGTCGGCGACGTCGTTGACGTCGTGGCCAACGTGCCTCAGAAGTATCGCATCGTCGGTCGTACCGTCGTTCCACCCGCGATCACCGGAACTGTCGCCGGAAACGGTGGTTTCATGACGTTCCAAGGTTTGCGACGTCTCCAGCCCACGCTCAGCGAAGACCTGTACGTGTTTCGGTTTGCGGAAGGCGTCTCCGCTACATCGGGAAGAGAGACTCTCAAGAAGGATCTCGGGGGTCTCTCGATCTCACTCGCCGCGGATTTCGGCGATGCGGCGAACCTGCAGCGAGTGATCAATCTGCCATTCGTGCTGGCGGGATTGCTTGCGCTTCTGTCTGCGGCCACCCTCGCGCACATCCTCGTGACGGCCGTGCGCAGGCGCGCGCGCGATCTAGCGATTCTCCGAACCCTCGGTTTCGTTGGTTCCCAAGTCCGAGCAGCCGTCGCCTGGCAAGCGACGACATTGGTTGTGCTTGCGCTCATCGTGGGGATCCCGCTCGGCATCGGGGCCGGCCGATGGTCGTGGACCACATTCGCCAATCAGCTCGGATATGTTCCCGAGCCGGCCGTCCGCTTCGCGCCCGTCCTTCTGACGATCCCCGCCGCGTTGCTCCTCGGGAATCTGATCGCTGCGCTGCCTGCGCGCGCGGCTGCTCGAACGAAACCTGCGTTGGTGTTGAGGGCGGAGTGATGGGTGCCGTTTTGCTTCGGGTCAGGAGCGAGATGCGCACGCGCTGGCGCGCGTGGGTCGCACTTTCCCTGTTGATGGGCGTGCTCTCCGGGGTCGTTTTCGCCGCGGTCGCGGCGGCCAGACGCACGGACTCCGCCTATCCGCGGTTGTTGCGATGGTCGAACGTGCCCGACGTGATGGTCCCCAACCTCGGACCACCGTTTCCGAACATCGATCTGGCGAAGGCGTCAGCCTTGCCGCAGGTCGTTCAAGCCGGCCGCTGGGTCGGGCTGGAGATGATCATCCATAACGATCCGAAGACGACGTACGGCATGCGCGCGTATC
>VAWS01000094.1 GCA_005884515.1 Actinomycetota bacterium
CGCGACGCGCTGGAGTACTTCGGTGAGGATGCGCGCGCGGACCGGCGCGTGCTGACGTTGGCGGAGCGCGTGCATCACGAGCCGGACACGACCTTGCCGTTCCCGAAGACGTACGGCGGGCGGCTTCGCGTCAACACGCGTGGCGGAAGGACCATCGAGGTCGAGGAGCTGGTGAACCGCGGGCATCCCGACCGGCCGCTTAGCGATGAGGAGCTGGCGGCGAAGTTCCTGAAGAACGCGCGCATGCGTCTGGAGACGCGCGCGGCGAGGCGCGCGCTGACGAAGCTGCAACGGATCGACCAGATCGACAAGATCGAGAACCTGACCTCGGCGCTGCAGACTCCCTAGCGCCGGCGGACGCCCCAGCGCGCTTCTTGTGTGCAATGGGCCGCGTATATGACGCCGAATGCACACAAGAACCGCTTCACAGCCCCTTGTAGTTCACGATCCCATGCAGCTCGTGCACGATCTCGACGAGATCGGCCTGCTCACGCATCACTTGCTCGATGTCCTTGTACGCGTCCGGGCCCTCGTCGAGCAGCTGGCGCGCGCGGTCGTCGAGCCAGACCCGGTCTTTCATCTGCTCTCGTAGGGCCTCTTCCGAGATCTGCTTGCGCGCCTGGGTGCGGCTCATCTTTCGGCCTGCTCCGTGTGAGCACGAGTTGTAGCTCAATTCGTTGCCCTTTCCGCGCACGATGAACGTGCGCGCGCCCATCGACCCGGGGATGATCCCGAGGTCACCCACGTCGGCCTTGATCGCGCCCTTCCGGGTGACCCAGAGGTCCTTGGCGCCGTGGCGCTCGCGCGCGGCGAAGTTGTGGTGGCAGTTGACGCGCTCGATCTCGCTGCCGAAACCGAGGAACTTCAGCAAGACCGCCACCGCGGCGTCGACCATCGCCGCGCGGTTCTCCATCGCATAGTCCTGCGCCCACCGCATGTCGGCGATGTACGCGTCGAAATCCGGCGTCCCCTGGACGAAGTACGCGAGGTCCGGATCCTCCAGCGACACGAGCGCGCGCTTCATGTCCTTCTTCGCCTTCGAGATGTGCAAGGTCGCCAGCTGGTTGCCGATCCCGCGGCTGCCGGAATGCAGGACGATCCAAGTCAGGCCGTCTTCGTCGATGGCGACCTCGAGGAAGTGGTTCCCGGACCCGAGGGTGCCGAACTGCTGGAGCGTCGTCTTCACCTGCTTGTCGCTCAAGCCTCGGGCGGGCGGATGCGACCCGAGCCACGCGTCGGCCGCCTTCGTGACTCGCCCGTGCCCCTTTCCGACCCCGGCGGGAACGGCGTGCTCGATCTTCCTTAGCAAGGGCTTCAGGTCGTCGGGCAGCTGCTCCTGCCGCACATCGGTCCGCACGGCGACCATCCCGCAGCCGATATCGACCCCGACCGCAGACGGGATGACCGCGTTCTCTGTGGGGATCACCGAGCCGATCGTCGCGCCGATGCCGATGTGCGCGTCGGGCATGAGCGCGACGTGCCCTTCGACGATCGAAAGGCGCGCGGCCTTGCGCGCCTGGGCAAGGGTGTTCTCTTCGATGTCTCCCCAGACGAGCAGCTTGTCGTCAACGCGCGCAGGCACGTGGTAACTCGCTACCCGGGAATCTCGGCTCGTCGAATTCGATACGGGACGTCGCAGATTCGGTTGCTCGTCAGGGCCGGTCTCCTATTTGGGATTGCCCTGGAAATCTGTATGTTCACAGTGATCCGCGCCGGTGCATGTCGTACAGTTCCCCGGCTGTCCGACAACGCATTGGGTGCAGCGCTGAGGACCAGGTCCAGTAGTGCAGAAAGAACCCGTCATCTTGGGTTGCTGGAATACGAAGAAAGCAGCAATCACAAAGGCGCCGGTCAAAGCAAAGACCAGAAGGGTCCGCAGCAGAGTTGTTCGGTTCTCTCGATCCATGCCCTCAAGATAACTCCGACGCACCTAATCGTTAAGGGGTTTGGAGACTCTCCTCCAGCATCATCGACGCAAAAGGCTTCGAGATGCCTATTCCTTCAGCGAGGCCTGCAGACTGCTCGTCGGAGGCGAGTACTTCATCGGCTGGTTCTTGAACAGCGTCGGCACTTGCTGCACCAGCTCGTCGGCCGTCCAGCGCGCCTTCTTCTCGATCGTCGAGTCGAACGTCCAGCCTTCGAGTAGATGGACCGTCCCGCCGTAGACGTAGAAGACCTCGCCGGTGATCTCGGCGGCCGCGTCGCTCGCCAGGTACGCGACGAGCGGCGCGACGTTGTCCGGGTCCCACTCGTCGAAATCGCCCTGCGACTTGATGTCGCCGAACGTGCGCTCGGTCATGCGCGTGCGCGCGGCCGGCGCGATCGCGTTCACGTTGACGCCGTACCGCCCCATCTCCATCGACACGATCTGCGCGAACGCGGCGATGCCCGCCTTCGCTGCACCGTAGTTCGACTGGCCGATGTTGCCGAACAAGCCGCTCGTGCTGGACGTGCACACGATGCGGCCGTTCACCGGATTGCCGCCGGCCTCTTTCGACTTCTGCCGCCAGTACGCGCACGCGTGATGCGTTGGCGCGAAGTGACCCTTGAGGTGCACGCGGATGACGGCGTCCCAGTCGGCCTCGTCCATGTTGAAGATCATCTTGTCGCGCAAGATGCCGGCGTTGTTGACCAGGATGTCGAGCGTCCCCCACCGCTCGACCGCCTCGTCGATCATCTTCTTCGAGCCGGCCCAGTCCGCAACGTCATCGTAGTTGGCTGCGGCCTCTCCGCCCGCCGCGGTGATCTCGTCGACGACCTGTTGAGCAGGCCTCGAGTCGGCGCCCGTGCCGTCCCACTCGCCGCCGAGGTCGTTGACCAAGACCTTGGCGCCGTGCGAGGCAAGCTCGATCGCTTCACCGCGACCGATGCCGCGCGCGGCGCCGGTGACGATCGCAACCTTTCCGTCGAGTAGGCCCATCGATTTCCTCCGTTGGTCAGCGCGCGTGCGCGTGATGTTGGTCGAAGCTTCGGGTCGCGAATGCAGAGTCCTGATCCGGATAGTCCGAGCGGATGTGCACGCCGCGAGACTCGAGGCGCGCGGCCGCCGCGCGCGCGATCATCAAGCAAAGCTCAGTGTGGCCCGTCGGTTCCAGCTTGCTCAGCTGCGCGATCGCCTCGTGGAGCCGCGTTTCCTCTCTAATCGGACCGACATCGTCCCACATGATCGGCGCGATCTCGGGGTCGGCTTCTACGATCGGAGGTCGCCAACGAGCGACGGCCAGCGGCATGTGAATGAAGCGGCCCTTCGACGTGCCCAGCGCCGCGAGCTCACCCACCCTTCTGCCGACGACGACGGACTCCAATAGCGAGTTGCCGGCCATCCGGTTCGCGCCGTGCATTCCTGTCGCCGCACACTCACCGGCGGCAAAGAGGCCGGGGATGCTGGTATGCCCCGATGCGTCTGCTGCGATTCCGCCGACGAAGTAGTGCGCAGCAGGGCTAACGGGAAGTGGAGTCGTCACCGGGTCGAAGCCGCGCGCGCGCGCACCGGCCACCACGGTGGGAAACCGTCGTTCCAGATCCAGTATCTGCGTGCAGTCGAGGGTCACGCTGGCCTGCTCGAGAATGGCCTTCGTGACGACGTGTCGCGGAGCCAGCTCATCCACGAACCGCTCGCCGCGTTCGTTGTGCAGCGTCGCACCCTCTCCTCGCAGCGCCTCGGTAAGGAGGATCCTCTGTGTCGGACTGCCGTCGTCCAGCGCGGTCGGGTGAAACTGCATGAACTCCAGATCCGCAACCTGCGTTCCCGCTTGCATCGCAAGCACGATCCCGTCGGCCGTCGCCCCCTGCGCATTGGTGGTCCGGCCCCACAGGGCGCCGGCGCCTCCTGTGGCGACGAGAGTTATCCCTGCGGGATAGCGTTCTTCGGCCGTGAAGACCCCGTGGCACGTGCCGTCGATAGCGATAAAGCCTGTGGCCGGCGCGCTCACACGCTCCACGTTGCGGCCCTGAACCGCGCGACGGAGCGCGCGCACGATCTCCTGGCCGGTCGCGTCTCGCCAGTGCACGCTGCGCGCGACGGTCTGGCCGCCTTCGCGCGCGAGGTCCAGCGCGCCGTCCGGCGACCGGTCGAAGTCGCAGCCCAGCTCCTGCAGCCACGCGATCACGCGCGGACCCTCCGCGCAGATGTCTCGCACGGTTTGCTCGTCGCATATCCCGGCGCCGGCTTTGATCGTGTCGGCGGCGTGCAGATCCGGGGAGTCCTCCGGCCCGACGGCCGCTGCGATGCCGCCTTGCGCCAACGGCGAGGATCCCGCGCGCGCCTCACCCTTATCGATGACAACGATGCGCGCGCCCTCCGGCGCGGCCAGCGCGGCACACAACCCGGCGATCCCGCCACCGACGATGACCAGGTCGTACATGGGCCCGCAGCGTATCAGTCACACTCCGCGCGCCCGATCCGTCATACGTTGAAACAGAGGGACGAAAAGGAGAAGACGATGGCTGTGAAAGTAACGTCGATCATGCTCGGCGTGAAGGACCTCGAGCGCTCGAAGAAGTTCTACACAGAAGGCCTCGGCTGCGAGGTCGGGCAGGACTATCCGCAATTCGTGAACCTCAACCTGGGCGACGGCTCGTCGACGCTTGCCCTCTACGAAAGGAATGCCGCGGCGCAGGACGCCGGGGTGTCCGCGGAAGGCCAAGGCTTCACCGGCATCTCGTTCCACTACATCGTCGATGATCACGGCTCCGTCGACGACACGATCAAGAACGCCGTGGCGTCCGGAGGGACGCTCGTCAAGAAGGCGGAGGCATCACAGTGGGGCGGCTACTTCGGCTACTTCGCCGACCCCGATGGCTACCTGTGGAAGGTTGCCTCGCCAGTGCGCGCGCAACCAGGTCCGGCGTCCGCAACCGGGACACTTCATGTACGTGTGGTAGCGCCGCGGCAGCGTCACCGTAACCGGGAACGTCAGCCGTGGGATATCGCGGAACCGGACCGGAGACTCGCGTTTGCACGAAGAGCACTCCAACGCGAGCGTCCCGAGTGGTCCGGGCCGCACGTTCGAGCCGCTGAAGAGCGCGCGCTTCCCCAACGGATCAGGCTCGCGCGACTGTCGGAGGTGTTCCGCAAGCTGCTCGTCGATCAACTGCTTATCCCAGTCATGTGAGCTCACGCGATCAAACTCCTTGCGATCTCTCGGTACGCCATTGCGCCGGGGTGCGTCGACGCGTAGCGCAGGATCGACTTGCCGGCGCGCGGCGCCTCGGCGAAACGGATCGATTTGCGGATCGGCGGTTGCATCACGTCGAGGGAATACCGGCGTCCGACGTCCTCGAGGATCTGCCGCGAGTGCTGGGTCCGCGGGTCGAACATCGTGGCGATGATCCCGCGCACCGCGAGGTGCTTGTTGGTGATGCGCCGGACGTCTTCGATCGTTTCGAGCAGCTGGCCCACCCCGCGGTGGGACAGCGCCTCGCACTGCAGCGGGATGATGACCTCGTCGGCCGCGGTCAGCGCGTTGATCGTGAGGACGCCCAGCGACGGCGGGCAGTCGATGAGGATGTAGTTGTAGTGGACCTCGACGTCCTCGAGCGCCGTCTTCACGGCGTATTCGCGACCGGTCCGCGTGAGGAGGTACGCCTCGGCGCCCGCGAGGTCGATGTTCGACGGCACGACGTCGGCTTCGGCGAGCTGGTGGATCGTCTTGCCGATCGGGACGCGGCCGACCAGCACGTCGTGGATCGTGACGTCGAGCGAATCGGGATCGAGTCCGAGCGAATAGCTGAGCGACGCTTGCGGATCGAGGTCCACGAGCAGGACGCGCGCGCCGGTCTCCGCGATCGCAGCTCCGAGGGCGACGGCGGACGTGGTCTTAGCGACGCCGCCCTTTTGATTGGCGACCGCGATGGTACGAGCCACTATTTCCCGCTCCCCTCGGCGTGTGGACCGGCCAATACTCCCCCAACGTCGAACACCATGCAACCTGCAAACGGATGACTCCGGCGTCAGAGTGGGAAAACCGCGCGCGGGCTTACTTCTGCAAGCGCGAGAGGCGCTCGCCTGCAGCACGTAGCGTATCGAGTTTCTTGCAGAAACTGAACCGCAACTTCGTGCGACCGAGCTCCGGTTCCTTGTAGAAACTCGAGCCGGGAACGCTTGCAACGCCGATCGTTTCCGTGAGCGAACGCGCGGCGGTGACGTCGTCGTCGTAGCCGAGCGATGAGCAGTCCGTCATGATGTAGTACGCGCCGTACGGTTTGTACGTTTTGAACCCGGCGCCGTCCAAGATGCCGAGCATCAAGTCACGGCGCTCGAGATATTCGGCTGCCAGGGTCCGGTAGTAGGCGTCGGGCAAGTTCAGCGCAACGACGCCGGCCTCCTGGAGCGGCGCCGCAGCACCCACCGTGAGAAAGTCATGGACCTTGCGGATGCCGCTCGTCAGCTCCGGCGACGAGATGCACCACCCGACACGCCAGCCGGTGACCGAGTAGGTCTTGCTCATCGCGTTGATCAGGATGGTGCGGTCTTCCATGCCCGGGATCGTGATCAGCGGGAAGTGGACGGTGCCTTCGTAGGTCATGAACTCGTAGATCTCGTCGGTGATGGCGACGACGCCCCACTTCTGGCACAGCGCGGCGATCTGCTCGAGCTCCGCGCCCGTGAAAACCTTGCCAGTGGGGTTATTCGGCGTGTTGATGATGATCGCGCGCGTGCGCTCGTTGAAGGCGGCCGTCAGCTCGGCATCGTCGAAGTGCCAGTCGGGCTCGTGCAGCGTAACGAACCGCGGCGTGGCGCCCGACAGGATCGCGTCCGGGCCGTAGTTCTCGTAGAAGGGCTCGAACACCACGACCTCGTCGCCGGGATCGATGACCGCTAGCGCCGCCGACATCATCGCTTCGGTCGAGCCGCACGTGACGCAGAGCTGCGTCTCGGGATCGACTACCTGGCCATAGGTGCTCTCGAACTTCTGGGCGATCGCGTCGCGGAACGGCTTTGCGCCCCACGTGATTGCGTACTGGTTGATGTCGGCGTCGATCGCGCGCTTGGCAGCGTCCTTGATCTCTTGCGGCGCGGCGAAGTCGGGAAAGCCCTGCGCAAGGTTGATCGCGTCGTGCTTGATCGCGAGCCGAGTCATGTCGCGGATGACCGACTCGGTGAAGCTCGCCGCCTTCTTCGATACTCGCATGCTCGAACCGTACACCGACTGGCGGCTCTGCGGCTCCATTACATGGCGACGGTGAGCGCGATCACGTCAGGCGCCGCGAACCTCACGTTCATCCGCGGGCGCGCGGATAGGTCGCGCCGGCACGGTGCGCAACGCCACACGTCGATCCAACACGCTGAAACTGAAGATCAGGAGGGCCAGCCACACCAGAACCGTTCCCAAGAGACCCGTGTACGCGACCACGGCGGGCCAGGCCGCTCCGCCGTGCGACTCGCGCGTCAGCAGCTTCGATGCGCGCGCCATCGGTGCAGTCCGGACGGGCACGACGGGGATCACCGGCAACTTGTACTGCAGATCACCAGGAACCCACACCGGCGCAGCCGCGACGACGTCGTGCTTGAAGAGCACGACGAGCGACTTCCACGAACCGCCCGTCGGAACCGGCCGGTCGGCACGATAGATCCCCGAACCTGACGGCACTAGGTTCGCAGTCTTGAGGTGGCCGCCTTGCCACGAGTCGATGACGAACCAATCGGCGCCCGTCGCCGCGTCGACGGGAGTCATCGTCACGGTGACGTTCACCAGGCGCTCGGTACTTACCTCGCCGTCGGGCGCAACGACGACGTTGCCCGGCCCCACGAACGATGTGCGGATCGTTGCCGTCGAGCGTTGTCCGTGGCGTGGATATGGGGCGGCAAGCCCGGCGATCACGATCAGGCCTGCGGCCACCAGCACGGGGACGGGGATCGAGGCGCGCTTCAGCGCAACGATGCGCCCCATGGCAACCCCCAGCGCACCTCCCGCTACAGCGACGAGCGTCGCGATCCAGATCGCGCTCAGCAACGACGGCTCCCACGGAACGCGCCCGAACAGGTCCGTCCATCCCCATTCGGTCGCAAGCCCGGCGGTTCCGGCAGCGAGGCCTGCGAGCGCACCGCGCACGGCCGGACTCTGCCTCGCCGTCACTGCGAAGACGATCTCGATAACGATCGCGGCACCGACGTAGAGGGGGAAGTGCGGCATGACGTGACGCAAGCCGTCGTGGATGACCAACGCGAGCAGCCCTCGGGCGGCCAAGAACAACACGGCCGCGCGCAACGCCCACCCACGTCCGAACGCCGCGCGCGCAGCGACCAATCCGACCGACGCTGCGAGCGCGATCAGCACCGGCTGATACAGCACCTGCCACTGCGGCACGCCGAGGTCGAACTCGAGCTGGAACGTCGATAGACCGAGCATCAGAGCCATCACGAGGATGTGACGCAGAACCGACTGCTCGCGTCCTTGCAAGCGCGGCCCGCCGGCCTCCGCGTACATCAGCAGCAATGCGATCGGGGTCAGGGAAGCGCCGCCGATCATCAGCAGGTGGGTCGGTCCCCACATCGTGACGTCGATGCCGTAGGCCTTGTGCCACAGATCGTCCAACGGGAAGCCGAGCACGGCGCCGGCGCTCAGGATGACTAGGGCCGCTCCGGATACCGGCACGTGCAAGGGTCCGAAGCGACGCCACACGTTCGCGCGCTCAACCGAAGCTAAGCCGATCGCGAAGATCCCGGCGGCTCCGATGCCGAGCAACCCCGTGAGGATCAACACGTGCGGCGGGGTGAAGAGCTGCCGGTCGCGCCCGAAGTCGATGTGCCAGGAGACGTCCCAGATGAACCCGATCACGGCGACGCCGAGCGTCCAGGCGCCCATCGCGATGCCGCCGCTCGCCCAAGACGGAAGAGAGCTCAGTCGCCGCAGCGATGAGGCCGCGCGCGCGAACCAACCCGGGATCCCCGTGTGCTCGCCGTCCGGGTCGCCGCTCATGATCAGCCACGAGATGACGGCGACCAAGCCGGCCAGCGGGATGATGATCCACAACCACTGGAGGCCCGTCGAGTGCCCGACGGGAAGGATCCGGACGGTCCCTGCAGCCACCATATCGTCCCTCGGATCGACCTTGACATCATCTGATGTAACATAGATAGATGACAAGCGTCAAGGCTTTCTCTACCATCATCCCCATGAACGGGAACGGGACGACCACCGACTCCCTCACGATCGATCAGTTGGCGCAAACGACGGGCGTCACCACCAGGAACATCCGCGCGCACCAGGCACGAGGGCTGCTCCCCTCTCCGACCGTCCGGGGCCGCACCGGTTATTACGGCCGTGACCACGTCGCTCGTCTGAAGCTCGTCCTCGACATGCAAACCAACGGCTACAACCTGAAGACGATCGGGCGGCTCTTGAAAACGCTCCCCGAAGGGCTGGCCGGTGAGCTCGTCGATTTCGAGCATGCATTACGAAGCGCCTGGGATTCCGAACAACCCGAAATCCTCGAAGCCGCCGACCTAGCCTCGCGCTTCGGTGTTGACCCGCGCGACGCCAGGACCGGCGGCGAACGCGCCCGGCGTCTCGGACTGATCACTCCACTGCCCGACGGGCGATTCGAGGTCCGCAGCCCGGCTCTGTTGCGAGCCGGCGAAGCACTCGCCCGGCTCGGAGTCTCCGTCGAGTCTCTGATCGATGTCCAAGAGGAACTGCTACGGCACGCGGAGGGTGTTGCGAAAGCCTTCGTGCGACTCTTCTTGAAGGAAGTATGGAAACCGTTCGATGAAGCCGGTCAGCCGGAGGAGCGGTGGGCCGAGGTTCGTGCCGCGCTGAGCGCGATGGTCCCCGTTGCCCACGAAGCGCTCGCAGCGTCGTTCCGCGTGACGATGTCGACCGAAGTGGAAGCGGCGCTCGAAAAGGTGCTCAAGAAGCAAGCCAAGCGCGCGCGTTAGGTCGCAACGAGATTACGCCCGAGCAGCATCCTCGCTGAACGCGCGCGGGAACAGCGGGCGCAGCTGCTCGATCACTTCTTCGGTCGTGGTGAAACGGATCGCGTGCAGGCCGACCGCCTCAGCGCCTTCAACATTCATTGGTATGTCGTCGACGAAGGCTGCTCGATCCGGTGACACGCCGAGACGCTCGCACGTCAGCAGGTAGATCTCCGGCTCCGGCTTGCGCATACCCTCGTGGCTCGAGTCGACGATGAGGTCGAAGATGTGCGCCTCCACCCACTCGCGCCAGTCGGTCCACTCTTTGACGTTGTTCGTGAGGATCGCCGTCTTGTAGTGCGCGCCGATGCGAACGGCAGCTGCGATCATCTCGTCGTTGCGTTTGATCGAGCCGAACAGCATCTCCCGTACCTTCACCGGATCACCCGGGAACTGGATGTCCTTGCCCGTGTAGTCGCGCAGGTTCTGCAACATGCGTTGGTAGAACTCGGCCTCGGTGATCAGCCCCTTCTCCAGCAGGAAGAAGTCGGGCTCACCGCTCTCGGCCTCGTGTCGGAACGCGTCGATAAGCGTCCCGTCGTCCAGGTTCAGCTGCTTCTCGAACTCGATGAACGACGCACGGATCGACGTCGTCAAAACGCCGCCGAAATCGAAGATCGCTGCGTCCAGTTCGGGCATGCGAGCGGGAAGTCTATCGCGCTACGGTAAGCAGGCGCCGTCGATTGGAGGTTCCCATGACCGTGCAGATCGTCAACGAACAGGTCGAAAAGTACATGCGGGGCCTGCTGACACGGCACGACGACCCCGTTCTGCTCGAGATGGAAGCGCTCGCCGCCGAGAAGCACTTCCCCATCATCAACCGGCACGTCGGCGTTACGGTCGAGATCCTTGCGCGCGCGATCGGCGCGCGCCGCATCTTCGAACTGGGCTCGGGCTACGGCTACTCGGCGTATTGGTTCGCTCGAGCAGCCGGTCCCGGCGCCGAAGTGCACTGCACCGCCGGCGCCGCCGAGAACGCGAAGCAAGCCGAGCAGTTCCTGTCGCGCGCGGGGCTGTGGGACCGGATCACGT
>VAWS01000095.1 GCA_005884515.1 Actinomycetota bacterium
CGCGACCAACCACGCGGGTCGCTTCGTGAACAGCTCGCGCAGTGAAAATGCCGCGATCGGCAGGCCTGCGAAGATGAGCCAAACTGCTGGGTCGCCGAAGAACCAGTAAGAGAAGACACGGGTCGAGCGCGGTATCACTGTGCGCGCCGCAGCAAATGAAGCAAAGAGGTTGAAGCCCACGGCGAGCCGGAGGATCCCGAGAGCGATTAGGCCGCCGATCCCCGCGATCACGAGGAGTCGCACGGCGTCCTTCCACGGACGTGCGACGAACGCGTAGAGGACGGCGAAGCCCGCGACGAACATGACTTGATAGCTGAAGAAAGACGTGAAGCCCAGCATGGCGCCGCCGAGCAGCACGACGACCCAATGAGATTCCTTTCGGGTGAGTCCCCATGCCAAGAGAGCCGCGGATCCGACCAACAACGTGGCGTGGAACGCGTCGAAGTTGAGGAAGATGAACACGCCCGGAGCAGGTGCGACGCCGAGCAAGAAGACCGTGATCAATGCCGCCCGCTCACCTGCGAAAGCGCGAGCGATGAACCAAGTCGGTATCAGGATCAAACAAGAGAAGAAAGCGATGAACAGTGCTCGCGGGATCAGATGTTTTGGGAACCGCGACTGGAGCACTGAGAGCAGAACCTCGGTTCCGGGTGGGTGGGTTCGCGCGTGAGCGGTGATCAAGGCGCCCGGTTCTTTGAGCAGCTTCGGGAACGCTTCGACGAAACCGCGGACGCCGAGTGCCCGCACCTTCGGCACCTCTGCTTGGTAGTCGCCGTAGTGGGCGGTCGTGCGCTTTAAGGGCGAGACGAACTCACCCGGATTCCCGTTGACCATGGCAAGCGACGCTCCGAATGAGAAGAGGATCGCAACGACGATCGGGATGACCAACGCGGCGCGGTGCCATCGTTTTCGCGCGAACAGGAATGAAAGGCCGGCGGCCAAGAGAGCAGCCGCGATCGCGAACCAGCCCCAGGGGGAGAAGGACGGCTGATACGCGCCGTAGATCGGCGGAAACGAAGAGGGGATCCCCTTGTGCGCGGCCTTCGACTGCGAGCTGAACAACACGAAAGCGAGCAGCCCTGCCCCCACGATGGCCAACGGCGAAACGACCCACCAGATCGTGCGCGGCCTTGCGGGAGGCTGCTCGGCGTCTGCGAGAGGGGGTGGCGGTGATCCGGCGGTTCTCACGCCGAAACGGCCGATGTCGGTGCCGGCATGGCCATGGTCGGATGTTCGCCGGTGCGAGCACGAGGAGGCGGGGGAGAGGAGCGGGCGACGTGACGCAGTACTTCTGGCAATACGGGACCCTCGGCGCCCTCAGCCTTTTGGGTGTCGGCTTCGTTGCCTTCGCATTCGGCGCCAACCGGGTGATGAGGCCGCGGAAGCCGCGGCCCGAGAAGTACACGACCTACGAATGCGGAGTTGATCCGGTCGGCGAGGGCTGGAGCCAGACGCAGATCCGGTACTACATCTTCGCCTTCCTGTTCGTGATCTTCGACGTCGAGAGCGTGTTCCTCTTCCCGTTCGCCACAGTCTTTGAGAAGTTCTCGCGCTCGGGTCTCGTCGTAACCGAGATGATCGTCTTCGTCTTGATCCTCGCCGTCGGCCTCCTCTACGCATGGAAGAAGAAGGTTCTCGAGTGGCTGTAGCAGCGGAAGGCTCGGCATGGGCCTGACGGACAAGGTCAATTTCCCGCAACCCGCCAAGTTCATTCTGAACTGGGGCCGGAAGTACAGCCTTTGGGTGATGAACTTCGGCCTCGCCTGCTGCGCGATCGAGCTGATCGCGGCGTCGACCAGCCGCCACGACTTCATCCGCCTCGGGGTGATCCCGGTCGCGCACGGCCCGCGGCAGGCCGACATGCTGGTCGTGGCCGGGACGCTCACCGACAAGATGGCGCCGGCGCTGAAGCGGGTCTACGAGCAGATCCCCGAGCCGAAATACGTGATCAGCTTCGGCTCGTGCTCGAACTGCGGCGGCCCGTTCTGGGACTCCTACTCGGTGACGAAGGGCGTTGACCAGATCGTACCGGTCGACGTGTACGTGCCCGGGTGCCCGCCACGGCCGGAAGCGCTGCTCGAGGGGATCTTGCTCTTGCAGGACCGCATCGGGAAGGAGTCGCTGAAGGAGCACTACCAGCGGCGCGAGGCGGCAGAGCCCGAGCCGGCGTTCACGAGCACCGTTCCGATCGTCGTCGGGGGCGGTTCGATCAACGACACGAGCATCCGAGACGAATGACCCCCGACGAGATCGAAGCGCATATCACCGAGGCGACCGGTGCGGTCGAGCGCTCCGATGTGGTGCACGGGGAAGTCTCGGTCTGGGTTCCCAACGACAAGTGGGTGGAGGTCGCCACGCACTTACGCGACTGCGGCCGCTGCCACTTCGATCTGCCGACGTTCCTGACCGCCGTCGACCTCGAAGAGCAGGGCTTCGAGGTCGTGCTTCACATGTACTCGGTGCGGCGCCAGCACCACGTGAACGTGAAGACGCAGGTCGCGCGCGACGAGCCACGGCTCCCGACGTTGAGCGGCGTTTGGAACGGCATGAACTGGTGTGAGCGCGAGACGTGGGAGCTGTTCGGGATCGACTTCACCGGCCACCCCAACCAGGTGAAGCTGCTTCTTCCGGTCGAGTTCGAGGGGTTTCCCCTCCGCAAGGACTTCCTGCTGATGACGAGGGAAGCGAAGGAATGGCCCGGCCTCAAGGAACCGGCGGAGGTCGAGCACTGATGGCCGTCACCGAGCTTCCGACCGCGGGCATGCTCCCCGGCGGCCCCGGCGAAGGGGTCCAAGTCGTCATCGCCGGCGAGGAGCTCCCCACGCAGGAGATGACGCTGTCGATCGGCCCGCAGCACCCATCGACCCACGGCGTGCTCCGCGTCGTTCTGACCCTCGACGGCGAGCGCATCGACACGGCAACACCGGTGATCGGGTACATGCACCGTGCGTTCGACAAGTTGTCGGAGGCGCGCGACTACCGTCAGATCATCGCGCTATCGAACCGGCACGACTGGCTGAGCGCGTTCGGCAACGAGCTCGGCGTCGCGCTCGCCACCGAACGGCTGATGGGCATCGAAGTGCCCGAGCGCGCGCAGTGGATCCGCATGCTCATGGCCGAGTGGAACCGCGTGCTCAACCATCTGATGTTCCTCGGCTCGTTCGGCCTCGAGCTCGGCGCGATGACGCCGATGTTCTACGCGTTCCGCGAGCGCGAGGACATCCAGACGCTGATGGAGATGGCGACCGGCGCGCGCATGCACTTCACGTACTGCCGTGTCGGCGGGTTGAAGGAAGACCTTCCGAAAGGATTCCTGCAGTACTCAGAGGTCTTGGTGAAGCGCATCAGGCACCGGCTGCTCGACTATGAAGGTTTGCTTCTTGGGAACGAGATCTTCAAGAAGCGAACCGTCGGCATCGGCGTCCTTCCCGGTGAGGTGGCGAAGAGCTACGGGGTCACGGGCCCCATCTTGCACGCGTCGGGCGTGGCGGAAGACTCGCGGAAGACCGAGCCGTACCTGAAGTATTCGGAGGTCGACTTCGACGTGCCGGTCGGTAACCACGGCGACTCGTTCGACCGGTTCAACGTCCTGTTCCACCGCATCGAGCAGTCGCTGAAGATCATCGAGCAGGTTCATGCGAAGCTTCCGGCCGGCCCGATCATGCCGGGCAAGATGCCGAAGTATCTGAAGCCGCCGGAGGGATGGACCTACGTGCGGACCGAGAACTCCCTCGGTGAGACCGGCTACTACCTGGTGTCCCGCGGCGACACGAAGCCGTGGCGGTTGAAGATGCGCACGCCGTCGTTCCACAACGTCAGCATGATCCCGTACCTGCTGAAGGGCGTCTTGTTGCCCGACCTGATCGCCGTGCTGGGGAGCGTGTTCTTCGTGGTCGGGGACGTCGAT
Source organism: Actinomycetota bacterium (assembly GCA_005884515.1). Lineage (GTDB taxonomy): Bacteria > Actinomycetota > AC-67 > AC-67 > AC-67 > AC-67. The sequence goes on from VAWS01000095.1 coordinate 3,908, forward strand.
AGATGATCTTCTACCACTTCTTCTCGAATCCATGGGCCGTCTTCGCGTTGAAGCTGGCCGCCGTCTTCATCTTCTTCCTTACGGCGCCGCTCTTCCTCGGTTACGTCGAGCACAAGGGCCTCGCGCACATGCAATCCCGCCTCGGCCCGATGGAAGCCGGGAAGTTCCACGGCTGGGCGCAGCTGATCGCCGACGGGGTCAAGTTCATCCAGAAGGAAGACATCGTCCCCGATGCAGCGGATCGCCGGATCTTCATGCTGGCACCGATGATCGTCATCATCCCCGTCAGCCTCGTCTTCCTCGTGATCCCGTTTGGCCCGGCCGCAGTGAGCTGCCACGCGCCGGCCGGCGCCGGGGCCTGCGGTTTCTGGGGCGAGAACTTCGACGTCGGGATCTTCTTCGTGCTTGCGATAAGCGCGATCAGCGTGATCGGCATGCTGATGGCCGGCTGGGCGAGCGCGAACAAGTTCTCCTTGATCGGGGCGATCCGCGGTGCGGCGCAGCTGATCGCGTACGAGCTGCCCTTGGTGCTCGCCGCGTCCGCCGTCGCCATGCAAGCGGGAACGCTGTCGCTCGTCGGCATCGGAGACGCGCAGAAGGCGTACTGGTTCGTCTTCCCCCAGATCGCCCGCTTCATCATCTTCGTGATCGCGAGCCTCGCCGAACTGTCGCGGCCGCCGTTCGACATGCCCATCGCGGACTCCGAGATCATCTTCGGCCACATGACGGAGTACACCGGGATCCGGTTCGGCCTTTTCCTGCTTTCGGAGTACGCAGGGATCGTGTCGCTGTCGGCGATCGCCGTCGTGCTCTATCTCGGCGCGTGGCACGGGTTCTTCGTGCCGTGGATCCCGGGGCCGATCTGGACGCTCGCCAAGATCGGCGCCCTCTCGTTCCTCGTGATCTGGCTGCGCGCGACGTACCCGCGGCTCCGTGAAGACCAGCTCCAGAAGATGGCATGGAAGTACCTCATCCCCATCGCGCTGGTGAACATCCTGCTCACGATGATCTTCAAGGTGGTCTTCTGACGCGATGGCGATGACGAAAGAAGAGCGGACGGCCAAGCTTCGCGAGCTTGAGCAGAAGATCGCGTCCAAGAAGGGGATCGGCGCGCTCTACGGCTTGGTCAAAGGCATGTCGGTCACGATGCGAACGATGCTGAAGCCGGCGATCACGACGCAGTACCCCCACGTGAAGCCCGACCTCCCCGAGCGGACGCGAGGCGTCATCGCGCTGAAGGAAGAGAACTGCACGGTTTGCATGCTCTGCTCGCGTGAGTGCCCGGACTGGTGCATCTACATCGACTCCCACAAGGATGTCATGCCGCCGAAGACGCCGGGTGCGCGCGCGCGCACGCGTAACGTCTTGGACCGGTTCGCGATCGACTACGCGCTTTGTATGTACTGCGGGATCTGCGTCGATGTGTGTCCGTTCGACGCTCTGTTCTGGAGCCCTCATTTCGAGTACTCAACGGACGACCTGTCCACCTTGACGCACGAGATGGACACGCTCGCTAAGTGGATGGACTTCGTCCCACCACCGCCGCCGCTCGAGGACGGCGCCGAGGACCCCTCTCAGGAAGGCGCCGCCGCAGACAGCGCCACGCCAGCCGCCGGCACGACCGAAGCCGCGGAGACGCAGGCGCCACCCGCGCGCGAAGAACGCCACGACGAAGAGCCTCCGCAGATCGACCAAGAGGCGTACGACGCCGCGATCGCGCAAGGGAAGCCGGATCGTGAGGCGCGCGCGCTGGCGAAGAAGGCATGGATCCTCAAGCGACGGAAGGCGCAGTCGTGAGCTGGCCGGCGGTATTCGTTGCGATCTTTGGCGCGGTCGCGGCGATCTCGGCGGTGGCGGTCGTGCTCAGCCGCAACGTCGTGCACGCGGCCCTCTCCCTCGTTGTCGTGCTCGGCGCGGCCGGGGCCATCTTCTTGGTGCTGGGCGCCGAGTTCGTCGGTTGGACACAGATCCTGATCTACGTAGGCGCCATCGTAGTTCTGCTGCTTTTCGGGTTGATGCTGACGGCTGCCCCCATCGGAAAGCACGCCCTGGACAACCAGCAGCGTGGCGTCGCTTTCATAACCTCCGCTGCGGTGTTCGGCGTCTTCACGTTCATCATCTGGCGCTCGTTCGGCTCGCAGCGCATCCATCTGAACCAAGTGGTGAGGACGTCCGACATCGGACGTTCTTTGTTCAGCGGCTACATCCTTCCATTCGAAGTCGTTTCTGTTTTGCTCCTTGCGGCGTTGGTCGGCGCGATCGTTCTTGCGAAGAAGGACTGAGGGGGAGACACGGTGAGCCTTGCTTGGGTTCTGACGCTCGGCGCCTTCCTTTTCAGCGTCGGGGTGTACGGCGTGCTCGCCCGCAAGAACGCCGTGTTGGTCTTGATGTCGATCGAGCTGATGCTCAATTCCGTCAACATCAACCTGATCGCGTTCAACGCGTGGTTTAGGGATTCGGCAGCCGTCGGCCAGATCTTCGCCTTGTTCATCATCACAGTGGCTGCGGCAGAGGTCGGCGTCGGTCTCGCGATCGTGCTGCTGGTCTTCCGTAACCGGAAGACGATCAACGTCGACGAAGTGGACCTGCTGAAGTGGTAGCGGCCCTCTTCGCGCAGGAGGCGGCCGGGGCCACGCACATGGCGAACATCGTCACGCGCAACGCGTGGATCATTCCCGCGATCCCTGCGATCGCGGTGGTGCTGATCTGGGCGCTGGGCAAGAGGCTTCCGCGCGGCGGCTCCGAGATCGGGATCATCGGCATGCTGGCCGCGGCGATCCTTTCGTACGTCGTGCTGGCGAACTACATCGGCGGGAACGGGCCGCTCGTCGTGAAGCAGCTCCAGTGGTTCCCCTTCGGTCTCGGCCAGAAGCTCGGGCTCGGGATACGGATGGATGGCCTTACCGCGATCATGTTCCCGGTTGTCACGACCGTGTCCCTGATGGTCCAGATCTATTCGACGGGCTACATGCACGGTGAGAAACGGTTCACGTGGTACTACACCGCGCTCAACCTGTTCACGGGCTCGATGCTTCTGCTCGTCGTGTCGAACAACCTGTTGCAGCTGCTTGTGGGGTGGGAGCTGGTCGGTATCTGCTCGTACCTCCTCATCGGGTTCTGGTGGGAGGAGAAGGCCAACTCCGACGCCGCGATCAAAGCCTTCATCACCACGAAGACCGGAGACATCCCGTTCCTGATCGGTATCTTCGTGCTGTTCGCCTCGACGCATACGTTCGACATCGGTCAGATCATCGCGAAGGCGGAAGCGCACCAGATCCCGACGATCACGTTGACGGCCGCCGCGATCCTGCTTTTCGGCGGCGCCGTCGGGAAGAGCGCGCAGTTCCCGCTCTACGTGTGGCTTCCCGACGCGATGGCCGGCCCGACGCCGGTGAGTGCGCTGATCCATGCGGCGACGATGGTGACGGCCGGCGTGTTCTTGGTGGCGCGCATGTTCCCCGTCTTCGAGGGTTCGGTTGCCGCCATGAATGTTGTGGCGATCATCGGCGCGGTCACGATGGTCTTGGCGGCGTTGCTCGCGATGGTTCAAGACGACATCAAACGTGTGCTTGCGTACTCCACCATCAGCCAGCTCGCGTACATGATGGCCGCCCTCGGCGTAGGCGCCGGGAACGCCGGGATCTTCCACCTCTACACGCACGCGTGGTTCAAGGCGTTGCTCTTCCTCGGCGCCGGCAGCGTGATCCACTCGGTGCACTCGAACAACATGAGCGAGATGGGCGGCTTACGGAAAGTCATGCCGACCACCTATTGGACGTTCGTTGTTGCGACGCTTGCTCTCGCCGGCATCTTCCCGTTCGCGGGCTTCTGGTCTAAAGACGAGATCCTGACGGAAGCGTTCCGTGTCGGATACGGGAGCACGGCCGCGCACGGAACGGCCTGGGTGGGCTACTTAGTGTACGGCGTCGGCGTCCTGACTGCGTTCCTCACCGCGTTCTACATGTCGCGCGCGGTCCACCTCACGTTCGAAGGCGAGTACCGCGGCGCCGGGCATCCGCACGAATCGCCGCGCGCGATGACGCTCCCGCTGCAGATCCTCGGCGTCCTGTCGGTCGTTGCCGGCTTCGTCGGGATCCCCGCATGGCGGCATGGGTTCGCCGCGTGGGTTGGCGTCGGCGGTGAGGTCAAGGTCTCCAGCGCGAACTTCTGGCTGATCGCGATCTCGCTCTTGGTCGCGCTCGGCGGCCTGTATCTGGGCCGGCGTCTGTATATGCCGGCGCCGGCAACCGAGCCGCTGGAACGCCTCGGGTGGTTCCATACGCTGCTCGTCAACAAGTACTACCTGGACGACTTCTACATGAACGGCATCGTGAAGCCGATCCGTGACTCGATCTCCCAGGCTATGTACTGGCTCAACCAGAACGTGTTCGACGGCGCGGTGAACGGCGCCGCGGCCGTGACACGAGCAGGCGCGCGCAAGCTGTACGACAACGTCGACCAAAAGGTGATCGACGGAACGGTTAACGCCGTCGGGATCGGCACCCAGGATGGGAGCCGGTTCCTCCGCTACATCCAGTCCGGAGATGTCCAGCGGTACGCAGCCGTTCTGTTCGGCGGCGTCGCCGTGCTGGTGCTCCTCTTCACGTTGGTATTCCGATAGGGGGAAACGGATGACCTTTGATCAGTGGCTGCTCTCGCTGGTGGTGTTCTTGCCACTGGTGGGCGCCGGTGTGATCGCCGCCATGCCGAAAGGTCAGCACGCGCTGGTCCGCTTGGTAGCGCTGATCGCGTCGGGCGCGGCGCTCGTCTTCGGCATCGTCGCGCTCGTGCGCTTCGACTTCCACGCGAGCCGCACATTCCAGTTCTCCGTCAACACACGATGGATCGACTCGATCGGCGCGCGCTACCACATGGGCGTCGATGGGATCGCGTTGCCGCTTCTGGTGCTGACCGTCGCGCTGACGTTCCTGTGCGTCGTGTACTCGCAGAAGATCATGCCGAAGCCGCAGGACAAGGTGAAGGGTTTCTTCGCGCTGATCCTGCTGCTGGAGACCGGCATGGCCGGGACGTTCACGAGCTTGGACCTCGTCCTGTTCTTCGTCTTCTGGGAGATGGTCCTCGTCCCGATGTACTTCATCATCGCGATCTGGGGCAGCGAGCGGAAGGAATACTCCGCGATCAAGTTCTTCCTCTACACGCTGTTCGGCAGCGTGTTCATGCTGCTCGGCTTCCTCGCGATGTACTTCCGTTCGGTAGACCCAGTCACCGGTGGGCACACGTTCGACATGATCCGCTTGCAAGGCCAGCACTTCGGCGGCATCGGGTTCCAGAACCTCGTGTTCCTTGGGCTGTTCCTCGGCTTCGCGATCAAGGTCCCGATGTGGCCGTTCCACACCTGGCTCCCAGACGCGCACGGCGACGCGCCGACGGTCGGCAGCGTGCTGCTGGCGGGAATCCTTCTGAAGATGGGGGCCTACGGCTTCATCCGGATCGCGTTGCCGCTCCTTCCGCGCGCGGCGAAGGATTGGGCGCCGTACATCGGCGGGCTCGCTGTGATCTCGATCTTGTACGGCGCACTGTGCTGTCTGGCGCAGAAGGACATCAAACGGCTGATCGCCTTCTCGTCGGTCGGGCACATGGGCTTCGTGATGCTCGGCATCTCGACCCTGACCGATAAGGGCATCAACGCGGCCGTGTTCGGCATGGTCGCGCACGGCGTGATCACGGGCATGCTGTTCTTCCTGGCCGGCTCGTTGTACGAGCGGTACCACACGCGGCAGATCGATGACATCGGACCCGGGGTGTTGCAGAAGATCCCGCGGATGGGTGCGATCTTCGTCTTCGTAGCGATCGCGTCGCTGGGGTTACCCGGCCTAGCCGGATTCTGGGGCGAGGTGATCGCGTTGCTCGCCGCGTTCAACCCCGCGCCGGGCCTATCGAGCAGCCTGTTCCGAAGTTACATGGTCCTCGGCGGTATCGGAACGATCCTGACGGCCGGGTACATGCTGTGGCTGATCCAACGCCTTAATCTCGGCGTCGTGCGCGAGAAGTGGGCATCCGATCCGTCCTAGCATGCTCGCGCAGACCGCTTTCTCGCTCTCATCGGTGAACGTTCATGCCGTCCTGCCCGAGATCATCATCACGGCGGCGCTCATCATCGTGTTGGTCGTGGACCTTTTCCTTCCCGACCGCGCGAAGTCGGCGAACGCGGTCATATCCATGGCAGGCGTGGGGGGAGCAGCCGTCGCGCTGATGTCCCTCATCGGGACCGGCACGCATCGGACCTTCGGTGGGATGTTCGTCCTCGACGGCTACGCGATGCTGTTCAAGTTCCTGTTCCTCGCGGTTGCCGCGATCCTGATCTTCATGTCGGTGACGTACCTCAACGAGGTCGTTCGCAACATCCAGGGCGAGTTCTATTTCCTCTTGCTGACGGCGCTGCTCGGCATGCTCGTGATGCCCAGCGCGCGCGACCTGATCGCGTTGTTCATCGCGCTGGAGACCGTCACCGTTCCGGGGTTCATCATCGCGGGCTTCAAGAAGCACGACAACAGCTCGAACGAAGCCGCGGTCAAGTTCTTCCTGTTCGGTGTGCTGTCTTCAGCCGTGATGCTGTTCGGGATGGCGTTGATCTACGGTGTCACCAAGTCGACCAACCTGTACGAGATCGCGCGCGTCCTGAGCACGAAGCAGTACCCGATGCCGATCCATCACGCCGACTCCGTCGTCTTCGCGAGCATCCTTTTGATCATCGTGGGGTTCGGCTTCAAAGTCTCGGCGGTGCCCTTCCACTTCTGGGCCCCGGACACGTACGAGGGCTCTCCCGTCCCGGTCGCCGCGTTCCTCTCCGTCGCGTCCAAGGCTGCCGGCTTCGCCGGCCTCATGCAGATCACGTTCGTCGCCTTCGGCAGCCATTCGTCGGTATGGGCGCCTGGGTTCGCGATCCTCGCGGCACTCACGATGACCGTCGGGAACGTCATCGCATTGCAACAGAAGAACATCGTCAGGCTGCTCGCATACTCATCGATCGCGCAGGCCGGATACATCCTGATCCCGCTGGCGGTGGTTGCGAACAAGAGCGCGGCTATCCAGAAGGAGGCATTCGCCGCCGCGCTGACCTACATCTTGATCTCCATGCTGTTCTTCCTGCTGTCGCTTGCCGGGATGATCCCCACGGCCGGCTTCTGGGCGAAGTTCTTCGTATTCCGGTCTGCCATCGGCGCGGGAACGCTTTGGCTTGCCGCCGTGATGGTCGCGAACACGCTGGTCGGGCTCTATTACTACCTGTCGGTCGGCGCGAAGATGTACCTTCGTGAACCCAAGGAACGAGGTCCGATCGCGGTGCCGTACGCGCTGGTCGCGGCCATCGTGCTCATGGTGATCATCGTCGCCGCGGTGACCGTTTACCCCGACTTCTTCAACCACTTCTCGCCGCGGTCGACGCTCGTCGCTTTCTAAGAGTTTCCTGAGAGAACGCGCGCGCGACGGCGAGGGGGTTCGCCGGGAGATACCCTGTAGTTCAGCAGCGGATGCGAGATGTGCTCGCACCACGCTCAGGAGGATCAACGCAATGGTTACCGCTCGAAACACGATGAAGACCCTTCTCTTCATGGGGGTTCTGACCGCGCTTCTGCTCCTCGTCGGCGATGTGCTCGGGAAGAGGTACTTCGGGGGCAGCGCCAACGGGATGCTCTTCTTCCTTTTCATCGCCGTCGCGATCAACTTCGCGAGCTACTGGTGGAGCGACAAGATCGTCCTGAAGGTCACCCGATCTCGTCCGGTAACCGAGCAGGAAGCGCCGTGGCTCTACCGGATCGTCCGCGAGCTCACGCAGAAGTCGGGGATGCCGATGCCGCGGCTGTACGTGATGCCGGCGCCGCAGCCCAACGCGTTCGCCACCGGTCGGAACGAGCAGCATGCTGCCGTCGCGGTGACGGAAGGCATCCTGCAGGTCCTGAATGAGGAGGAGCTGGCCGGTGTCCTCGCGCACGAGCTCTCCCACGTCCGCAACCACGACATCCTCATCGGCGCGGTCGCGGCGACGGTCGCCGCCGGGATCATGATGCTCGCGCGGGTCGCGATGTTCGGGGCGATCTTCGGAGGGGGCGGGCGGAACGATCGTGATGGAGGCGGCCTCGGCGCGCTGCTTTCGATCATCTTGGCGCCGATCGCGGCGGTCATGATCCAGATGGCGGTTTCCCGTTCTCGGGAGGCACAGGCCGACGCGTCGGGCGCGCACTTGCTGGGGGACGCGACGCCGCTGGCAAACGCGCTTATCAAGATCGACGCCGCGTCCAAGCGGACCCCGCCGTTGGCCGTGAACCCGGCCGTTTCGCACCTGTTCCTGCAAAGCCCGTTCCGCGGCCAGGGCGTCGCGAAGCTGTTCATGTCGCACCCGCCGCTCGAGGAGCGCCTCGCGCAGCTTCGCGAGCTCGGCGCGCGCGTCTAACCGATCGGTTCAGAACCGCCGGGCGGCCCGATCGCCCGGCGGTTTTCTTTTCGCCCGCGCGGGAAATCTGTTCGAACGTACGTGGACCTTGTCGAGCGAGGTCTTATAGTTCGCAGCAGCGGCTAGCGTTGCGGAAGTTGTTAGCGCGCGCGCACGACCAACTCCTAAACTTCCGTGTTCGAGGGGGAGCATGGGATTTCCTGGAGCCAACCGCAGGAGCGGGTACATCCCGCCGATCCCGGCTCTCGACGGCATCCGAGCGATCGCCGTCATCGCGGTTCTCCTGTATCACGCCGACCTCCTGTGGGCGCCCGGCGGGTTCCTGGGCGTCGAAGTCTTCTTCGTTCTCTCCGGCTTCCTGATCACTGCGTTGCTATGGTCGGAGCTCGTCGCGAGCGGCGGGCTCGGCTTCCGAGGGTTCTGGTTCCGGCGCGCGCGCAGGCTGTTGCCGGCGCTGTTCGGCTTGCTCCTGGTGACGCTGGCCGCCTTCTTGATCGGATGGGCGCATGAGATCGCAGCGATCCGGGGGGACGTCGCGGCTGCGTTCACGTACAGCTCGAACTGGTACCTGATCGGCGTCAACCGTTCCTACTTCCAAACGGTGGGACGACCATCGCCTTTCGGGCATCTGTGGTCTCTGGCGATCGAGGAGCAGTTCTATCTGCTGTGGCCTCTGACCGGGCTGCTGATCGGCGCGGCGCTCGCCGTCTTGTGGCGGCCGTGGACGCCGGGGTTCAAGGTCAAGGTCTCGCCGCGTGCGCTCGAGCTCGCCGCGGTCGGCGCCGGCGCGATCCTCGTGTGGGCGTTCTGGCGCTGGGACGAGTTCAGCTCGTTCACCTACCGGCCGGGACTCCAGCTCGTGTCCCTGGCGTCGGCGGTCTTGGTCGCCGCGTCGGTCCACCCGGAGACGCGGTTGAACGCCGTCCTCGGCTGGAAGCCGTTGCGCTGGATCGGTCGCCGCTCGTACGGGATCTACCTGTGGCACTGGCCGGTGTACGTCGTGACACGTCCGGGAATCGATCTCGGATGGTCGAGCGGCCCGACGCTCGTCCTGCGGCTCGGACTGACGCTGCTCCTCGCCGAGCTCTCGTTCCGGTACGTGGAGGAGCCGATCCGCCGTGGGGCGCTCGGTCGCCTCGGGACGCGGTTCGCGGCGCGCGCGCGCACCGCGCGCGTGCAGCGCCGGCGCACGCAGCTCGGCTGGGCAACCGCCTCCATCGCGTTCCTGCTCGCGTTGGGCCTCATCGTCGGCGGCGTCGTGAGCGCGCCGACGCCGGCACTCAGCGCCTCGCAGCTCGCGCTCATCCACGGCGTCCCGGCAGTCGCGCCGGTGACGACCGAGCATCCCGACACGACGGAGAGATCCAGCCCGTCGCCGATGACGCCGCTGTCGGTCGTCGCCATCGGCGACTCCGTCATGGTCGATACGCAGAACGCCTTGCGCGCGCAGATCCCCGGGATCTACGTCGACGCGCAGGTGGGCCGTCACCTTCGCGGCGGCATCTCGCTGCTGAGGAGCTTGCGGAACCAGAATCGGCTCGGGGACGTCGTGGTCATCCACCTCGGGACGAACGGTGCGTTCACCACGGCCGACTTCGACAGCATCATGCAAGTCCTTCAAGGGATCCAGCGCGTCGTCTTCATCAATCTGCGGGTGCCCCGCCGCTGGGAGACGCCGGACAACCGAACGATCGCAGCGGGGGTCAAGCGGTACTCGAACGCGCTCTTGCTCGACTGGCACAACCGGTGGCGCGAGTGCGGAACGAACGTGTTCTGGAGCGACGGCATCCACCCGACACCGTCGGGCGCGGCGTGCTACGCGCGCATGGTGGCCGACGCCGTTCAGCCGTGAAGCGGCCGTAGCTCCTCGGTCATAAACAGCGCGAGCTCCCGGTAGCCCTCCTGGGTGAGGTGGGGGTCGGCACCGAACCACTGGGGATTTTGTTCGAGCTTCGCCGCCCAGCCCGACACGTGAACGTGGCTGCTCACGGCGCGCGCGATGACGGCATCCTTCTCCGCGTACTCCATCGGGTCTCGCGCCTCGGGCTGGATCCAGATGATGTGTCGCGCACCGCGCCCGACCAACGCGTCGATCAACGTGTGCACGTCGTTCTCGAAGTCGTCGATGAGCGGGCTCGGGTTCGTCCCGAGCTCAACCACCACGATCTGCGGAACGACGAGACGCGGATCGACCTGCTGCTTCGCCCAGGGCACGCCGACGCCTATCTCGGCGACGATCTCTGCGTTCCATCCGCTCCCGCCGAGCAGCCCTTGCAGCCCGCCGATGTCGCGCGCGCCCACCGTGATCGAGTCACCCAGGATCAGGACCGGCACAAGGTGGAACGGCCTTGTGGCGTCCGGAGAAGGGCTGACCCTGGCGGGCGGCCGCTGAACGGTAGGTCGGAAGAGTGTTCCGCACGCGCCCAGGAAAACAATGGCGAGAATCCCAGCCGCCAGGCGCTGCGGCCGGGCGTTCAGCGGTAGTTCACGAACTGCAGGGGGATCCCGAAGTCCTTGTCCTTCATGACTTGGATCGCGTCTTGCAGCGCATCGCGGCTCTTCCCCGACACGCGAAGCTGCTCGCCCTGGATCGCCACCTGGACGCCTTTGATGTTGGCAGCCTTGACCGTCTTCACGATCGCGCGCGCCTTCTCATCCGCGATGCCTTGGTTGATCTCGATCTCGAACTTGAAACCACCACCGCCGGTGGGCTTCAAAGCGCTCGTGTTGAGCGCCTTCAGCGAGATGTGGCGCTTCACGATCTTCTCTTTGAAGACGTCCAGAGCAGCTTCAACACGGTGCTCTGCGTTCGCGCTGATATCGATCTTGAGCTTGTCGGTCCACTCGATCTTGGCGTCGGTTCCTTTGAAGTCGAACCGCTGCTGGAGCTCCTTGCGCGCTTGGTTCAGCGCGTTGTCGACCTCCTGTCGATCGACCTCGGAGACGACGTCAAACGATGCATCTTTGGCCATATCGCGAGTGTATTCTATGGGGCCGTGCGCTGGGGAACCGGCGCGCGCGGGAGGATACCGAAGTGGCCAAACGGGCCTGACTGTAAATCAGGTGGCTCAGCCTTCAGAGGTTCGAACCCTCTTCCTCCCACGAACGACCGGCCGGTTCAACCGAGCGTGATCGATACGTCGTCGACGAAGAACGAGCTTCCTCCTGCCAGTCTCTGAACGAAGAGATCCAGGTCGAGCGTCGACTTGGACGGTGTAGACGCAACGTACGTGAGCGAGATCTGCTTCCAGGAGCTCGACAGCGTCACCTTCGATTGGGCGATCCCGATGCGCTTGGTTCCACTGAACTCTTGCAGCTTCAGCGTCAGCTGGCTGTTGGACGACGAGGCCGACCGCACCCACGCGGACACGGTGTAGGTGCCGGGCGCAGTCGTCGTCACCCAGTTCGAATTGTCGTTCAGCTCGGCTGTGACGCTGCTGCTCCCCGTGTTGAGCAGCTGTCCGCACCATGACCCGGAGTGTCCGCCCGTCGAGCGCGTCAACGTCACTCCTTGGCCCAATGGTGACCAACCACTCGTGTTCGTTTCGAAGCCAGGGTTGCCGACGAGGTTGGTGGGGGCTGGGTTCGCTTGAACCTGCGTGGTCGTGTTCGACGCCAGGCCGCCGGTGTCGGCCACCGTCACCTTCACGGTGTACGTGCCGGCCGATGAATACGTGTGTTGCGCGCTCGAGCTTGCCTGCGGCCCGACCACGGCAGAGCCGTCGCCGAAGTCGAACGTGTACGTCGCGATCGGGGTTGCGTCGGTGTCGGTTGAGGTCGAGGCGTCGGCCGTGACCGGAAGCGGCGCTTGACCGGACGTCGGGCTCACGGCGAGGCGCGCGACCGGTGCGCTGTCGGCGCTCGCGCGAAGCGCCAAAGCCGTCGTGACGTATGTGACTTGGATCGATGTCGTTTCGCTCGGCGAGCCCCCGGCCCCGACCTTCTCCACGATGCTGGAGCCGACGTCGGGGTTGTTGGGGCTGTTCGTTGTTCCTTGGATGCGCTCGATCCAGCCCGACGGCGGCGTGAACGTCCAGACGCCGACGGGGACGCCGCGCGCATGGTACGCGATGATCGAAAGGTCGTTCGGCCCGACGCCGGTCATCGAAGGAGACGCGATGGTCTGCACGTAGCTGTCGAGGCTGACGACGCCGTGTGCCGAGATCGGTGACGTTGTATCGACGCCCGAGTAATCCATCATCACGGCGTTGATATGTATCGCGGTCGAATACGTGAGCGTGTAGCTCGCGGGTTCGTGGTTCGCGATGCGATAGAAGCTCTGGCCTCGCAGCGAACTTCCGGCGTCACCGGAGTCGATCTTCGTCCACGCGCCCAGACCCGTGGGGTCGGCCGCGTTGGAGCTCTCGAAGAGCAGCAGCAGAACGTCGCCGTCGACGACGGTGGATGGAACCGTGATCGTCAACGATGCGATGTGGTCTAGCCCGGTGTTAGCGGATGTGAGCGAGCGGAAGGTGGGCGTTGCCGTCGCCTCGGCAGCGGCGAGGTGAACGGCCGATGCGGTCGCCGTCACGAGCACGATAACGATGATCCGGAGCGCCCTCACGTGAGCCTGGTCCCCCCTGCCCCGATCTGCGGTGGGAACCGTGCAGCCCCGACGCCCCCCGTTTAGGCCGGCGTCCTCACACCGGCCCTGCCATCCAACCATTTCGGACAAGAAGGTCAATCGTGCCGATGTGCTATGCGCGAACAGGCAACCGCGGGGAGGGGAGCCGACCGCGTGCTACTGACGTTGGAGCACACAGTCGTCGGACGGCTCGATGTTGCCCGGTGGGTGCCTGAACTCGATCGGTCCGAGGACGGACTGGACCCCGCCGAGGTGCTCCACCATGCGAGGGTCGGCGAGGGGTCTTTCCGCCGCCGGGAGTTCGCTCTCGCTCCACAGCTCGAGACTGATGACACGGCCAACGCACGAGGAGCGCGCGACTGCTTCACCGCGGCCGCGAGTTGCCAGCGGAGGCGATGAGAGGGATGCTCACCCGCAAAACAACGGGGGGAAGAGATGCCCGACAGGCTGACCGCGCTGGACGCGCAGTTCTTGTATATGGAGCGCCCGACCGCGCACATGCATGTCGGCGGAGTCTCGATCGTCGACCCTTCCACGAAGCCGGACGGGCCGCTTCTGTTCGACGACTTCAAGGCGCACGTCCTCCGCCGGATGCACCTCGTGCCGCGCTTCCGCCAGAAGATCGCCTTCTTACCGTTCAACGTCGGGCGACCGATGTGGACCGACGAAGAGCGCTTCGACATCGACTTCCATATGAGGCGCGCATCGATCCCGTCGCCGGGCGGCCACAAGGAGCTCGCCGACTTCGTACAGCGCGTGCACTCCCGTCCGCTCGACAGGACGAAGCCGCTGTGGGAGATCTACTTCATCGAAGGCCTCGAGGGCGGGCAGATCGCGATCTACTCGAAGACGCATCACGCGCTGATCGACGGCATCAGTGGGATGGACATCGCGAGCGTCCTTTTCGATTTCACGCCGGCGGCGCGCGACGTCGAGCCCGAGGAGTGGACGCCGGAGAAAGAGCCGACGACGCTTGAGCTCCTACGGCACTGGGCGGTGGACTCGGTCACGCACCCGATCGAGGCGATGGCGCACCAAGCGTCCGGTGCAATCGGAGCGCCGAAGGCCGTCCTGGGTCATGTGGGCACGGTGCTCGGCGCGCTCCAGCAACAGATCGGCTCGGGGATGGCGCCGCCCAGCCCGTTCAACGTTCCCATCGGTCCCAATCGCCGTTTCAGCTTCACCGATGTTCCGGTCGCGGACGCGAAGGCCGTTAAGAACGCGCTCGGAGGAACGGTGAACGACGTCATCCTCGCCGGCGTCGCGGGTACGTTGCGCCGCGCGCTGATCGCTCGCGGCGTGTCCACCGCGAACCTCTCGATGCGCGCGATGGTCCCCGTGTCGACGCGCGACGAGTCGCAGAAGATGGCGCTCGGCAACCGCGTGTCCATGTTCTTCGTCGACCTGCCGGTCGGGGACATGGATCCCGAAGAGCGGCTGCACCGCATCTCCGCGGCGACGAAGCACTTCAAGGACAGCGGCCAGGCGATCGGGGCCGCGTCGCTTGTCGGCCTCACCCGGTGGGCACCACCCACGTTGCACGCGCTGGCCGCCCGCCTCACGGTGCGTCAGCGATTCGCGAACATCGTCGTCACGAATGTGCCGGGCCCGCAGGTGCCGCTGTACCTGCTCGGGGCGCGCCTGCAGGGGATGTACCCCCTCATGAACCTCACCGAGACGATGGCGCTGATGGTCGCGATCACCAGCCTGTCGGGGAACATGGGGTTCGGGTTCACCGGTGACTGGGATGCGGTTCCCGACATCGATGAGCTGCCCGACCACTTGCAGGCGGCGATGTCGGATCTGAAGAAAGCGGC
>VAWS01000096.1 GCA_005884515.1 Actinomycetota bacterium
TCTCCTGCGCCGTCCGCACGCGCACGACTTCGACGCGGTCCGGAGCGGGAAGCGACACCGGCGCAGAGATCAGCGTGACGGCTCCGCCACGGTTCGCGGCTTCGCGCGCGAGCGCGAAGCCCATCTTGCCGCTCGAGCGGTTGCTGATGTACCGCACCGGGTCGATCGGCTCTTGCGTCCCCCCGGCCGTCACGATCACGCGCACGCCCGCGAGGTCGTGCCCGCGCGCGAGCGCCTCCGCGACCGCTTCGACGATCACGACCGGGTCGGCAAGACGTCCGACGCCTTCGTCCCCACCGGCCAGCTCGCCCTCTTCGGGATCGACGATGACGGCGCCGCGCTCGCGCAGCGTTCGAACGTTCTCTTGCGTCGCCGGGTGCTCCCACATCTCGGTGTGCATCGCCGGCGCGACGATGAGCGGCACGGTGGCATTCAGCAACACGTTCGTCAGCAAGTCGTCCGCGATGCCGTGCGCCATCTTCGCGATGACGTTGGCCGTGGCGGGCGCGACGACGATCACGTCGGTGTCGCGCGCGATGCGCACGTGAACGACGAGCTCAGGGGAGTCGAACACGTCGGTGGGCACCGAGCGATGCGTGACGGCGGCAAACGTGGCCGGACCGACGAAGCGCTGTGCCGCCTCGGTCATGAGGGCTTGCACGCGCGCGCCGGCCTTGCCGAGGAGGCGCGCGATCTCAACTGCTTTGTAGGACGCGATGCCACCGGTCACCCCGAGGACCACTCGGGCGCCCCGCAGGGCGCCCAGGGCGGATCGGGATGGCGTTTGGCTCACTTGAACCCTTCGACGACCCGTTCGTACGCGATCTTCGACTGGCTGATCTCCTCCAGCGCGATCGAGAGCGGCTTCCGGCCCGGATCGACGGACGAAACGAGCGGCGCCACGAACTCGCCGATGCCTTCGCCGAGCTGCGTGTAGTACGAGTTGATCTGGCGTGCGCGCTTCGCGGCCAAGATGACCAGGGTGTACTTCGAGTCGACCTGGCCGAGGAGGTCGTCGATCTTCGGTTCGATCAAGCTCATCAGGGGTCTCCTACGGGTTCTCCGGCGGGCGGCGCCGGACGGCTATGCGGTCTCCAGTATACGGAGGACTTCGGACACCGCCTCCTCGAGGTGGTCGTTCACGACCGCGTGGTCGAACTCGTCGGCCGCTTCCATCTCGGCTTCCGCATTGCGCATACGCAGGGAGAACGACGCGTCGTCCTCGGTCTTGCGGCGGTGCAGGCGTTCGCGCAGGACCTCGCGCGAGGGGGGCTCGACGAAGATCAGAAGCGCTCCCGGCACCGAGTCGCGGATCGCGCGCGAGCCCTGGACGTCGATCTCCAGGAGGACGGTCTTGCCCTCTGCCAGCGCCTTCTCGACCGGTTCCTTCGGCGTCCCGTACCGATTGCCGTGGACGACGGCGTGCTCCAGGAACCCGTCGGCCGCGGCAGTCGCGTCGAACACCTCGTCGGAAACGAATCGGTACTGGACCCCGTCCTTCTCACCCCTGCGCGGGCGGCGCGTGGTCATCGAAACGGACGGCACGATGTCGGGAAGGCGCGCGAGCACCGCGGAAGCGATCGACGTTTTCCCGGCGCCGGAGGGGCCGGATATCACGAGGAGCTTGGGGCTCTTCTTCGACCCGGAGGACGTGGAGCGCGCGCGAGCTATCGCTCGTTGAATTCGGCGAGCAGTGCTTGCTTCTGCTTCTCGCCCAAACCGCGGATCCGGCGCGACGTCGAAACGTCGAGCTTCTCCATGATCTTCTTCGCGCGCACCTTGCCGACGCCCGGGAGTGCCTCGAGGACGGCGGAAACCTTCATCTTTCCAACCGTGTTGTCGGGCGGCTGCGTGAGGATCTGGGTGAGGGTAAGCGTGCCGTTCTTCAGCTTCTGCTTGACCTCGGCCCGGGCGCGGCGAGCCTCGGCCGCCTTCTCCAGCGCCATCTTCCGCTGCTCGTCAGTCAAGACAGGAAGCGGCATCTTTTCTCCTTCCGATCGCCAACCCCGGACGGGGCGGAGTCTAACACCTGGGTCCGACTGTTCAAGTGTTTGGGGAGCCGTTTCCGCAGGTCAGGGGCCTGTCTCCTCGCACGCATCCCTCGAGAAGGCCGTTTAAGGCCCCTCAGGCGCCTCCAGAGGCAAGGAACCTGCTGCCGGGCGAGGTGACGGGTTCCCCGGCTCTGCAGAGGGGACAATCAGTTGCCGCCCAGTCGCGCGCTTCGATCCGGACGAGCGAATGGAGGCGGAAGGGGGGCTGCCGGGTGGTTCGATCGACGAGACAGGCGACACCCACCAGCGTCGCGTGGGCCGCCTTCACCAGCCCGATCACCTCCGCGGCCGACCCACCCGTCGTCACGACGTCCTCCACGACGAGCACTCGCTCGCCGGGGTCCAGCACTTGCGCCCGCCGGAGCGTCATCGCGCCGTCGGCGCGTTCCGCATAGACGAACCGCGCGCCTGCCGCGTATGCCACCGCGTTGCCGAACAGGATCGCGCCGACGGCGGGCGACAGAACGGTGTCGAAGGCGTGCCCGCTCTTGTCGAAACGCTCGGCGAGAGCTTCCCCGAGCGACGCCGTCAGCCGCGGATGCTGGAACACCATCTGCTTCTGCACGTAGGTGTCGCTGTGACGGCCGCTCGACAGTTTGAAGTGTCCTTCCATGAGCGCACCGGTGCGCTTGAGGACGTCGAGCACCTCCGTCTGGTTCACGGCAGGGTCTCGAGGATCGCGCGAGCTGCCGCATGTGGGTCTTGCGCGCGTGTGATCGGTCTTCCGATGACGACGCGATCCGCGCCGGCGTCGATAGCTTCCCGCGGCGTGCGAACGCGCGCTTGCTCGTCGTGATCGGTGCCCGGCGGACGGACGCCGGGGGTGACGACCAAGAACGGCTTCGGACAAACCCCGCGCACGGCCTCGACGTCTGGCGGCGCGCAGATCACACCGTCGCACCCGGCGGCGAACGCAAGCTCCGCGAGGGCTGGTATTGCGTCGGCGAGCGGCGGCAGTCCGACCTCTTTGCAGGCGGCATCATCGAAGCTCGTGAGAACGGTGACGGCAAGGATCTTCTCCTCGCGCTTCGCGTCGTTCGCGGCTTCGAGCGCCGCTCGTCCGGCGAGCGCGTGGACCGTCAGCAACTCGACGCGCAGCGGTGCGATGGCGCGCACGGCACCCGCTATGGTGTTCGGGATGTCGTTGAGCTTCAGGTCGAGGAACACGCGCCTGCCGTCGAGCGCGCGCACCGCCGCCGGACCTTCGGCGCTGAAAAGCTGCAAACCGACCTTGAACGCCCCGGCCGCGTCGCCGACCGTATCCGCGAGGCGGACGGCTTCGTCGATGATGGAAACATCGAGCGCAACGATGATCGGGTTCTCGTTCATCCTTCTATCTTCACCTGCCCTCTGATCTCATCCAGCGACGCGATGCCGTGCGCCTCGCAGAAGTCGGCGAGGGCGCGCGCGATCGTTTCCGTCGCCGTCGGGTCGTAGAAGTTCGCCGTCCCGACCGCGACTGCTGTTGCGCCGGCGAGGATCATCTCGACCGCATCCTCGACGCCGGCAATGCCGCCCATGCCGATGATCGGAACGTGTGGGAGCGCGCGGTGCACTTGCCAGATGCATCGCACGGCGATCGGCTTGATTGCAGGACCAGACAAGCCCCCCGTGCCCGTGCTGAGCTTGGCTCGAAACGTCAGTGGGTCGATCGCCATCCCGAGCGTCGTGTTGATAAGGCTGAGGCCGTCGGCGCCGGCGCCGGTCGCGGCTTCCGCGATCGCGACGATGTCGGTCACGTCCGGAGATAGCTTGCAGAAGACCGGGACGTCGGACGCCGCGCGCGCCGCGGCCGTCACCTCCGCGGTGCGTTCGGCGCTCAGGGCGAACATGAAGCCGCGGTCCTCCAGGTTCGGGCAGGAGAGGTTGAGCTCGATCGCGACGAGCCCGGCCGCACCGCGCAAGGCTTCGATGCACCGGACGTAGTCGGCCACCGAGTGCCCGCCCACGCTCGCGATCGCCGGCACGTTGCGCTCCGCGAGCCACACGAGGTCGCCTTCACGGAACGCAGCCACGCCGGGGTTCTGCAAGCCGATCGCGTTGAGCATGCCGCTGGCCGTCTCGGCACCGCGCGGCGGCGAGATCCCGAGCCGCGGCTCCGGCGTCACCGTCTTGCAGACCACGGCGCCGAGCGAACGCAGATCGACGAACCGCGACATCTCCTTCCCCGAGCCGAAGCAGCCGGACGCCGTGACGATCGGGTTCGCGAGGCGTGCGCCGCCGAGCGTGATCGCAAGGTCTACGCCCATGCGATCGCCTCACCATCGAAGACCGGACCGTCCGTGCACGACCGCAGATGCTTCAGGCTTCCGTTCGCGCGCACGGGCAGGATGCAGGTCCAGCACACGCCGACGCCGCACGCCATGAACTCCTCGACGGCGAGCTGGCTCGGCACGCCGGCGTCGGCCGCGACGGCCGCCGTCGCGCGCAGCATCGGCATCGGCCCACACCCGAACACGACGCGGGGCGCGAAGCGCTTGATCATCTCCGGCATCGGGTCGGTGACCAGGCCTTGCACGCCGGCCGTCCCATCGTCGGTCACGACGGCAATCGACGCGCACGACTCGTCGAGGATGGTGTCTTCGTAGAGGCGCGCGCGCGAACGCGCGCCGACGATCGCGTGCACCTCTCCCCCACGCGCCTCGAGCTCCGCTGCGAGGAACGCGAGCGCTGCCGTCCCGTACCCGCCGCCGACCAGAAGATCGACGCCGGGATCGGCCGTCACGTCGAAACCGTGTCCGAGCGGGCCGACGACGTCGACGATGTCGGCCTTCTCGCGCGCGCCGAGCCACTGCGTCCCCAGACCGATCGGATCGAAGACGATCGACACCGTTCCCCCATCGCGGTCGGCGCGCGCGATCGAGAACGGCCGGCGCAGCAGGTGCGCGCCTCCCGGCTGGATGCAGATGTTCAGGAACTGCCCGGGGCGCGCGCCCGCCGCCATCTCCGGGGCTTCGATCGTGAGCTCGCGGTACGCGCCGAAGCGCGAGGCGGATACGACCGGCGCAAGGCGGATCACCGGGTTCATCGCGCGTGGTACTCCTGAAGACTGAGAACGGTGGGTTCGGCGTGCTCGATCTCATCGATTCCCTGCACGGCGGCTTGGAGCCCGGCCAGCGTTGTGATGCTCGGTACACCGAAGCGGACGGCCGACGTGCGGATGTAGTCGCCGTCCTTGCGCGGCCCCCAGCCGGACGGCGTGTTGATGATCAGGTCGATGCTTCCCGCTTCCATTAGGTCGCCGACGTGCGGGCTCCCTTCACCGATCTTCGGCACCGTGTGCACCGAGATGCCGTTGCGCGAGAGGAGCTCCGCCGTCCCGGTCGTCGCGTAGATCGCGAAGCCGAGGTCGGCGAGCCGGCGAACCGGCAGCACGACGGCGCGCTTGTCGCTGTCGCGGACGCTGACGAACAGGTTGCCCGTGCGCGGCAACCGCGCGTCCGCTGCCTCTTCCGCCTTCGCGAACGCCATGCCGAACGAACGGTCGATCCCCATCACTTCGCCCGTCGATTTCATCTCCGGTCCGAGCAGCGTGTCGACGCCGGGGAACCTGCTGAAGGGCAGGACGGCTTCCTTGACGGCGACGTGGTCGGTTTCGGGCGGCATATCGCCGTGCGGAAGAACGCCGGCGGCCCGCAGTGCGGCGAGCGATTCACCGGCCTGTACGCGCGCAGCCGCCTTCGCGAGCTGGATGCCGGTCGCTTTCGACACGAAGGGCACCGTGCGCGACGCGCGCGGATTCGCCTCGAGGACGTAGACCTGACCGGCGCGCACGGCGTACTGCACGTTGAGCAGCCCGCGGACCCCAAGGGCGAGAGCCATCTTCTTCGTCGAGGCGGCGATCTCTGCGATCTGCGCGCGCGAGAGCGTATGAGGCGGCAGGACGCATGCAGAGTCGCCGGAGTGGATGCCGGCCTCCT
>VAWS01000097.1 GCA_005884515.1 Actinomycetota bacterium
TCGCGGTTCGCCGCGATCTCGACGGGATCTACAACCTTGCGGCAGACGGGTGGCTGTCGTCCGATGAGGTGGTCGCTCTGTCGGGCAAGAAGCGCGTCGAGCTTCCCGAAGCCGTCGCCTTCAGCATGGCAGAGCGGTTGTGGAAGACGGGGCTGACGACCGCGCCGCCGGGCGAGCTCCACTATCTGATGCACCCGTGGGTGGTCGACTCATCCAAGCTTCGAGCAGCCGGGTGGACGCCGCGCTACTCGAACCGCGAGGCGCTGCTGGAGACGATCGAGTCGCACCGCAACTGGATCAGCGTCGGGCGCGCGCGTGTGCGGAAGGACTCACTCGCGAAAGGCGCGGCGGCGACGCTCGGTGCGGTCGGTGCGATGGCGCTCGTGCGGCGCGCGCGCAAGCGCACCGGAACTTAAGCCTTCCCGTTGCCCCCCGCGTTGCCGTTCAGGTGACGGCGCTCCCACTCGAAGAAGTCGTCGGTGTAGTAGCGAACCCGGATCTTCTTGTACTCCTTCGTTGAGTAGAGCATGCGGCGCTCGTGGATGCCGGTCTGGTCTTCGATCGCGTGCGCGGCGACCTCGCACTCGTCCTTGGTGCGCGCGTGCAGCATCCCGAAGAGGTTGTACGGCCAGTCCGGATACGTCGGCCGCTGGTAGCAGTGGCTGACCGCGGCGAAGCCGGCCATCTGGTAGCCGACCTCTTCGATGCGGTCCTCCGGCACCTGCCACACGCTCATCGCGTTCGCGACGAAGCCGGCCTGACGGTGGTGCATGACGGCTGCGAAGCGTCGCGCCAGGCCGTCGTCGATGAACGCGTTCGCCATCTGGAGGATCTGCGCTTCGTCGATGCCGACGCGCGCGGCCATCGCCGCGTACGGCGCCGGCTCGAGCGCGATGTCTTCCTGCAGCTCGCGAAGCGCCGCGATCTCGAGCGGCTGGAGGCGGCCCGGTGCGTGCTTCGGGGCCGAGTAGGCGGGGAGCGTCGTCTTCGCGTCCATCGGGCGCTTGCCGGTCATGTCGAGGTCGACGCCGATCTTGAACATCTTGATCGTCTGCATGATGCGGGTGGACTCCGCGCCGGCGAGGTCGTGCACGGCTTGGACGTGGTCTTCGAGCGACGACTCTGGCGGGACCGCGATCGTCCACCAGATGTTGAACTCGTGGTTGCGCCGGTAGTTGTGCGAGACGCCGGGGTGCTCGCTGATCACGTCGGCGACTTCGTCGACGCGTCCCTCGGGCGCGCGCGACGCGATCAGCGACGACTTGTAGCCGAGCGCGCGCGTGTCGAAGATCATCGAGATCTGCCGGATGATCTTGTCCTGCTTCAAGGCCGCAAGCCGCCCGATGACGTCGTCCTCGCCGATCCCCAGCTTGTCGCCGAGGAACGCGAACGGTCGCGGCTCGAGCGGGAACGCGACCTGGATCAGGTTCAGCAGTTCCTTGTCGATCTGGTCGAGCTCGCGCGTTTTCACGGAAGGCATGAAGTCAGCGTATCGGTGGAAGAACCGAACGGCAACGCGGCCCGCTGGCCGGTGTGAGGGCTGGTCGCTATCCTGCCATCCTTCTGATGGCGCGCGACATCGCGATCGACCTCGGCACCGCGAACACGCTCGTGTTCGTCCGCGGCCGAGGCATCGTCCTGAACGAGCCGACGGTCGTCGCGATGAACGAGCGGACTGGTGACGTGCTCGCGATGGGGAACGAAGCGTGGGACATGATCGGGAGCGCGCCCGGTCACGTCGTCGCCGTGCGACCGATGCGGCACGGCGCGATCACCGATTTCGACGTCACCGAGCGGCTGATGAAGCTCGTGCTCGGCAAGGTCGGTCTCAGCCGCTTCATGCATCCGCGCGCGCTCGTGTGCGTCTCGAGCGCGATCACGACGGTGGAGCGGCGCGCGGTCGAGGAGGCGACGCTGTCGGCCGGCGCGCGCACCGTGCATCTAATCGAAGAGCCGATGGCGGCCGCGATCGGTGCCGGCCTTCCGATCGACCAGCCGAGCGGGAACTGCGTGATCGACATCGGCGGCGGGACGACCGAGGTCGCCGTCGTCACGATGGGCGGCGTGGTCGCGTCGCGCGCGGTCCGGGTCGGAGGGTTCGACCTCGACGACGCGGTCCAGCGCTTCCTGCGCCGGGAGTACGGGCTGGCCGTCGGCGAGCGGACGGCCGAAGCGATCAAGAAAGAGATCGGTTCGGCGTACCCGACCGAGGACGAGCCGAAGGCCGAGGTCCATGGGCGGGACCTCGCGACCGGGAGCCCGAAGACCGTGACGGTGTCGGCCGACGAGATGCGCGCGGCGTGCGAGGAAGCCGTCGGGCAGGTCTCCGAGGCCGTCCGGGGCGCGCTTGCCGATACGCCGCCGGAGCTCGCGCACGACGTGATCGAGCGCGGGATGCACCTGACCGGCGGGGGAGGCTTGCTCCGCGGGATGGGCGCGCGCCTGACGGCGGAGACGACGATCCCCGTCCATCTGGCCGAGCGGCCGCTCGAGACGGTGTGCCTGGGCGCGGGGCGAGCGCTCGACTCGATCAAGACCTTGAAAGAGCACGGCGTCTTGCTCAGCTGACCCGGACGGATACGAACCTTCGGGAACCCCGCTCGTTACAGTAGGCGTGATGCGACGGGCGGCCGTTGGGGTGGTTCTCCTTTGCCTTCTGGTCCCCGCCGTTGCCGCCGCCGCTGTCAATGATCCGTACTACCCGCTGCAGTGGGGGCTCGTGCGGATCGGGGGACCGACGGCGTGGGCGGTCAGCCGCGGCGCCGGCCAGATCGTGGCCGTGATCGATACCGGCGTCGACTCCGCGCACCCAGACCTACAAGGACAACTCGTTCCCGGGTACGACTTCGTCGACAACGACGCCCAGCCGTTCGACGAGAATGGGCACGGCACGTTGATCGCCGGCATCATCGCGGCGCTCACCGGGAACTCGGTCGGCGTCGCATCGGTCGCGCCGCGCGCGAAGATCATGCCGGTCCGCGTGCTGGGATCGGACGGGTCTGGCTCGTCGACCGCGGTGTCCGCGGGCATCACGTGGGCCGTGCAACACGGCGCGACCGTCGTGAACCTTTCGCTCGCGCAAGAGACCGGAGCGAACAACGCACCGCTGTTGCGTTCGCCGGCGGTGGACGCTGCGATCAAGGCCGCGGCGAGAGCCGGTGCGGTCGTCGTCGTGGCAGCCGGTAACTCATCGACGGGCGGCTCGAGCGCACGCAAGATCAGTCCATCGTGAGCACGTGGTGGAACCCGAATACGAAGCGGTCGAGCTACGGCGGCGGCTGCGGGACGTCGATGTCGGTCGCGTTCGTCTCGGGCGTTGCTGCGCTACTGGGCGCGCGCGGCTACGACAACGCGGCAGCGGTCGCGCGCATCGAGCAAACCGCCGACGACTTCGGCGTGAAGGGCCGCGACGATATCAGCGGCTACGGGATCCTGAACGCCGCACGCGCGGTCGGTGCCCGCACCGTCCCCGCGCCGAAGAGCACGACGCGCGGGTCGCGTCCGCAACCGAGCACGAGCCGCGTGAAGGTGGCCGGGTCGGCGCGCGCGGTGCCGTCGCACGTATCGTCCTCGCGACCGCCGAAGGTTCCGACGGTGACCGCCGCAGGGCCGCTCGACATACCCGGATCGAAACGCGGCGTGGCGGTGACGCTCGCGGCCGGCCTCATCGGGGTCTTGATCATCGGGCACGCGCTGCGCGCGCTGGGAACCGCTCGGAAGACCTAGCCCAGGAAGATGTGGAACAGGGACGCGATCCCGCGTCCCGCGCCGACGATCAGCAAGCCCATGGCCGTCCCCGATACGGCAACGCCGAGCACGAGCTTCGTGACCGCCGCGCTGTGCTCGCGCGCGGGGTCTTCGATCACGATCTCGGTTTGGATGAACCGGTCGGGATCGGGTTGCAGATGCGGAACCCCGGCCGGAACGAACGCGGCCGGCGGGGCCGCCGGCTCGACGGCGGGGATCGGCTGGGGAGCCGCCGGATAGGGGAGCAGGGCGGCGGCTTGCCCGCCGAACGCAACCGGCATCGGCATCGACTGCGTCGGCGCGTCGAGGTCGGACTCGTCCATCGCGGTGAGCTGGGTCATATCGACGGCCTGGGTCGGAGGGTCCGCGAGCTCCGGCTCGGGCGCGGTCTCGACGGCGGCCTCGGGGACCGCCGGGATCGCCTTCGGCGGCCGGGGATGGGCGTCGCGGATCACGACCGCGGCGGTGGCGGCCACGACGACGAGGGCGAGGATGGCGACAAGCATCAGTCAGTCAACGAGCCAACGAAGCTCAGTGTGATGTCATATCCTTGCACGAGCCGCCTCCCGCGTCTGTAAGGATTTCGTTTGACCCCATCGAGCGACCCTCCCGAACTCGGCTTGCCGCCCAACGCCGGGCCAGATGATTTCTTCGCCACGCCGGTCGCGGGTCAAACGCGATCCGGCCGGCCGGGCAGCCCGTTTGAGCCCCCCCGATCCGGGTTCCGCCGCGTCTTCTCGTGGGCCCCGGCGTGGCTCGTGATCCTAGCCTTCGTCGTGGCGGTCATCGCGCCGGCCGGCTATTTCATCCATCTCCCGTACTACAGCGTCGGTCCCGGCCCGTCGGTCGACGTGCTCGACTTGATCCAGGCGCGCGGGGGCGCGAAGACGTACCCGTCCAAGGGGAGGCTCCTCCTCACGACCGTGTCGGAGTCGATCAACACCGTCAACGTCTGGGACGCGGTGCTGGCGTGGGTCGATCCCAACGTCACCTTGATCCCCGAGCAAGCCGTTCTGGGGGGCCAGACGAGCCGCGAGGTCGAGATCGAGAACCAGCTGGAGATGGACGACAGCAAGTACCAGGCGGAAGTTGCCGCGTTCCAAGCGCTCGGGCTGAACGTCACTCCCGTGGCCGGCGCGCGCATCCTGTCGGTCGTTGAGGGGCTGCCCGCGTTCGGAAAGCTGCGCGCGCAGGACCTCATCGTCTCGATCGACGGCGTCAAGGTGAAGGATCCCGAGGGCGCGATCGTGCTCCTGCAGAAGCACAAGATCGGTAGCACGGTAACGATCGGATTCGTGCGGGGCAGGTCCACGAGAACCGTGAGGCTGAAGACGGCCGCGTCGGCTCCCGTGAAGGGGAAGCGACACGCTCTCGTCGGGGTCAACCTCGAGACGGCGTTCCGTCTGCCGCGCACCCTCGACGTCGACACAGAGAACATCGTCGGGCCCTCCGGCGGCATGATCATTGCGCTTTCCATCTACGACACCTTCACGCCGCAGGATCTCACCGGCGGACACATCATCGCGGGGACCGGCACGATCACGCTGCTGAGCAACGGCCAGGCGGTGATCGGCGACATCGGCGGGATCGAAGAGAAGGTCCGTACGGCGAGCGCGCACGGCGCCGATATCTTCCTCGCGCCGTTCGATCAAGCCGCGGCCGCGCGCAAGGTCGCACCGAAATCGATGAAAGTGATCGGCGTGCGCACGTTCGCGGAAGCGCTCAAGGTATTGAAGGCGCTCCCGCCGCTCGCGAAAGCGTCCTAGGAACGCATCGAGCCGGACTCATCGTCCGGCTCGAAGTCCCAGCTGGAGAGGGAAGCTCCGCTGGTGGTCTATCAGGGTTTGCTGTTGGCGTGCCCGTTGCCGTGCGGACCCTTTCCGGCGTCCGAACGTGCGACCGAGCTGACGTATTGGCCGTGCGCCTGGCCGTTCGTCGCGCAGTCGGCCGGCGCGGTGAACGTGATGTGGTTGACGGTGTCGTTGACGTTCTGGCACGCCGCTGCTTGCGAGACGTAGAAGCCGTGGTTCAACGGATGGTCCGTGCTCTTCGGTTCCGGCGACTCCGAGGGTTCGGGCGACTCGGACTCGGTCGGCTCCGCACTTGCGTGGATGGACGCTTTCGGGTTCGCGTGCGGGTTCGGTGAGTGGGACGCGGTGGCTGCAACTCCCGCATACGACAGCGCCCCGCCGCCCAGCACGATCCCGATCGCCATCCACACTGCTCGTGTCTTGATGTTTTTCAGCACGCGATGCCTCCCTCGTCCGCTCGCCGAATATAGCGCTACTGCTTTCGGGCTGGATACGGGCCCTCGGTTAGTTATTCGGAACCATCCGAGTAGTCATTTAGGGTCAAATGCCCTGGTCAGGGGGTCAAATCGGGCACTTCGCCACGATATACTTCCCGGTTCTATGGAGGGTCAATACGGAGCGCCCTTCCACTTCGCCGTTGAGTTCCTGGTTCTCGTCGTGGCTCTCGGTGGAGCTTTCGACGCGCTCCGAGCCCGCCGCAACGGGGCCGGACGATGGGCCGTCGGGCAAGCGCTCGGGTTCCTGACCCTCGCCGCGGCGCAGTTCATCCACGGCGCGCTGATCCGGCAGGCGGACGCAAACACGACGGTGATCGCGCTGCGCGCCGTCGCGTTCGGGATGCTCGCGTTCACCGCGCGCCCCGCCGTTGCGCTCGAGCGCGCGCCGCTCGAACCGATCATCGCTGCGTCTGGACCACGCTCGCGTTCACCTCCGCGTTCGGCGCGTTCGCCATTGCCGAAGCGACGACGGCTCTCAGCACCCCGGGGACGGGCGCGCTCCTCATCTTCGCGCACTGCATGCGCGCGCTCGGTGCCTTGCTGCTCGCGCGGTGGCTGTGGACGTCGATCGTGCAGAGCGTGCGGCTGCGATTCGTCGCAGCCTTCGTGGCCGTGCTGACGATCGCCGTGCTGATCGTAAGCGCCGCGCTGAACGTCGTCATCGGGAACACGCTGCAGACGAACGAGCTCAACCGGCTGCTCGAAGCGGGGAGCGCGCGCGAGGCGTCCATCCAGAACCTCGGTGAAGGCGCGCTGGTGCCCGCGCAGATCACGGCGAGCAGCAGCGCCGTGGTCGATGCGTTGCAGAAGGAGCAGCGTTTGGATCTCAGCGGCATCTTCAAGCTGCTTCCGCTCGACTTCGTGATGCTCGTCGACCACAACGGGAAAGCGCTGTCGGCGAAAGAGAACGTGCCGGGGCGGGCCGCGCGCGACCTCCCGGTCTCCGAAAGCATCGGGATCGTCGGGCAAGGCGTCGTTCAGCAGGCACGCCAAGGGTTCCCGGGACAAACCGCGCTGTCTGTTTCGTTCGCAAGCGGCAAGAGCCCGGTGCAGTCGCAGATCCTCGTCGTGGCGGCCTCTCCCGCGAAGCAGGCGGGGCGCGTAATCGGGGTCGTCGTCGTCGGGTACCGCATCGACCGGTCGTTCTTGCTCCTCGTGCGCCAGGACACCGTCGCGGACGCGACGATCCTGGTCGGCGATCAAGTTTCGAGCACGACGTTCCGGTCGGCGGCGACGGTGTCGCAGGCGTTCAGCCATATCGATTTCGCGTCTGCGCGCGAGATTGGCACGCCGCTCCAGCGGATCGTGACCATCGGCGGGAGCCAGTACGTCAGCGCGTTCGTCCCGGTGAAGGCGAACGACGGCACGGTGATCGGGCTGCTCGGGCTTTCGCGCAAGAGCACGACGCTCGCCGACGCGCAGCGGAACATCACGCGGACGCTGTTCCTGATCACGCTTGCCGTTGTGCTGATCGCCGCGCTGCTCGCCTGGCTGTCCGGCGGCCGCGTGACGAAACCGATCCGATCCCTGACGTCCGCCGCGCGCCAGCTGCGCGCGGGGCAGCTCACCGCGCGCACTGGGGGACGCCCTGATCGCCACCGACGTCGCGGGCACGGTTGTGACGTTCAACCGAGCGGCAGAGGAGATCTTGCGCCGGCGGGCGCAAACGGTCGTGCGCCAGCCGATCGCCGACGTGATGCGCGGCCAGGCGGTCACCGGCCGCACGCTCGCGGAGGCAGCGATGATCGGCGGTGCGACGGAGGGCACGCTATCGCGCGCGGACGGCTCGCAGCTCGCCGTCGCGATGACGGCGGCACCGCTGGTCGATTCGAGCGGTGAGCCGGTCGGACGCGTCGTCGTCCTGCGCGACGTCAGCCGCGAGCACGAAGCCGAGCGGATGAAGAGCGAGTTCCTCGCGAACGTGTCGCACGAGCTGCGCACGCCGATCACGCCGATCAAGGGCTACGCCGAGATGATGAGCCGCAAGAAGTTCCCGCGCGCGAAGGAAGAGTCCTTCCTCGCCGGGATCCTGCAGTCGACCGAGCGGCTGGAGCGCGTCGTCGAGATCCTCGTCGACTTCGCCGCGATGGAAGCGGGGCGGCTGAAGCCGCGCGTCGAGCCGGTCCCGGTCAAGGACCTGGTCGCGCGGCTCACGGACAAGTGGCGCCAGCGCGACGGCGAGCACCGTTTCGTTCGCAAGATCGGGCCCGATGTGCCGGCGATCATGGGCGACCCGAAGCTGCTCGGACGGTCGTTGGACGAGCTGGTGGACAACGCCGTCAAGTTCTCGCCCGACGGCGGGCAGATCGAGATCAGCGCCGAGCCGTACGCGAACGGCTCACGCAGCGCACGCAACTCGAGGGTTCGCATCACTGTGCGCGACCACGGCATCGGCATCGAGCCCGAGCAGATGCCGGACCTGTTCCAGGACTTCCGGCAAGGAGACGGATCCGAGACGCGCAGCTTCGGCGGTCTCGGGCTCGGCCTTGCGTACGTGAAACGGATAGCCTCTGTGCACGGAGGCGACGTGATCGTGGAGAGCCAGCCGGGGAAGGGGAGCTCGTTCAGCCTCGTCCTTCCCGCGGCTACGGCGGGCCGGATCACCGAGGTCACGAAGCGCGCGCGCAAGTCCAGATGAACCGCGCGCGTCTCAAGCCGCTGGCCGGCGCGCTTGTGCTGGCCGTGGGGGCGGGCGCGTGCATCGGGGGTAAGTCGCCGGGGGATACGACGGCGCTCGTCGTCGGTCGGATCATCGGCGCGGTTCAAGCTCGGAACGGCACGCAGCAAACGTGGTACACGCTCAAGGTGGGGATGCACGTTCCATCGGGCGCGACCGTCCAGGTTCCGCCGCGGGGCGACGTCCAGCTGAAACGCGGAACACTTAGCACCGTCGAGATGCGTCCGTACCAAAACCAGGTGGGCGAGCTCAAGGTGGTCGATGCGGGCAACGTCGCCCTGTTCGCCGGCGACGTGCTGATCAAAGGCGACAAGCAAGCGCCGATCTCGGTCTCCTCGCAGGGCGTGACTGCACAGCCGACGCCGTCGGCCGGTGTCGAAGCACCGATCTTTCGCTTCGATCGCCGCGTCGCGATCCGCGTCGGCGTGTACACCGGCGAAGCGACGATCACGTCGCTGACCGGGAGCCTGCCGATCCCGACGCTGCGCGAGGGCGTGGTGGCCGCGCGCGCGCTCCCGCGGACGGCGACACCGCTCACCATCGATAAGAACGACTTCTGGGACAAGGAGTTCCTGCTCGACGTCATCGATCTCGACAAGACACTCGACGGACAAAGCAGTGGGTACCAACAGCAGTTCGGCGCGACGATGCGCAACTGGAAAGAGATCACGAAGATCGCACCCGGCCGGGACCTCGGCTTTATCACGCCCTACTTCCAAAACACGGGGAGCGGCGACATCCTGATCGGAACCGTCTTCTCCTTGCTGCTCGAGCAGCGCGCGCGCAACGGGAGCGCAGCGACGTACTTGGGGACACTGCTGGCGCTCCTCGACGAAGGCGCAACCTGGGGGCTGCTCGCGCACGAGTACTTGGGCGAGAACGGCGAGCAGGCCTTTGAGGACGCCGTCACGCGGGCCATCGCGCTGCGCTCGGGCGACATCCACAGCCCGAGCGGCGCGATACAACCGACGCAGACGCCGACGGCGACGCCCAGCACAACGCCGTCCACCCAGCCGACACCCTCAACGAAGCCGACACCGAGCAGGTCGCCCAGGCCGTCGCCGAGTCCTTCGCCACGTCCGTCGCCGACGAAGAGCTGCTTGATCCCGCCGATCATCTGCTGAGCGCGACGTGCCTGGGACTTCGCTGAGAGCGAAGGCCGTACCAACGGTCAGCGCAGTGCCCGTTACCCGCTGGTAGGCTTTGCCGCCGTGATCAGGATCCCCCGAAATCGTCTGAGTCGCGCGCGCCGCAGAGTCATCATCATCACCGCCGCGATTGTCGTCGCCATCATCGTCGTTCTCGGTCTCCTTTCGACCTTCTACACCGAGGTTCTTTGGTTCGACGAGA
Organism: Actinomycetota bacterium; assembly: GCA_005884515.1. Lineage (GTDB taxonomy): Bacteria > Actinomycetota > AC-67 > AC-67 > AC-67 > AC-67. The sequence continues at coordinate 10,083 of VAWS01000097.1, forward strand.
CCGGCTACCAGATGGTCTTCTGGCGGTCGGTGGCGACGCGCGTCGAACTCGGGTTCGCGTTCGGAGTGCTGTTCGCGGCGCTGATGCCGCTGAACCTGTGGATCGTTCGCAAGATCACGAACCCGGCGCGCATGTTCTCGGTTCCCGATCAGATCCTCGAGCGGTATCGCGCGACGCTGCAACCGTTCATGAAGTGGGGCGTGATCATCGCGGCGATCGTGTTCGGCCTGTTCGCCGGCAGCGGTGCAACCGTGAAGTGGCAGCAGTACCTACTGTTCCGGCACCCATCCAAGTTCGGCAGTGTTGATCCGATCTTCCACAAGGACCTGGGCTTCTACGTCTTCAAGTTGCCGTTCGAGCGCTTCGTCTTCACGTGGGCGTTCTCGAGCCTCGTGATCATCACGCTGATCGCAGCAGCCGGCCACTACTTCATGGGCGGGATCAGGCCGCAACAGCGGGGCGAGCGAGTGGCTCCCGAGGTGCGCGCGCACCTGTCCGTCCTGCTCGGCCTGATCGTCTTGCTGAAGGCATGGGGCTACCGCCTCGACCAGTTCAACCTGCTGTATTCACAGCGCGGTGTAGTCACGGGAGCCTCGTATACCGATGTTCACGCGCAGCTGCCGGCCCTCAAGCTGTTGATGATCATCGCGATCGTGATCAGCGTGCTGTTCTTCGTGAACGCGCGCTTCAAGAACTGGCTACTGCCCATCGGGGGGATCGGGCTGCTGATCCTGACGTCGATCGTCGCGGGCGGCATCTGGCCGGCAGCGGTCCAGCGCTTGAGCGTGACGCCGAACGAGCGCATCAAAGAGAGCCCGTACATCAAGAGGAACATCGACGCGACTCGGACCGCATTCGACCTGCAGGACACACGCGTGATCCCATACTCGGGCCTGGCCGACCTTAAAGCCTCGGACGTCCAAGCGAACCAAGCGACCATCCAGAACGTGCGGCTATGGGATCCGGCTGTGCTCATTAACCAGTACGTCAGCCTTCAGCGCATCAAGCAGTACTACGAATTCTTCGGTACCGCGGACGTCGACCGCTACCATTTCGCGAGCGGCGAGCGGCAAGTGATGATCGCAGCCCGAGAGATCTACCCTGCAGGCCTTTCGCAGGGTGCCCAGACCTGGTTGAACACCCACTTGGTGTACACGCACGGCTATGGTGTCGTCGCGAGTCGCGTGGACCGCGTTACTGGTGAGGGTCAAGCGGACTTCATCATCCAGAACATCCCGCCGAAATCGACCGATGGTGGACCTGCGATCACCGAACCGCGGATCTACTACGGAGAGCAGCAACAGACCAATTTCGTCGTGGTGGACACCAAACAGCAAGAGTTGGACTACCCGAGCGGGACCTCGTATACCGCGTACACCTACGACGGCACCGGCGGCATCAAACTAAGCAATTTCTTCAAGCGACTTGCGTTCGCCTGGCGCTTCAAGGACGTCAACCTTCTCATCAGCAGCGCGATCACACCCGATTCTCGGATCATGTTCCGGCGCACGATTACCGACAGGGTTCAACGGGTCTTGCCTTTCATCTCCCTCGACGGTGACCCATACATCGCCGTTGTCGACGGCCGCCTTCAGTGGATCGTCGACGGCTACACGACGACGAGTATGTATCCCTACTCGCAGCGCATCAATTTCAACTCCACGTCCAACACTCTCGTCGGCGGAAGCGGGAACTACATCCGTAACTCCGTCAAAGTCACGGTCGATGCAAAGAACGGCACCGTCACGGCCTACGCGTGGGATCCGACCGACCCGATCCTGCAGTCGTGGATGAAAGTGTTCCCCGACATCTTCAAGCCCAAGTCGGCTATGTCGCCGGCACTCCTGCAGCACGTGCGTTATCCGGAGGGTCTGTTCAGCCTGCAGACCGACCGTTACTCGACGTACCACATCACCGATCCGGGCGACTTCTATGCGAAAGAGGACGCGTGGTCCGTTGCGAACGACCCGACCGCGAGCGCGAACAACCTCGGGTCGCAGCCTCCGGTACCGCCGTACTACGTGCTCATGAAGCTGCCGGACTCGAGTGGTCTCGACTTCGCGCTGGTGCGGCCGTTCACGCCGAACAACCGTCAGAACATGACCGCGTACATGGTCGCGCACTCGGATCCGGCCGATTACGGCCAGCTCGTCACGTACCGCTTCCCGAACAGCGACGCGCTCTTCGGGCCCCAACAGATCCAGGGCCGGATCAACCAGGACCCGCTCGTCAGCCAGCAGATATCGCTGTGGAACCAGCAGAACTCGAAGGTGACCTACGGGAACCTCTTGGTGATCCCCATGGCGGGTTCGTTGCTGTACGTCCAACCGCTCTACCTGACCGGCCAAGGAGCGACGTTCCCCGAGTTGAAACGCGTAGTCGCCGTGTCGGGCGGGGACGTGAAGATGGGCGACACTCTGACGCAAGCATTGGGCGCGATCTTCGGTACTGCGCCCCCGAGCGCCATCGAAGGCACGGCGCCCAACGGCAAGTCCGTGAAGGACTTGATCGCGGACGCCGTCGCGGCCGACCAGCGCGCGCAGGACGACCTACGGAACGGGGACTTCGCGGCGTACGGCAGGGACATCGCCGCGATGCGGAAGGCGCTGGACGACGCAGCGAAGGCTGCAGGGGCTACGCCGAGCCCCAGCCCAAGCCCGTCCTAGAGAAGCGTGTGGAAGGCCGCGTGGGCGGCTGCTAGCATCGTCATTCGCGACGCGGGGTGGAGCAGTTCGGTAGCTCGCTGGGCTCATAACCCAGAGGTCGCAGGTTCAAATCCTGCCCCCGCTACAAGAGAGAAAGCCCAGGACCAGGCGGCCTGGGCTTTTCTCGTGGCCGAGAGGAAGCTCGAGAAACCTATCCCGCCACGGCTACGAACCTTTAACCTCTGCGTTTCCGCAGGCTGCGGGTTCGGGATGTTCGCAGGGAGTAGCGACGGAGCGCGTCCTGTGGCACACCTTCCACGCACACATGTCCTCCCTTCGCACGAAAGCTGCATGCTTCGCGACGCTCACGGCGCTCGTCGCGTGCACCAGCACGACCGCGGTCCTCCATCATCCTGCTGCTCCTCACGCGAAGCCGCCGGTTGCGTTCGCGCGCCCCACACCGCCGACCATCGCGCGCGAGAACGATCTGGCCGGCACCCGGGACTGGCGGCTGGATGTCAAACGCCCCGGGTCGATCGACGGCTATGCCTGGGCGAGCAGCGTCGCTGCCGGGGATCCGCTCACGCTGTCGGTCGGCTCGGTCCACCCGTTCACCGGCGATGTCTACCGGCTCGGCTGGTACCACGGCACCGGCGGCCGCTTGATCGCCAAGCTGCCGCAGTTCCGGGCCCAGCCGCAGCCGCCGTGCCTCATCCGGGGCCCCCGGAACACCGTGACCTGTGGCTGGCGGCCGACCCTGGTCCAGGTCAGCGTGAACACGTGGCAGGCGTACAACAGCTGGGGCGGAGCGTCCCTCTACAAGCGCATCGGGGTTCGCTTTCCGCACGCGACCGCAGATCGCTCGCGCGCCGTCACGTTCGACCGGCCGTACGAGTGGCCGGGCGCGGGACAGATCTTCGACTTCGAGTATCCGCTGATCTATTGGCTCGAATCACAGGGTGAGGACGTCGCGTACGGCACCGACGTTGATCTCGACAAGGGTCTGGACTCTCTCCGGCGCAGGCGGATCTTCATCGCTGCCGGTCACGACGAGTACTACTCGACGAACATGCGGGACGGGCTTACCCGAGCGCGCGCCGAAGGGGTGAACCTGATGTTCCTCGGGGGGAACGATATGTTCCGGCACATCCGATTCGAGGACGGTGACCGGGTCGAGGTTATGTACAAGTGGGCGCGTGAGGATCCGCTGGCGACCACCGATCCGAAGATGGCAACCGGCGACTACCGAGCCGCGACGCTCGACGATCCGGAGCAGGCGGTGTTGGGCGAGATGCATCAAGCGTGCCCGCAGCGGACGGCCGACTGGGTTCCGACGCGATCGCCCGCGTGGCTCTTCGCTCGCACCGGTTTCACGCGCGGGAGCGTCGTGCGATTGCTCTTCGGATACGAGTACGACGCGTTCTATCCGGCGTTCCCGGCTCCGGATCACGTGCAGCTGATCGCGCGCGGCCGGACCACGTGCGGGTTCCCCTCCTCGACGCTATACGTCGCTGCGTCCGGTGCGATCGTGTTCGACGCGGGAAGCATCTGGTTCGACTGCGGGCTGGGCCCTGGTTGTGATGATCCGTGGTTGCGGATGCCGCGCGATGCCGAAGTCCCGATCCACCCATCGATCTCGGTCGATCCGCGGCTGCGACGTCTGGTCGACAACCTGCTGAACCGGATGCTCGTTGAGCGCGCGCGCGCGCACGTGGCGTGAGCGAGCCGTCAGGCGCGTTGCGTTGAGCGCTGGTCTTTCAACAGCGCGCGCGCAGCCGCCGCGAACAGCCCGGCGCCGGCGACGATGCCGACGATGAACGAGATCCGCCACGCGCCGAGGTTCGTGAACGAGAGGCTGCCGACGTTCGTCAGCAAGTAGACGCCGGCGAGGGTGGTCAGCGTCGCGAGCGGCAAGCTGCGCGCGCCTTCGGCGGCGATCTGTTGCCAGCGGCCGGCTACGGCCAGGGAGATCCCGCCCACCAGGCCCGCGGCCAGGACGAGGCCCCGAGGCGGGCCGACATACCCTGACGCGGGGGCCAGGATGAAGATGATGGCCGTCGCGATGCAGGTCGCGGCCGCAGTGAAAGACAGCCTGGCCAGTGCAGCTGGGCTCATGCGCCCACGATAAGCCGCGCGCGGCTGCTCGGACATACGACCGTTCGGGCAAAGTTTTGTTTCTTCTTGAGAGTGGGTGGAACCCCCGAATGGGGTAGGGGAAGTGCGATGACGAAGATAGACCGGTTCCTCCAGCGCTGGCGGTTCGGGAAGGCGAAACGGTTCATCCCGCCGGGCGCGCGCGTCCTGGACGTCGGATCCGACGACGGGGCGTTGTTCCGGTACCTCGGCGATCGCTTAGGCATGGGGATCGGCATCGACCCGGCGGCGCGCGCGCACGCCGACCGGCGCTGGCGCGTGATCGGCGGCCGTTTCCCCGACGACGTGCCGCCCGAACGGTTCGACGTCATCACCGCACTCGCGGTCCTCGAGCACATCCCCGATGACGCGCTGGGCCCGTTCCGAGACGCGTGCATCGAGTATCTGGAACCGGGCGGTGTCTTTATCGCCACCGTTCCGTCCCCGGCGGTCGACCGCATCCTGCACGTGCTGGAGCGGTTGCGGTTGATCCACGGGATGGCCTTGCACGAGCACCACGGCTTCGAAGCGACGACCACGCCCGCGGTGTTCTCGACGCGCGCGCTACGGCTGCGGCGCGCGCGACGGTTCCAGCTCGGTCTCAACCACCTGTTCGTTTTCGAGCGGCTGCCGGATGCGCCGTCACCGTCCGACGAGCTCGAACGTCGTAACGCTTCGGGGCGGTAGGGTCGCGACGATCACGTGGTGCGCGCGATCCCATCGCGCGGAATGGACCTGCGCGAGATCCTCGAGCGTCGATGTGCGGTAGGTCTGCAGTGAGAACCGGCTGCTCGACGGGATGCGAACGTCGAACGACGATGTGACGTTCCGGTCGTTGATCGCGATGACGATCCAGCCGTGTGGGCTCGAGAACGCCAGCGCGCGCACACCGCGGGGAACGCCGGTCACGTCGTGCCGGACGGCGCCGGGCCGGACGAAGCGGCTGAAGTTGGCGACGACCCAGAACCGCTTCGTGAACGAGACGGCTTGGTTGCCGTCGGCTCGGAAGTTCGGGTCGTAGTAGAGCAGGCCGTCGTTCCATCCATCCTTGTTCGGTGCCGCCGCGCACGACGGGAACGTCGCGACGTTGCAGCCGATCGACGACGAAAGTGCCGTCCACCACGTGAACGCAGACTGCCGGCCGGGCACGAGCGCGCGCCACATCGTGTCGGCGAGCCAAAGCCCATTGGTCATCGTCGGGTCGTAGCCGGCCCCGAAACCGGTCCCGTCGTAGCAGCAGATCTCCGACGTCCAGAGCGGACGGTCGAGTCGCCCGGCGATCGTGGCGGCCTGCGCGAGCGTGTCGTCGGTGGGGTAGTCGTACAGGTGCGTCGCGATCGCGCCCACCTGCGGCGCGTTCGCGCGGGTGAGCCACGTGCCGAGGTTCGGGATCAGCTGGCTCTTGACGAGCGACGACTCGTCGGCGACCACGCTGGTGTAGGGCGCGCGCACGGCGAGCCGGCCGGCGAGCGCGGCGACCACGCGCGCGCGCTGCGCGGGCGGAACGGCGGCGCCTTCCTGCCGGCACACGCCGAACGCCGCGTCCGGCTCGTTCATCGGACTCACGTACGAGAGCGTGATGCCGTCATCGTCGTGCAGGTGGGTCACGATGTCGGTGATGTAGTCGGCGAAAGCGGACTCGCTCCCGGCCTTCAACGAGCCGCCGCACGTCTGACCGTTGGTGGTCCAGAAGCGGGGCGGGCTCACGACGAAGCCGACCAGAACGGGAACGCCACGTTCGTTCGCTTGCCGGAGGAAGAGGAGGTCGTCGGCTCCGCGCGACCAGTCGTACACGCCGGGCCGGACCGCGAAGGACTGGGGCGTGCGCCCCGTGTTGGTGACGCCGTCGCCGCCACTGCCGAGCTCGTACCGGAACATGCTGAGGTCGAGGCCCGCGCCGGTGAACAACAGATCGCCGATCTGCTCGCGCGCGGCGGGCGCGAAGCGAGCGACGTCGTGCGGCCACCACGCGCCGGAGGCGCCGAAGCCTTGGATCACCTGGGCAGCCCGCGGGTCGATCGTGACGAGCGGGCCGGGGGTGGACGCGCGCGCCTTCGGCGCGCGCGTGCCGGCCTGGACCACCGCGGCGGTGATCGACATCAGCATGAGACACACAAGAGAATCAGCGAGCCGACGCACTGTCAATCATGCAAGCGCACGATTTCGGTTCGGTAAAACCTGGATGAACCGTGTTGTGGTGATTTGCGGGGATGGGTAAGAAACCCAGGTAGCCGTTCGGAGGTGATAAGACGTCGCTGCCCTGCGAGAGCTGATCGCGAATCCGATCGAGCTGTCGATCGTGATGCCGTGCCTCAACGAGGCGGAGACGGTCGAGACGTGCGTGCGCGCCGCGCTGCTGAGCCTCGACCGGCTCGGCGTCGTCGGTGAAGTGATCGTCGCCGACAACGGAAGCATCGACGGGTCGCGAGAGCTCGCCGCGCGCGCCGGGGCGACCATCGTCTCTGTCGGTGAGAAGGGGTACGGCGCTGCCTTGCGCGGTGGGAGCGAAGCTGCGCGCGGCAAGGACGTAATCATGGGCGACGCCGACGACAGCTACGACTTCTCCCACCTCGATCCGTTCCTCGAGCGGCTGCGCGACGGATACGACCTCGTGATGGGTGATCGGTTTTCCGGCGGAGTCGATCCCGGCGCGATGTCGTTCCTGCACAAGTACGTCGGCAACCCCGTCCTCTCGGGCATCGGGCGTCTGTTCTTCTCGACGCAGGTACACGACTTCCACTGCGGACTGCGCGGCTTCCGGCGCGACGCGGCGATGGAGCTCGACCTCAAGACGCCGGGGATGGAGTTCGCGAGCGAGCTCGTCGTGAAGGCATCGCTCAAGGACATGCGTATCACGGAGGTCCCGACGACGCTGCGGGTTGCCGGCCGCACCCGCCCGCCGCACTTGCGCAGCTTCACCGACGGGTGGCGGCACCTCCGGTTCCTGCTTCTGCACAGTCCTCGCTGGCTCTTCTTCATCCCGGGCGTGGTCCTCATGGCGCTCGGGCTGATCGGCTCCGTGATCCTGATGACCGGACCGAAGCACATCGGAGCGGCAACCTTCGACACCCAGGTACTGCTGTACGCGGCGGGGGCGATCATCATCGGCTACCAGGCGGTGTTGTTCGCGTTGTTCGCGAAGGTCCTCGCCGTCAGGGAAGGCTGGATGCCGATGACCCCGAGGATGCGGCGCGCGTTCCGATTCGCGCGGCTTCGCACCGGGATGCTGATCGGAGCGAGCCTCTTCGTCGCAGGGGCCGGCGGATCGATCTACGCGCTCGCCCGGTGGAGCGTGCACAGCTTCGGCGTGCTCGACCTCCACCACAGCTTGCGGATCGTCGAGCCGTCCCTGACGGCGATGATCCTCGGGAGCGAGACGATGGTCGGCAGCCTCTTCCTCAGCGTGCTTCGCCTCAACCTTTGAGCACCGCGACCCTGGAGCGGAACGACCTCGCCGACACGATCGAGATCGGCGTTCTTCGCCGACGCCGCCGGCTCCGCGTTCCGGTCCGCTTCGTTCGAGAGAACCCCGCATTCGCAGTCGTCTTCAGTGCCGCTGCGGTCCTCCGTTTGATCGTGTCTCTCGCGTATCGCCCCGCGCTGCTTTTCAACGGCGACTCCTATCTCTACCTGAAGATGTCGCACACGTTGAAGCCGGATCCGACACGGCCGCTCGTCTATCCGATATTCATCCGCGCGCTCTCGTGGGCTCCGGGGGGACACAATTTGATGTTCTTGACCGTCGTCCAGCACCTCATGGGACTGGCGGTCGGCTTCCTCGTGTACGCGCTCGCGCGTAGGCATCGCTTGCCTCGATGGGCGGCGACACTCGCGGCGGCGCCGATCCTGCTCGACGCTTACCAGTTGAACATCGAGCATTTCGTGATGGCGGAGGTGCTGACTCAGGCCCTCGTTGTCGGCGCCGTCGCGCTGCTCCTGTGGGACGAGAAGCCGTCGATCGTCTTCTGCGCGGGGGCCGGTGTGCTCCTCGGCCTCGCCGGGCTGTCGCGCACCGTCGGGCTCGCGATCCTTCCCGTGGCGGCCGTCTTCCTACTCGCCCGGCGTGTGGGGTTGGCGCGCCTGGCCGCATTCGGAGTCATGGTCGCCGTCATCATGGGCGGGTACGCCCTGTGGTTCGGGGCCGCGCGTCACGGTGTCGAGGCGGACGACGGCTTCTTCCTCTACGGGCGGGTGCAGTCCTTCGCCGACTGCACGCGGTTGAACATCCCCCCGAACGAGCTCGGGCTCTGCGACGCGGTTCCCTTGTCCGACCGTCCGAACGCCAATTACTACGTCTGGGGGCGGAACACGCCGGCGCACGTCGTTCCGCCGAGGAAAGGGTTGACGCAGAACGCGATGCTCCGCGACTTCGCGCTGCGCGCGATCAGCGGCGAGCCGGTCGAATACGCGGGTACGGTAACACTCGACTTCATCCACTATTTCCGCCCCGGACACATCACCGGGCGGCTCGACGAGCCGGGCGACCAGTGGCGGTTTCCGCCCGCGCTCGACCACCCGGTCGTGTGGCGCGACGCTGTGCGGCTGTACGACGACTCCACCCCGGTGATCGCCGGGGGGCTCGCCTCCTTCGTCCGCGGATACCAGGCGATGACGTTCCCGGACGGTCCGATCTTCGCTGTGCTTCTTCTGCTCGGAGTGGCGGCACCGTTCCTGATGTGGCGCCGGCCCGGAGGCAAGGAGTCGGCCCTGATCGTCGCCATCGCGATCGTGCTGCTCGCCGTGCCGCTGATGACGACGATGTTCGACTACCGATACTTCTTGCCGGCGATCCCGTTCCTCGGGCTCGCGGGCGCCTTCGGTCTGAGCGCGATCTGGACACGGGTGCCCGGCACGGGCGCGCGCGCGGCACTCATCGGCGCGGCCGCGATCTTCGTCGGCTGCGTCTCGCTTGCGTTCGCGCTGTCGGCTGCGCCGGCGAAGACCGCCGCGACCGCGTGCCGCAGCGTGCGCGCGCTGGACTACGGGACCAGGGCAACTCGTTCGGGCGCCTTGACGCAGAAGAGGTCCGAGGCAGCGTACCTGCAAGAGATGTACCAAGCGGCCGCCGACCGGGAGTCGGCGTTGCTCAGTCTCGGTGGCCCGTACCGGACGCTGTGGGTCCTGATGATGAACGGCGCCGGGGCCGCGGAAAATCACTATTCGATCGAGCGGGCGTGCGGCCGCCACCGATGCGGGTCGCGCGCGGTGCCGGCGGACGTGGCGCTCGCGCGCGCGCAGGCGTTCGCGATGAGGAGGATCCGGCTCGTGCACGAGTACTGCGACGTGCATTTCGGGACGGGTGGCGGGCGGACCGCGCAGCGAGGCAGGTCCCGGGGCTCCCAGGCGATCGTCTCTCCCGTCTTCGTGCCGGCCTGGTTCCGAGAAACCTAGAAAGCCGGTCCAGGCTCTTCCGCCCGGTTATCGTCTGTGCAACCGGAAACCCGGGATCGGATCACCGATGATCGAGCGCATCCTTCACCTGCACGGTGCGGTCGCGTACGCGATCATCTTCGCCGTGCCCGCGCTGGAATCTTCGGTCTTCCTGGGCTTCATCTTCCCGGGCGAGATCGCGGTGCTGCTCGGAGGCGTGCTCGCGTTCCAGGGCCGGATCTCCCTCGGCGGCGCGATCGCGGCGGCAGTCGCCGGCGCGATCATCGGAGATTCGGTCGGCTACGAGGTCGGCAAACACTACGGAACGCGTCTCCTCGACGGGCCGCTCAAGCGGTTCGTCAAGCAAGACCATCGCGAGCGCGCGACTGCGTTCCTCCGTCGGAACGGTGGCAAGGCCGTGTTCTTCGGACGTTTCACTGCGGCGCTCCGCGTCCTCGTCCCAGGGATGGCGGGCATAGCAGAGATCCCGTATCCGAGCTTCCTGCTCTACAACGCGCTCGGCGGCGCGATCTGGGGTACGGGCTTCACGCTGCTCGGCTACCTCGCCGGCAACGAGTACCGGCGCGTGCAACACGTCGCCGGCCGCGCGGGCGCGCTCTTGCTCGCGTTGACCGTGACCGTGGTGTTGATCGTGATCATCGCGCGTTGGATCGCGCGCAATCCCGAGCGGCTGCGCGCGTGGTGGAACCGGATGATGCAGCGGCCGGTGCTGCGATGGTTCCGCGCGCCGCTGGAGTTCCTCGGCCGCCGTTTCCTGCCGCGCGAGGCACTCGGGCTGGAGCTGACGGCGGGACTCGCCGGCGTGACGCTGATCGGCATCGGCTTCGGGAAGGTGGTGCAAGACGTCTCGCAACGACAGAACCTGTTCCATCTCGACCAGCCGCTCCTCGATTTCCTGATGCGCCACACCGAAGGCGGCGTCACGACCGCGATGAAGGTGGTCACGGTCTTCGGCAGCACGCCGTTCATCATGATCGTCGCGGGGCTGATCGCGCTCGCGTTCATCTTGAAGCGGTGGTTGGCGCTCGCGCCACGATCGGTGCGGCCTTCTACTGCGCGGCGGCGCTCGTGCTGGCGCGCGCAACGCGATCGTGGCAGTGGAAGGTGATCATCTGGACGGTCGCCGTCACCTTCGTCGGCATGATCGGGTTCTCCCGCCTGTACCTGCGCGTGCACTGGCTGACCGACGTGCTGGGTGGTGCCGCACTCGGGACGATGTGGACGATCGTCGTTGCGAGCGGCCTCGGCGTGTGGCATCGCGCGCGCGAGAAAGCGTCGGTGCGCCGGGCGTGATGCACGCGCGCTGCTGGTGCGTGAAAGCGCGCGCTAGTGCCTCAGGCTCGCGATCAGGACGATGAAGCCCGCGAGGATCACCAGCGACGAGCCGATGTACCGGAACAGCCATGTGTAGCCGCGCGCGAAGTGCCCGTCGGACGTTCTGACCTCGCGCAGCTCGACGACCGGCCCCGGTCTCCGCAGGTACCAGCCGCGCGCGACGACGTCCCTGCCCATGAAGTCGTGGATGCGGTACAGGCCGAAGAAGGTCCGGGCGAACGGGATCCGGTTCGCGTACAGCACCGGGACGAAGCCGGATTCGTCTTGCACGACCATGTCCGGCGAGAGCACGTAGCCGGGCGTTCCGCGACCGACGATCCGTCCCTTGATCTCGACGTCGATGCCTGCGACGGGGCTTGCGTCCAGCCGCTCGACCAACGACGCGATCTGATCGACCTTCTCGATCTTGCGCGGGTATCGCATGCCTTGTTTCACGACCAGCAGCAGTCCCGCCGCGATCAGGGCGATCGCGATCGACATCGGCGAGCTTGCGAACGCGCCGAAGAGCACCAGCGGGATCAGGATCGCCCACGGGGCGACGTACATGGCGCCCACGGATTCACCGTGTCCCACCGCAACGCCGCGATCGCGCGCTGTGGCTCGACGCCGGCGGCGAGCGCCGTCTCCATGGCGACGGCGTCGCGCGGGTCGAAGATGCCCATCGCACTCATCGACTGCAGCCGCAGCGACTTCGTGTCGACACGCTGGCGTTTGCGGCGCTTGCCACTTGCGACCAACCCGATCGCTTCGTTCTTGCGCACTGCGTCGACGCTGCCCATCCCGTACGCGATCTTGACCAGAGCCGAGCACAACGCATCGCCGTCGCCGGTGGCCTGGCACGACCAGTGGTCGGCCGCGTACTCGCGCGCGCGGCTGAGCGCGAGCAGCGTGAAGCGCGAGATGATCCACCCGATGTAGGCGGCGATGGCCACATAGCGCGCTTGATCGCGGCCGGTACGGCCGACGACCCAGATCAGGTACAGCACCATCGGCACCACGGCGGCGACCGTCATGACGATGAAGTCGCGGTTCTTCACGTGCCCGATCTCGTGCGTGAGGACCGCGTCCAGCTCGCGTTCGTCCAGCCGCTCGAGCAGCCCTCGCGTGACCCAGATGCGCGCGTCGCCGCGCGTGTGTCCGAACGTGAACGCGTTGGGGGTGCCGTCGTCCACGATGCCGAGCTTCACCAGCGGCACGCCGGCCTGGCGGCAGCGCTCTGCCACGATGCGGCCGAGCGGATGATCGGTCGCATATCCGCCGGCCGTCCGCTCGATGATCGACGCGGGGACGAGCCACTCGATGATCCGCGGGTTGACCCCGTACATCACCAGCATGATCGCGATCGCGAATGCGAACGGGAACCACAACGGCGCGTTCAGGAATCCGACGGCGGCGAAACCGATGCCGATCACAAGCCCGGAAAGGCCGGCAAGCGAGGGAAGAGAGCGGCGCCAAACGAAGCTCATCGTGTGCCTCCTAGAACGGACCGATGTGGAACGTCTCCTTACATGATCCCGGATGACTATCGCAGAAGCTCTTGAATCCGGACTTGAACTCGCTCGAGATCTGGTTGCAGCGATGGATCACGCGGTTGAGGTCGTCGATCACCCCCGTTACGTTGCGCTGCGTGATGTGGGTCGTCATATCGCCCGCGATGCCGAGCAGCGTCTTGTCGTCGCTGAAGTTCAGGTCGTGGACCATGGTCGGGATCGTCGCGGGAGTCGAGAGCGCCGCAAGCGTGGAGCTGCACGCCGCCTTGTCGTTCGCCGTGGCGTGCGCATGACGAACCTGCGTCACGACCCAGCCGAGGCCGATCAGCAGGATGATGCCGATGGCGACGATCCGCGAGATGCCCAAGCCGCGGCGTTGGCGGGGCGGCGGTGCGGGCTTCGCCGGCTGCACCATCGGGTAGTAGTCCTCGATGATCTCCGGCTGTGACGGCTGACCGGCAGGCGGCGGCGTGCTGGATGGAGGCGGCGTCCCCGTCGGAGGCGCGCCGGCTCCCTGGCCGCCGGGACTCGGCCCGCCGTAGCTCGGGACGCCCAGCTCAGGTGGCTGCTGCGGCGGCGTCGCGCCGCCGGCCTGCTCGGATGAAGGCTCTTCGCCCTCGGCCATCGTGGAACCCCCGTTCGCCCGTGTTTTCGCCGAAGCAATGGTAGGGCCCCGGCAGATGCCCAACAATGGTCAAAGTATGGGTTCTGCGCGTGGGGGTCAGTCTCCTGGCGTGACCATCTGGCCGCGCGCGATGTGGACGGCCTGCCAGCAGTACCAGGCCGCGTAGCTGCGATCGGGCCGGTAGGGGTCGCCGAGGGGGCCCAGCTCCTTCGCGGTGGGCATGGCCGGCAGCTCGTAGGCGATCCGGTAGCCGTTGCGGACACCGAGGTCCTCGACCGGCCAGACGTCGCGGCGGCCGAGCTGAAAGAGCAGGAACATCTCGGCCGTCCAGCGGCCGATCCCGCGGACGGTCACGAGGCGCGCGACGATCTCGTCGTCGGGGAGGCGGCCGAGCGACCGGAGGGGCACCGTCCCGTCCAAGGCCTTCGTCGCGAAGTCCCGGATCGACGCGACCTTGGCCACCGAGAGGCCTGCTCCTCGCAGGGAATCTTCCGAGGTCGCCAAGACGTTTTCAGGAGTGACTCGGCCGCGGGGGAAGAGCGCGACCACGCGCCCGTAGATCGCAGAGGCGGCTGCGCCGGCGAGCTGCTGGAAGACGATCGCGCGCACGAGCGATTCGAAGCTGGTGCGGTTCCGGCGCTGACCGATCACGGACGGCCCGGCTTTCTTGATGAGCGCGCGCATGATGGGATCGCGCCGAGACAAGAAGCGCTCGCCGTCGGACAGCTGATTCGCGGCCATCGTGCGGCGACTCTACAAGGGGCCGCCGACACGTCGCCCGGGCATAAAGCCTCCCGCGCAGCCGTTTGACAACACCGAGGTAAAGCGTTGAACCACTACAAAAGAAGAAGGGCTCTCAGATGACGACTGAAAGCAAGACCCAGACACTGCCGGTGCTCCCGCTGGAGAGCGGCGTGATCCTCCCGCAGATGGTGGTCACGGTCGCTCTGGAGAGCCCCGAAGCGAAAGATGCCGTCGGCGCCGCAGAGCGCAATGGCAGCGTCCTGTTGCTCCTCCCGCGCATCGA
>VAWS01000136.1 GCA_005884515.1 Actinomycetota bacterium
TTCGCCTTGATCGTCTCGCGCGCGATGACGCGGCTGCCGATCGCCGCCTGTACCGGCACGTCGAACAGCTGCCTGGGGATCAGCTGGCGCAGCTTCTCGGTCATCTGCCGCCCGTAGGTCTGCGCCTTGTCCTTGTGCACGATCGCGCTGAACGCATCGACCGGCTCCCCGTGCAGCAGGATGTCGACCTTCACGAGCTGCGCGGGCTGGTACCCGATCGGTTCGTAGTCGAGCGAGGCGTAGCCACGCGAACGCGATTTCAGCTGGTCGAAGAAGTCGAAGATGATCTCCGCGAGCGGCAACCGATAGCGCAGCTCGACGCGGTCTTCACCCAAGTAATGCATACCGTCGAGCACCCCTCGACGCGACTGGCACAGGTCCATCAGCGGCCCGACGTACTCCTTCGGAGTCAGCATCAGAACCGAAACCTGCGGCTCTTCGATCTTCTCGATCGTCCCGGGGTCGGGCATCTCCGACGGGTTCCTGACTGTGCTCTCATCGCCCCCGGCAAGGTAGACGCGGTACGCGACGTTGGGCGCCGTTGTCACCAACGAAAGGTCGAACTCGCGCTCAAGCCTCTCGCGCGTGATCTCCATGTGCAGCAACCCGAGGAAGCCGAGACGGAACCCGAAACCGAGCGCGCGCGACGTCTCCGGCTCGAACGTCAGCGCCGCGTCGTTCAGCTGCAGTTTCTCGAGCGCGTCGCGCAACGCCGGATAGTCCTCGCCGCTGATCGGGTAGAGACCCGCGTACACCATCGGCTTCGGCTCGCGGTAACCGGGCAGCGGTTCCCGCGCCGGATCCGACGTGTCGGTGACGGTGTCGCCGACCTTCGCCTCCCCGATCTCCTTGATGCCGCTGATCAAGTATCCGACCTCGCCGACGCCGAGCTCTTTGGACGGCTTCGTGGCCGGAGTCATCACGCCGACCTCTTCGACCTCGTGATGCGCGCCGGTCGCCATCATCTTGATGAGACTGCGTTTGCGCAGCGAGCCGTCGACCACCCGGATGTAGCTCACGACGCCGCGGTACGGATCGTAGGTGGAATCGAAGATCAGCGCGCGCAACGGCGCCTCGGGGTCGCCCTTCGGCGGCGGCACCCTCTTCACAACCGCCTCCAGCAGCTCGCGCACGCCCTCCCCGGTCTTGCCCGACGTGAACAAGATCTCTTCGTGCGAGCAGCCGAGCACGCGCTGGATCTCGAGCGCGACCTTCTCCGGCTGCGCGGCCGGCAAGTCGACCTTGTTGACGACGGGAATGATCTCGAGGTCGGCTTCCAGCGCGAGGTGCAGGTTCGCAAGCGTCTGCGCTTCGATCCCCTGGCTGGCGTCCACCAGCAGCACGGCGCCTTCGCACGCGGCGAGCGCGCGCGACACCTCGTACGTGAAGTCGACGTGCCCGGGGGTGTCGATGAGGTTGATGACGTAGTCGTTGCCATCCGCACCTTTGTAGTTCAAGCGGACGGCGGCGGCCTTGATCGTGATACCGCGCTCTCGTTCCAGATCCATCGAGTCCAGGAACTGGTCCCGCATGTCGCGCGCGTTCACGGCCCCGGTGAGCACGAGGATCCGGTCGGCCAGGGTCGATTTCCCATGGTCGATGTGGGCGGCGACGACGATATTCCGGATCGATTTGGGGTCTGTCACGACTGCTCCTCGGGTGGTCAGCATACCGGTGCACAGACTGTTCGCCCGGTCACAAACCCCCTGCTAGAATCGCGCGCCTATGGCCAACATCAAGTCCCAGAAGAAGCGCATCCTCACGAACGAGAAGGCGCGCCAGCGCAACCAGGGGACCGTCTCCGCCCTCAAGACGCAGGCGCGCAAGTTCCGCGAAGCGCTCTCGTCCGGCGACCGTGCCGCTGCGGAGGCTGCGCTCCTCGCCGCTTGCCGCGCCTACGACAAGGCGGCGGCCCAAGGCGTGATCCACAAGAACAACGCGGCGAACCACAAGTCGCAGCTGCGCAGGCAGTTCAACAGCTCCGCCGCTTAGCTCAGCGGCGGCGCGCGGCGGCCATCCGGCCTTCGCCGGCGATCTCCGAAACCAAGAGCTCCATCACCAGTTCCGGTGGGTTGTCTTCGCCGAGCAGCCCGCCCTTCAACGCCAGGTCCGCGTCGGCGAGCAGCCGGAAGGCGCGCCTGATCTCACCGGCGTCGAAGTTGCGGCCGTGCCGGTACGAGCGGTTCACGTACCCGGTCGCGACCCCCAGCTCTTTCGCGAGCGCCGCCGCCGGCGTCCGGCCGGCGTCGCGCGCGGCCGCGACCGCCCGGAACTGCTTCGACAGCGCTTGCATGATCACGAGCGGGTGCTCGCCGGCGCGCATGAGGGCACCGAGGTGGCGGAGCGCGGCTGCTCGATCGCGTTGCAGCAACACGTCGAGGAACGTATAGAGGGCAGACTCCATGCCGCGGAAGAGCTTGTTCACGGTGTCGACACCGATCGTGCCCGTCGTGGCCATCGTCAGCTGCTCGGCCGATGTCGCGATGTCGCGCAGGTCGGTGCCGACCGCTTCGATCAGCGCTTCGGCCGCGTCCTTCTTGATCACACGCCCGCGCCCTTTGAGGAACTTCACCAGCCAGTCGGCCGTCTCCCACGGCTTGGGCGCATCCAGCTCGATCACGTCGGCGCGCGCGCCGAGCACCTTGCGCAGCTTCGCCGATCGGTCGACAACGAGGACGGCCGCGATTCCCTCGGGGGGCGACTCCGCCCAGGCGGCAAGCCGCTCGGCAGAGTCTTCGAGATCCGCAGCCGCGCCGCGTACGACGACGAAACGCCCCCCGCCGAACAGTGCGGGCGTGTCGAGCGCGTACAGCAGGCCCTGGACGTCTTCTGTGTCGACCTCTTCGATCGTGTAGCCCTTCTTCTCCCAGTGCGCGCGCACGCGCTCCAGCTCGAGAGAAGCGAGGTATTCGTTGCCGGCCGCGATGAGCGTGAGGGCTTTCACGCTCGGCATGCTACGCCGCGGCCGTGACGGGCCGCTCGGTCCTGATCGCGAGACCCCCGCTCCCATCCAGCGACACGCTGAGGGTTCCTTGCCGGTCGCTCCGCAGGATCGTCATGCCGCGCAGAGACGCGAGCGTTTGTGCTGCCGGATGCCCGAACGTGTTCGGTCCGACGGGGATCAGCGCCACGCGCGCGCCGGTCGCGAAGTAGAACTCGGGAAGCATGTGCGCCGATCCGTGATGCGAGACCTTCACGACGGCTGCTCGTAAGAGAGCTGGATCATTGAGCAGCTCTTGTTGGGCTTCCTCCTGCACTTCCCCGGCGAGCAGGATCGCGTCGCTGCCGTACCGCACGCGCATCACGATCGAGTTGTTGTTGACGTCGGCCGGCGTGTCCTGCATGCGCTCGACACCCGGCCAGAGGACGTCGACCGTCGCGTCGCCGAGCCGGTAGGTCATGCCGGCGACGGCTCGGTCGCGGGCGATGCGGCGGCGTGCGAGTGTGTCGATGATCTGGTTGTAGGCGGGGAGGTCGGCCGGCGTGTACGGATCGAGCGCGCGTCCGACCGGGAACGTTTCGGCGACGGGCACCAGCCCGTCGACGTGATCGGCGTGCGGGTGGCTGATCACGAGCAGGTCGATCCGGTGGACGCCCTGCGCGCTCAATCCCTTGAGGAGCAGCGACGGATCCGGGCCGCCGTCGATCAGCATCGTGTCGCTCCCCTGGCGGACGAGGATCGCGTCTCCTTGGCCGACGTTGATCATCGTCACGATCAAGCCGTGCAGCGGCGCCGGGCCGAGCGCGCGCGCCCAGGCCCCTCCGGTCATCAGCAACGCGATCGAAAGGACGATCGGCGCGACGCGCTTCGGGCGCTTCCCGCGCGCAGCGGCCAGCGCCCCGGCAGTGAGGGCCGCCGCGAGCAGGAGCCCGAGCGCGCCGGCCGGCGTGCCCACCGACGCGAGCGGAAGCTGTGCGAGCGCGTGTGCGACCCACTGCATCCATGCGATCGGCGGGCCGGTGAAGAGCGCAACCGCGCTCAAAGGGCGCCACAGCGCGCCGAGACCGGCCGCCGCCATCCCGCCGACCGTCGCCGGCGCCACGGCAGGCATCGCGACGAGGTTCGCGCCGATCGAGATCAACGAGATCTGGTGGAAGTTGAGCAGTATCAGCGGCGCGATGGTCAGTTGCGCGCCCAGCGTGATCGCTCCGGCTTGCGCGAGCTTGCCGTTCGGCAGGTGCTCGGCGATGCGCGGCGCGACGACGAGTATCCCGAGCGTCGCGAGGACGGAGAGCTGGAACCCGATCTCGTAGATCAAGAACGGGTCGTATGCGATCAGCGCCACCGTCGCCGCGGCGAGCACCGTCGTGGCGGCGCGGCGCGCGCCGATCGCCATGCCGGTCAGCGCGATGGCCGTCATCGCACCGGCGCGAAGCACGCTGGGCTCGAAGCGCGTGATCGCGCAGAACGACAGCACGCACACCGCCATCACGCCGATCGTCGTCCGCCGGCCGGCGCTCGCAAGGCGCAGGAGGAACGCAACCACGACGAGCACCATCGCGACGTTCTCGCCGCTCACGGCCAGAAGGTGGGTGAGACCGGTCGTCCGGAAGTCGAGGTCGAGCATACGCGCGCGCAGACACGCCGTGATGGATGAGCCGCCGCGCGGATGCGCGCGCGGCCGCATCGAGGCCCCGGAAGAACACCGCGCGCAGGCGCGAGTCGATTCGGAGCAGGTCGCCCGGCCGCGGGAGACGAGGCGGTAGTGGGCGAAGCGTGACGAGCGCGCGCTCGCGGACCTTCACGGGTCTGCCGTCGATAACGGCCGCTCGAACGCCGAGGACGAAGCGCGCGCCGGAGGGTCCGATCTCCGGATCGGTCACGACCTGGCCGGTGAGGAGTGCGTCCGCGTTCCGCGCGGCGCCATGCGCGAGCGCACTCCCATGGATCGAAGCGAGCCGGAGCCCGGCGAGCGCGAACCCGAGCGCGAGCGCGGCTGCGAGGAGAACAGCGACGGTCCGCCGCCACGCGGTGACGAGGAGGGTCAGCGCGGCGGGAAGCACGACACCGAGCACGACGGGATGGAACATGCCGGCCAGCACCACGCCGACCGACAGCGCGCCTGCGATCACGAAGAGGCGCGCGGCGCCGACCGACGGACGGTCCACGTCAGACCGTGACGTAGGCTTGGAGGGAGTCGAACTTTTTCTGGCCGATGCCCGAGACCTTCATCAGGTCTTGGATGCTGCGGAACGGCCCGTGCTGATCGCGGTAATCGACGATCTTCTGCGCAAGGACGGGACCGATCCCCGGCAGGTTTTCGAAGTCCGACTCGGTAGCGCTGTTGATGTTCACCTTGCCGCCCGGTTGCTGCGCCGACCCAGCGCCTGCCGGCGCGGCTGCGGCCGGTGACTCGCCCTTCTTCTGCACCACGACCTGCTCCCCATCGACGAGCGGGCGCGCGAGGTTGATCGCTTGTGGCTCGGCGTCGCGCAAGAAACCACCGGCCGCGCGCACCGCGTCGATCACGCGCGCACCTTGTGCGAAGTCGTAGACGCCGGGCTTGCGAACGGCGCCGACCACGTCCACCACGATCGTGTTCGCCGCCGCGGACGCCGCCGGCGATGCGCTCGAGGAAACGGCGCCGGCGGGCGGCGCGACCCCCGCAGCCGGCCGCGCGCGCGCGTACGCAAGGCCGGCCCCCGTGAGCAGCAGCAAACCCAGCACCGCGAGGGCGGCAGCTTCACGCGGATGGAAGCGGACGTGCTGCGCGATGCGCGCGCGTACGAGCTGCAGCACTGATCCCGGCGCGCGCGCCGGGTCGGGCTGCTCGACGTCGATCGGTTCGATCCGCTCCTTCGTCTCCATCGCATCCGGTCTGCTGAACATGACGAGGGAAGGGAGCCAGTGCGCGCGACGGTAGCAGCGTCGGATGCGCGCAGCACGATCGAGAATTTCGGGAAAAACGCCTTAGTGGTCGTGCCCGTGCTCGTCCCGGCGGACGGGTGGATGAGCGGCCGTCGCGCGGTGCGCGTCCTGCGCATGCGCTTCCCACGGATCGACGTGAACGTCGACCTGAGCCACGCCGGGGAGATCGTGGATGATGTGGTGGTGGACCGCTTCCGCCACCCCATGCGCATCGGTCACCGATACGGTCCCGTCCACGGCGACGGTGAGCGTTACGTAGAGCGAGCGTCCGACCCACCGCGCTTGCACGCGGCCGACGCCGGCAACCCCAGGCGTTTCGGTCGCGGCGTGCACGATCGACGCGACGACCGACGGATCGACGGCGTCCATCACGCGCGCGAGGACGTGGCGGCTGGCGTCCCACGCGATCGCGACGATCGCGATGGTGATTACGAGGCCGGCGATGGGATCGGCCGCGCGCCAACCCAGCTTCACCGCGCATCTTGTAGCGCGCAACGATCTCGTTGGCGAGAGCTCCGATCGCGGCAACGACCAAGCCGACGACGAGCAGCGTCGGCCGGTGGGGACCCGCGAGCTTCCGCGCGGACTCGAACGCCGCAAGGCCCGCGCTCGCCCAGATCACCAAGACGACCACGATGCCGGCGAGGTCTTCGAGCCGTTGGTACCCGAACGTGTAGCGATCATCGGCCGCGCGGCGCGCGGTCATGAACGCCAGCGCAAGCGCGACGGTGCTGATCACATCGCCGAGGTTGTCCAGCGCAGCCGCGAAGAGCCCCGCACTGCCGCCGACGCCGACGACGACCAGCTGGGCGACCGCCGCGACGGCGAGAACGGCCGCCGAGATGCGTATCGCACGCAGACCGGCTTTCGTGCCCTCGGGTCCGGCAACCGCCGCGACGCCGTGGCTCCCGCTCATTTCAGCGTACGACCAGGTTGACCAGCTTCGGCGGGACGATCACCGTTTTCACGACCTCGCGCCCGTCGATGTGCGCGCGCACCCTCTCCGACGCGAGCGCGCGCTCCTTCATCTGCGCCTCGCCGATGTCGGCCGGGACGTCGATCTTGTCGCGCACCTTCCCGGATACCTGCACGACCATCGTGACGTGGTCGACCTTGATCAGCGCTGGGTCGGCGACCGGCCAATCCGCGCCTTGCACGTAGCCCTCCAGGCCGAGGCGCAGCCACAGCTCCTGGCTGATGAACGGAGCCATCGGGTTCAGCATGCGAACGAGCGCGCCGACCGCTTCACCGAGATCGGCGTCGGAAGCGTCGCGCGCGTCGGCGATCTCGTTGGTCAGCGTCATCAGCTTGGCGATCGCGGTGTTGAATCGGAACCGATCGAGGTCGTGCGTCACGCCGTCGATCGCGCGATGCGTCGCGCGTCGAAGGTCGCTCGACCCCGCCGGCTCGCCGCCGCGGCCGGTGTGCTCGAGCACGATCCGCCACACGCGCGAGAGCCACCGATACGTCCCCTGCGGCGACACGTCGGCCCAGTCGACGTCGGCTTCGAAGGGCCCTGCGAACAACATGGTGACGCGCGCGCAGTCGGCGCCGTACTGACCGACGATCTCGCCCGGGGTCACGAGGTTGCCGCGGCTCTTCGACATCGCCGACCCGCCCATGATGACCATGCCCTGGTTGAGCAGCTCGGGGTACGGCTCGTCGAACGAGATGAGCCCGACGTCGTGCAACACCTTGGTGAAGAAGCGCGAGTAGATGAGATGACCCGTCGCGTGCGTGATGCCGCCCGTGTAGTGGTCGGCCGGCATCCAGTACTCGACCTTCTCGCGATCGGCCCACGCCTCGGCTGTCGGGCCCCCGTACCGGAAGAAGTACCACGACGAATCGACGAACGTGTCGAACGTATCGGTCTCGCGTCGCGCCGGGCCGCCGCACGCAGGGCAGGTCACGTTGACCCAGTCGGTCTTCTTCGCGAGCGGCGACTGGCCGGAGTCCGTCGGGCTGTAGTCCTCGAGGTCGGGCAGTAGCACAGGCAGCTCGTCCATGGGGACCGGGACTTCGCCGTCTTTGTCGCACAGGATCATCGGGATCGGGCAACCCCAGTACCGCTGACGCGAGATGTTCCAGTCGCGCAGCCGGTAGCGCACGCTCCGCTTTCCGAGTCGTTGTTCCTCGAGCCAGTCGATGACCGTGGGGATCCCGTCGGGCGTCGGTGTGCCGTCGAACGGACCGGAGTTCACCATGAGGCCGTCACCCACGTACGGCTCGGACTGGACGTCGACCGCTCCCTCCGTGGGCCGGATCACCTCGCGGATCGGAAGACCCTCCTGCCGCGCGAACTCGCCGTCCCGCTCGTCGTGCGCCGGCACGGCCATGATCGCGCCGGTGCCGTACTCGAACAGCACGTAGTCGGCGACCCAGATCGGGATGTGCTCGCCGTTGACCGGGTTCATGGCGCGCGCGCCGGTGTCGAGACCCTCCTTTCGCTTCCCGAGCGCCAAACGGTCGATCTCCGTCCGCGCTTTCACACGCTCGAGGTACTCCGCGAAAGCGGCTTCCCTCGGCGTGCCGTGGACAAGCGCGTGCGCAAGCGGATGCTCGGGCGCCAGAACCATGAACGTCGCACCCCACAACGTGTCCGGACGCGTCGTGAAGACCTCGATGCTCTCATCGCGGCCGTCGATCGTGAAGACGACGTCGGCGCCCTCCGAGCGCCCGATCCAGTTCCGCTGGATCGTCTTGATGTGGTCCGACCAGCCGGGCAGCTCGTCCAATCCGTCGAGCAGCCGTTGCGCGTAGTCGCTTTCCCGCAGGAACCACGACGGGAAGTTGCGTTTGGTGACCGCGGTGCCGCAGCGCTCGCACCGCCCGTTGACGACTTGCTCGTTCGCAAGGACGGTCTTGTCGTGCGGGCACCAGTTGACCGCCACGGAACGCCGGTACGCCATCCCGGCCTCGTGGAACTTCAAGAACAGCCACTGCGTCCACCGGTAGAAGTCGGGGTCGCACGTGTTGAAGTTCCGAGACCAGTCGAACGACATCCCGATCCGTTTGAACGAGCGGGCCTGCTGCTCGATGTTCGCGTAGGTCCACTCCTTCGGGTGGATGCCTCGCGCGATGGCTGCATTCTCGGCCGGCAGGCCGAACGCGTCCCAGCCGATCGGATGCAACACGTTGAACCCGCGCATCCACTTGTAGCGCGCGATGACGTCGCCCCCGGTGAAGGCCTCCAGGTGTCCCATGTGGAGGTCTCCGGAGGGGTACGGAAACATGTCGAGGCAGTAGTACTTCGGCTTGGGTGAGTCCTCGCTCGCGTGGTAGAGGTCGACTCGCTCCCACTCGCCGGCCCAGCGCGGCTCGATCGCTGCGGGATCGTAGCGATCGATCGCGTCTTCCGACGGCGCAACCTTGGCCATGACGCGCAGTTTATCGGGGGAAACCGAGGCGTTGGCACGATCTCGTCGCATCGCGCGCAGAGCGCCTTGTAGAATCCCGGCCTTCGGGGCTGTAGCTCAGTTGGTAGAGCACTTGGCTGGCAGCCAAGGGGTCAGGGGTTCAAGTCCCCTCAGCTCCACTCCCCGAGTCGCGCGCGCGTTCAACGTCGTCCAACGTGCGGTGTTATCGACCGCGCTCGGGCGACCTCGTTGCGGCCGAGCTGGCTCTTGCGCGTTCACGCGAGGAAGAGGATGCCTGCCTCTTCCGGTCTGTGCCTCCCTGAGCCGGCCCCTTCGCCGATCCGCGCGATCCCCCGACGAGCCCCAGGGGGACGGAAGAGACCCCGATACCGGCTCCTTGAGAAAACAGGCGCACAATTAGTGTGCATTGGAGAGGCGTAAGGCGACGCTGAGTGGGTAGCAAGTTCACCAAGGGGACGGGTTGCTCGTCTCGTCCTTCGCCCCGGTTCGCGCAGGTTCGGTAAGGATGAGCCGACGTACCTTGTCGTCTAGCAGGGGAAACATGAAGATCGCGCCCGACACCACCGCCCACGGCGGGTTTGACCTCGGTGACGACTTCCGTCACGAGGCCTTGTTCTACGGCGGCCTCGACGGTTTCGTGGAAGGCACCGGCATGTTCGTCCGGGAGGGTCTCGAGGCCGGCGAGCCGACCCTGGTCGTCGCGGGCGCGCATAAGCTCGCCGCGCTCAGAGCGGACCTCGGGCGCGACGCCGACCTCGTTCAGTTCGCCGACATGGGAGAGGTCGGACTCAACCCCGCGCGCATCATCCCGGCGTGGATGGACTTCCTCGCGCAGAACGCGCCCGACGGCCGGCGCGTGCGCGGCATCGGCGAGCCGATCTGGGCCGAGCGCTCACCGGACGAGCTGGTCGAATGCCAGCGACACGAGACGCTGCTCAACGTCGCATTCGCCGACTCACCCGGTTGGTGGCTGTTGTGTCCGTACGATGTCGGCGAGCTCCCATCCCACGTGCTCGACGAAGCACACCGCAGCCACCCGTACGTCTGGCAGAGAGGTCGTCACACAACAAGCCCGACGTATCGCGACCTCGAGACTGCCGCCCGTCCGTTCGACGTTTCGCTGCCCCCGCCACCGCCGGGCGTGCAGATGATCATCCTCGACGTTGAAGATCTTCATCAGATCCGCCGTATCGTCGCGCGCGCAGCACGAACGCACGGCTTGGACGCGGGGCGCACGGCTGATCTCGTGCTCTCGGTGAACGAGCTTGCGGGCAACAGCCTTCGTCACGGCGGCGGCTCGGGATCGCTTCGCATCTGGAGCAACGATCGCATGCTCATCTGCGATATCGAAGATGCCGGCCACATCGACAAGCCGCTCGCCGGGCGCGAGCGGCCATCGACGGACCGCGAGAATGGGTTCGGTTTGTGGCTCGTGAACCAGCTGTGCGATCTGGTTCAGGTGCGGACGTACCGCACGGGAACCGTCGTACGCCTGCACATGGCGCGCGCCGCCTAGCTCGCCTTCGAGGTCGACTCTTTCTCTTCCAGGCCGACGGCGTCGCGTAGCTCTTCGATGTCCTTCTCGATCTCTTTTCCGACTTGCGCGGACAGATGCCCCATGAGGTCCGCCAATGCGTCGGCGATCGCGTTCAGCTTGTGCTGTGTCGCCAGATCGTTCCGCGTCTGCGTGTTCTGAAGCAGCGCGACCATAAGGAACGTAATGATGGTCGTGACGGTGTTGATGATCAGCTGCCAGGTGTCGAACTTCAGGAACGCGAAGGTCGGCGCCCAAACCAGGATCAGCACGACGCAGAACGCAAAGAACGGCGCGCGGCTGACCATGTTCGAGCACCAGCCGGCGAACTTGTCGAAAGCGGTCTTGTCGCCGGAGACCTGGCTCGGCATCTCTACGGTCATGGGGCCTCCTCTTTCGAGAAGTGTTCCCGTTCCCTTCACCTTCCAACCAGGTGGACGACAACCGCTCTACTTAGGGGTGAGGCCGCGCAGGTCGGAGCAGTCAGGCTTGCACCGGGAATGTACGCTCTTCCCGCCATGAACCGGTTCGCCCGCCTCCTCTCGGCCGTCGCCATCGCCGCCATCGTGCTCCCAGCGGCCGGCGCCCGCGCGGCCGAGACCGATGTCTCCATCAAGTCGGGCGGGAACGAGTTCCACCCCGCGGAGATCGTCGTACACGTCGGCGACTTCGTGCGGTGGACGAACGACGACCGGACGCTGTTCCAGACCGATCACAACGTGATGGCCGACGACGGCTCCTTCTCGTCGAAGCAGCGGATGAAGCAAGGATCCACGTTCGAGTTCCAGTTCAACACCGCGGGAACGTTCAGCTATCACTGCACGATCCACGGCTGGGGCGGGACGGTCGTCGTTATCGCCTCACGCCCGACGCGCTCTGCTACGCCGACGCCCACCCCAACCGCGAGCAGGTCGGCGCGCCCCAAGGCGTCTAGGTCCGCGAAGGCGTCGCCGACGCCCGACGCATCCCCCGACGCGTCGACGACACCGTCGATCGATGCAAGCGGTGTCGGGAGCAACGGCCCTTCGTCGGCCGGAACGATCCTATCGATCGCGCTCGTCTCGATCGCCGTTCTCATTGGGCTCGGCTATTTCGTCTACGTTCGCTTCCTGCGCGAGCTCTAAAGGTTTCTTCCGCAGCCGCTTCCAGAGTAACTGGCCGACGATCAGCACGATCAGCACGATCAACATCGCGTATCCGAACCGTGAGAGGATCCGCTCGACGGTATCGAGATTGCGGCCGAAGTAGTAGCCGACGAGCGTGATCCCGGTCGCCCACACCGCGATCGCGGGCACGTCGTAGGCAAGGAACGTCTGGTACGGCATCTCCGACATCCCGGCTACAAAGGGAACGAACGAGCCCGCCGCGGTCGCGTAGCGTCCGATCGCAACGGTCAGGCCACCTCGTTTGCGGAAGTATCGCTCCGCATCCTCGAAGCGCTTGTCGAGCCGCCCCACGAGTGGAAGCCGTTTGATGAGCGCGCGCCCGTACCGGCGTCCCAGCCAGTAGCCGACCGACTCGCCGGTGATCGCGGCGAACGTGCCGATCACGATCACGCCGGCGAGGTTCAGCTCCTTGCGGCCCGAGTACACGCCCCCGAGCGCCAGGATCACGTCGCCGGGGATGATGAGACCGAGGAAGATC
>VAWS01000137.1 GCA_005884515.1 Actinomycetota bacterium
ATCCGAACGAACGCGTCGAGATCGTACGGATCATCGAGGTAGTTGAGGACGACGCGCGGCGCGGCTTCGGGATCGCGGCTCCGAAGGCGGACGGTTCCGCGGGACCGCGGCTTCATCACCATCCCCGCGACGACGAAGCCGTTCGGAGGGACGGGCGATCGCGTTCCCTCGCCGGTGAACGAGCCGAAGATGTGCAGGTCTTCTTCTCCGCGCTTCCCCTCGAACGACGTGCGCGCCATGACGCGCGCGATCAGCTGTTGATCGATCTCGTCGGGCTCGCGCGCGGTGGCGAGCAGCCCGAGCGCGGGGTGGTCGTGAAGGTTGTCGCCGACCGGCAGGTCCTGAACGAGATCGATGTCGTGCTCGCGAAGATGTTCCGCGGGGCCGACGCCGGAGCGCATCAGGATCGTCGGCGTCGCGAGGGAGCCTGCGGAGAGGATGACGAGATCGGTCTCGAGGATCTCCCCCGTGGTGAGCCCAACACCGACCGCTCGCCCGTTCTCGATCACGACGCGGTCGACAAGCGTGTCGGCGCGCAGCTCGAACGCGAGGAGCGGGCGCGCGATGGGCAGATACGTGATCAGCGTCGACTGCCGGACACCGTCGCGCGTGTTGCTCGCTTGCGCGCCCGTGCCGGTCGCGCCCGGCGCGTTCTGATCGGGCTCGTCGCCGAACATCGAGAGCAGCGACTCGTACACCGCGCGCGTGACCGGCTTGCAGTTCGCCGTGTCGATGCGCTCGACGTGGATCGGTCCCCCGTTTCCGTGATACGGCCTGTCGCCGAACTCCTTGTCGGTCTCGAAGCGGCACATGGCAGGCAGGCACGCGTCCCACGACCATTCCGGGATCCCCCAGCCATCGAGATCGGCGGGCTGCGGGCGCACCGCCGCCGCGGCGTTCGTAGCCGACGAGCCGCCGACGCACTTCCCACGGGGCAGCTCGATATCGCGATCACCTTCGCTGCGAAAGCCCCAGTCGTACTCGTAGACGGGGACCTTCACGTCGCTCGTCAGCAGCGCCGGCGGGTCGGACGGGAAGTCCGGTCCTGCCTCGAGGAGCAGGACGCGCGCGCCGCGTTGTGCGAGCCGCGTCGCAACGATCGCGCCGGCGGAACCTGCGCCGACGACGATCGCGTCGTGCCCCGGCATGTCAGAGCATCGACATCATCCCGCCGACCATCTCGGTCACGGGACTAACGACGCCGGGCTGCGTGATCACATTCACCACCGCCGGCTTGCCGGAGTCGATCGCGCGCCTGATCGCAGGCCCGACATCCTTCGCATCCTCGACGCGCTCGCCGTACCCGCCGAACGCTTCGGCGATCTTCTCGTAGGACGCGACGGAGAGCTCCGTGGCACCGGTCTGCTTCGCGAACTGCTTGCCTTGCTCGTGCCGGATGTTCCCCCAGGCGCCGTTCGTCGCGACAACGGCCGTGAACGGGAGCCCGTAGCGCGACGCGGTCTCTAGCTCCATCGCACCGAACCCGAATGAGCCGTCGCCGATGCACAGCACGACGTCTCGATCCGGCGCCGCCGCCTTCGCGCCGAGCGCGTAAGGAACGCCGACGCCGATCGTGCCGAGCGCGTCGTGCGTCGCGAGCAACGAACCCGGCCGGTACGCCGGGAATCGCGTGATCGCCCACGTGTGGATGTCGCCGCCGTCCGAGATCAGGATCGCCTCGCGGCCCGCTTGCGTCATCACTTCGTGGATCATGCGGCCCGGCGGGACCGGCGACCCTTCGAGCGGCGCGGTCTGCGCTTCCCACGCTGCACGCAGCTGTCCGCCGCCCTCCTTCGCCTGCGCGAGCCACGCATCCTTCGGCTTGCCGTCCCAGGCCTCGGCAAGCTGCTCAAGCACGACGCGCGCGTCGCCGGTGACGGCGACGTCCGGCATCCGGTTGAGGCCGATGTTCGTCGGTTCGATGTCGATCTGGATCAGCTTCTCGGTTCCGGCAAACAGCGGCGGGCCGCCCATCGTCACCGACGCGTCGAGCTTCGTCCCCACGAGCACAACGACGTCGGCCATCATGATCTGGAACCCGCCTTCGGACAGCGGCCCGAGCGAGACGTCCTCGCCGTCGGCGATCAAGCCGCGCGCGGCGTTCACGGCGGTGACGGGGATGCGCGCGCGCTCGGCGAACGCGCGCAATGCGTCGCCGGCACCCGACCAGAACGCGCCGCCACCGGCAACGATGATGGGACGCTCGGACTCGGATAAGAGCTGCAGTGTTTGTGCGAGCGCGGCCGGCGACGCGCCGGGCGGCTCGGGAAGAACGACCTTGCGCGGCTCCGCCGACGTCTCGCCCTTCAGCACATCGTGCGGCAGCTCGAGGGCGACGGCACCCGGCCGGCCGCCGACCATGCGGCGCCAGGCACGGTCGAGGTAGTCGCCGAGCCGGTCGGTGAGATACACCGTATCGGCGTACTTCGTTACGCCTTGCACAACCGCCACGCCGTCCATGTCTTGGAACGTTCCGGTGTGTCGCTTCGCCGTCGACGTTTTCCCCGAGAGCAACATGACCGGAGACCCAGATGTGTTGGCGACGGCGAGACCGGTGACCGCGTTCGTAACCCCGGGCCCGGCCGTTACTGTTGCAATGCCGGGGCGTCCCGTGACGCGCGCGAACGCCTCGGCGGCGAGGACGGCAGCCTGCTCGTGCCGGCATGCGATCACGTCGATGCCGGCGTCCGCCAGCCCGTCCAGAAGCGGCAAGACGTGCTCGCCGCTGAGTGCGAAGACGTGCGTTACCCCTTGTTCCTTAAGCCAATTCGCAGTGAACGTTCCGCCGTGCATGGCGTGCCTCCAGGTCGTCCGAAGACGTACACCTTCGCACGCGGCGCGCGCGCCAGTCCAAGGAACCGACCTTCCAGACGGCGGTTTCGGGGCGTGGGCACGCACGTTAGACTCGCCGGGATGCCGGTTTGCTCGAACTGCTCGCAGGACAACCCCGCCAACGCCCGCTTCTGCCTGAACTGTGGCAGCCCGCTCGCCGCTGCGCCGGCGAAAGGCGAGGAGCGCAAAGTCGTGTCGGTTCTGTTCGCCGACCTGGTCGGCTTCACGGCTGCCTCCGAGGCGGCCGACCCCGAAGACGTCCGCGCGCGCTTGCGCCCGTACCACCAGCGGCTCAAAGAGCTGATCGAGGTGCGCGGCGGCACCGTGGAGAAGTTCATCGGCGACGCCGTCGTCGGACTCTTCGGAGCTCCGATCTCGCACGAAGACGACGCCGAGCGCGCCGTCCGCGCCGCCCTGCGTATCCAGCAAGCGATCGATGAGCTGAACGAAGCGGACCCCGGCCTCGGGCTGAGCGCGCGCGTCGCGGTCAACACCGGCGAGGTCGTCGTCGCGTTGGGCGCGCGCCCGGAGCTCGGCGAAGGGATGGTCACCGGTGACGTCGTCAACACCGCGTCGCGACTGCAAGGCGTCGCGCCGATCGGAGGCGTCGTCGTCGGCGAGACGACGCACCGCCTGACAAAGGACCTGTTCGACTACGAAGAGCTCCCGCCGGTAACGGTGAAAGGGAAGGCGGAGCCCGTGCGGCTGTGGTGGGCGAAGTCGCCGCGCGCGAAGTTCGGCTTGGAGACGGAACGGTATGCGAGCAGCCCGTTCGTCGGACGCCGGTACGAGCTGACGATGATGGAAAACCTCTACTGGCGCACGACGCGCGAGCAGTCGATCCAGCTCGCGACCGTCATGGGCGAGCCGGGCGTCGGCAAGAGCAGGCTGCTCAGCGAGTTCAGCGACTTCGTCGACGAGCTCGCGGAGATCGTGCAATGGCGCCAGGGCCGGTGCCTGCCCTACGGCGAAGGCATCACGTTCTGGGCGCTCGGCGAGCTGGTGAAAGCGCAGGCGGGGATCCTCGAGACCGATTCGCCGGCGCAAGCGGGCGACAAGCTGGCCGCCGCGCTCGGGCTTCTGATCCAAGACGAGACCGAGCGCGATTGGGTGCGCGCGCGCCTCGCCCCGCTCGTCGGCGCCGCGATCGAGCTGGATTCCACCGTCGAGCGGACCGAGGCGTTCACCGCGTGGCGCCGCTTCCTCGAAGCCCTCGCCATGCACCGAACGACGATCCTCGTCTTCGAGGACCTGCACTGGGCAGACGCGGCGATGCTCGATTTCATCGAGCACCTTGTGGAATGGGCCTCGGGTGTGCCGCTGCTCGTGATCTGCACCGCGCGCCCGGAGCTCTACGACTCGCACCCGGGGTGGGGCGGCGGCAAGCGGAACTCGACGACATTAGCGCTCTCTCCCTTGACGGCGGAAGAGACCTCCGACCTGATCGCAGGGCTGCTCCAGGAAACGGAGCTGCCGAAGAAGCTGCAATCGATGGTCGTCGAGCGGTCGGGTGGCAACCCGCTGTACGCCGAAGAGTTCGTGCGCATGCTGTTCGATCGCGGCGTCATCTCGCGGGAAGACGGCAAGCTACAGATCACTGCCGACCTCGAGGTCAGCGTGCCCGATACGGTTCACGCACTGATCGCCGCGCGTCTCGACACCGTTTCGGCTGCGCGCAAAGCGCTGCTGCAGGACGCCGCGGTCGTCGGCAAGGTGTTCTGGTCCGGCGCCGTCGCCACGATGGGCGACATGGCGGAGGAGGCCGCGAGAGCTGCGCTGCACGAGCTCGCCCGACGCGAGATCGTCCGTCCGGCCCGGAACTCGTCGGTGAAAGACCAAGCCGAGTACGCGTTCTGGCACGTCCTCGTTCGCGATGTCGCCTACGGCCAGATCCCCCGCGGGTCGCGCGCGCAGAAGCATCGCGCGGCGGCCGAGTGGATCGAGCAGACCGCCGGCGACCGCGTCGCCGATCAGGCCGAGCTGCTCGCGTACCACTACGAGCAGGCACTGGATCTTGCGCGCGCGTCGAGCCAGATGAGTGAAGTCCCGTATCTCGAAGAGCGCACGCGACACTTCTTCGAGCTTGCCGGCGACCGGGCGCGCGTTCTCGACATGGCCAGCGCGGCGCGCTACTACACGCGCGCGCTGGAGCTTGCCGCAGAGGACGACCCCAAGCGGCTCGACCTCGTGCAAAAGGTTTCGCACTCCTTGTTGGGGACGGAGGGCGCCGGCCCGGCGACCCCGATCCTGAGGAAGGAGGCCGACCTGTTCCGCTCGCGCGGCGACGAGGTCGCCCTCGGGGCCGTGCTCGTTCGTCTCGCCACGATGGTTCACTTCGAGGGCGACTCGGCGGAGGCCGACGCGCTCGGGAACGAAGGCTTGCGCATCCTGGAAGGCCAGCCGCCGGGTCGCTATCTCGCCGATTCGTACGTGATCCTCGCGGGCCAGAACCTCATCTCCGGCCGATCGCAGCAAGCCAGGGACCTCGCGCAGCGCGCGATCGACCTCGGAACGAAGCTCGGCATCGACTCGGCGGTCAACCGCGCGCTCGGATTCCGCGGCGCGGCGCGGTGCGATATGGGAGATGCCGGCGGCATCGAAGACCTGAGGAGAGGCCTCGACGCCGTCTTGGAGAAGGGCGAAACGGAGGCGGCCGGATCGTCGTACGTGAACCTCGGCGACGCGGTGTGGATCAACGAAGGTCCGATCGAAGGTCTCAAGGTGCATCGGGCCGGCATCGAGTTCTGCACACGGCGGGGAGCAACCGGCTCGGCGATGTGGGCGATAGCAGAGACGACCTGGATGCTCTACGACACCGGCGACTGGGATGAGGTGATAAGCGCGACCGACGAGGTCGCGGCGTGGGTTGATGCGGGCGGCACGGCGGCGACCGGAGCGGTCGCGCCGGCGTTCAAGGCACGCGCGCTCCTCCACCGCGGCAACGTGGCGGCGTCGGGTCAGATCATCCAGGACCTCCTACCGATCGTTCGGCGGATCGGAGATGCTCAGGTGCTGGCGCCCGCTTTGATCACCGCGGCGCTCTGGGAGCTGGCGGCCAAGAGCACATCTCGCGCGGCGCAGCTGGCGCACGAGTTCGTCGAGATCTCGGGTGACGTCCCCGTGTACGTGTGCTGGCAGTTGACGGATGCCGCGCGCATCTTCGTCGCTGCCGGCGAGACCGACACGGTTGCGGCGATCATCGACCGGGTTCGGCCGGGCCTTACGCGGGACCGATACGCCGTCGTCGC
>VAWS01000138.1:0-5265 GCA_005884515.1 Actinomycetota bacterium
ACACCGGCGTCTGCCACACGCGCACCACCTTCTCGCCGAGCATCGGCAGCCGCGCGCAGAACAACGCGAACACCACGACCGCCCACACGACCCGCCGCCGCACCCGCGCGTCACCCAAAATCAAGCCGATCGTCGGCACGATCCACACCCCTGCCGCGAACCACGAGATCGGCGCTATCAGCAACGTGGTCAACCCGACCAGGACGATCGCCGTCAGCTCGTCGCCGGCTTCGTGCGCGCGCCGCGCGCGCCACAAGCCGTACGCGCCGACCACCAGGCCCACAGGGATCCACAGCCAGTGCGGCCCGCCGTACCGCGAGATGAACCCGTCCAGCGTCTGGTTGCTGAAGAAGCCGGGCGGCCCCGGCCTGCTCACCTTGAACGCGTCGTGGAAGAAGTACTTCGCAGACGCGGACGGCAGTAGCAAAGCCGCGCCTCCCCAGCAAACGGCCAGCGTCGCAATCGCCCGCCAAGCGGCCCGACGTTGCCGACAGAAGAACAGGTAGACGATGAAGAGGCCGGGCGTGATCTTGATCGCCGTTGCCAGGCCGGTAAGCACGCCTCGCCCGCGGCGAACGCGCAGCAGGTCGAACAGCACCGCAGCGGCCAACACGAGGTTCACCTGCCCGAACCACAACGTGTCGGTGATCGACACGATCCACAAGAGCACCGCGCAGAGGCAGGCCACAACTAAGACCGAATGACGTCGGAAGCGCGCGATGAGCGGCGCGAAGCCCTCGCGCACCAAGTAGGCGAAGGCAAGGAACGACATCACGAACCACCCGATCATCGCCCATCGCCAGGGCCAGATCGCCAGCACGATGAACACGATCGCTGCGAAAGGCGGGTACGTGAACGGCAGCCGGATCGGCATGTTGTAGTGCGCGCCGAACGCATGCTCGTACAGCGTCTTCCCGTGCACGACCGCATCGCCCCCGGCCCGGTAGACGCCCAAGTCGATCGGCACGTGCCACGTGTAGCGCCAGGCGAACATCGGGATCAGGGCCGCCGCCAAGACTGCGCAGACGAGCAGCCCGTCGACCAGCACGGACGACGCGGTGAGGCCTCCACGGGAGCGCACGGGCGGAAGTTTATTGCGGCCGGGCTGGTCCGGATCTACCCCCGAAAAACGCGGGTAGATCCGGACCGCGCCCGAAGATTTCTTGCCAAAGCCCGATGAGTCCGGCCAAGCCAACCAGTCAGTACGGACATGGCGGCGATGCCGCAGGGACGCGTAGCATCCCTGCCGATGGACAAGGCCTCTGCAACGACCTCGCCGGACTTCGGCGAGCTCGAGCAGCATCGGGCCGAGTTGACCGCGTACTGCTACCGGATGCTCGGCTCGCCCTTCGACGCCGAGGACGCCGTCCAGGACACCTTCGTGCGCGCCTGGCGCGCGCTCGACCGCTTCGAAGAGCGCGCGTCCCTGCGCTCGTGGCTCTACCGCATCGCCACCAACGTCTGCCTGGACATGCTGAAGAGCCCCCAGGGCCGCGCGCGCCCGATGGACCTGGGCCCGGCCCAAGCACCACTCGAAGAGAATCTGCACACCGAACCCGAAGCCACCTGGCTCGAGCCGCTGCCCGACCCCGCCGACGCCGCCGTCGCCAAGGACACGATCCGCCTCGCGTTCGTGGCCGCGCTGCAGCACCTCCCGCCCCGCCAACGCGCGACGCTCATCCTGTGCGAGGTCTTGAAGTGGCAAGCGACGGAAGTCGCAGAGCTGCTCCAAACGTCCGTCGCTTCGGTCAACAGCGCCCTGCAGCGCGCGCGCGCCAAGATCGAAAGCACAGACGCCAGCACGGCCGACCTCTCTGAGATCGACCGAGGGCTGCTCGACCGATACGTCAAGGCGTTCGAGGCCTACGACATCGAGGCTCTCACGTCGCTCATCCGCGAAGACGCGATCCAGTCGATGCCGCCGTTCGACATGTGGTTGCAGGGCCGCGACGACATCTTCGCGTGGTGGTGGGGCCCGGGTATCGCGTGCAAGGGCTCGCGTGTCATCCCGACGGTGTCGGCGAACGGCCAGCCGGCGTTCGGGCAGTACAAGATCGATCCGGACGGCGGCTACACGCCCTGGGCGTTGCAGGTGCTGGACGTCAAAGACGGCAAGATCGCCGAGCTCACGTTCTTCCTCTCGACCGAGCGGCTGTTTCCGCTGTTCGGTCTGCCGATGCACCTCGACGCGTAGGCGTCAGCCGGCGATCACGTCGCTCAACCCCATGAAGGCAACGAGGTCCAGCAACTCCTCCGACGCATGCAGCAGGATGACCCGGCAGCGGTGCCGCTGAGCGCCGAGCTGCAGCCGCGCGAGCGCCTCGACGGTCACGGCATCCGGTACGACGACGTTCCGTATCTCACATGAGGCGACGTCTGCGGCGTTCTGTTCGAGCAGCCTGCAGACGCGCGCCGTCAGGCCCGGGATGTCCCCGCGCAGGATCGGCCCCCACACGATGAAGGAGACCGTGCGCTCTCGTCGCAAGGACATCGATAGAAAAGACCGCCCGACGGGCATGGAATCATCGGCTACCGATGATCTTCTCGACCCCGGAGAGTCTTATCGGGTGTGGAAGGAGACGACATGACGCGGTTGAACAAGCGCTTCACGGCCACGCTCAAGAAGCCCGAGAAGAAGGGCGGCTGGACCTACGTGGTGATGCCCGGCTCCGCGAAGTTCTTCCGCACGCGTGGGTTGGTCAAGGTGAGTGGGACGATCGACGGCCACCCGTTCCGCAGCTCTTTCATGGCGCTGGGCGACGGCACCCACATGCTGCCGATCAAAGCGGCGACGCGAAAGGCGATCGGCAAAGACGGCGGCCAGCGCGTGACGATCGTTCTGCAGGCGCGACTCGAGCGCTAGAGCAGCCTCGAGGTGGGCGGCGCCTGATCGACCGGGCGCTATCCTGCCTGCATGACCGTCCTCAGCTCGCTCGCCGGACGCCACACCACGCTGTCCGCGCGCGAGGTCGACCATCTGCACCGGCTGCTCGGCGAATGGCAGCTGCTGTCCGACCTTGCGTTCGCCGACCTTCTGCTGCTCGCGCCCGTCGTCGATCGCTCGGCGTTCGTTGTGCTGGGCCAAGTCCGCCCGTACCCGGCGCAGACGCTGTACCCCGAGGACATGGTCGGCGCGGTCCTCGACTCGCGCGACCGGCCGAAGGCCGCGCAGTCGCTCGGCGAGAAGCGCATCGTCAGCGAAGGCGATCCCGAGTGGCGCGACGGGACCCCGATCCGCGAAGTCACGATCCCGGTGATGTTGGAAGGCGAGCCGATCGCCGTCATCACCGCGGAGCAGAACCTCGCCAGCGCGCGCACCCCGTCGCACCTCGAGCTGAGCTACCTGCGCGCGGCGGCCGCGATCGAGCAGATGGTGGCCGAGGGAACGTTCCCGTTCATCCTCGAAGAGGAAGGCGAGCGTGAGCTTTCGCCGCGTGTTGGCGACGGATTCCTCGAGATGGACGCCGACCTCCGCGTCACCTACGCCAGCCCGAACGCGGTGTCGGCGTATCGGCGGCTCGGCATGACGACCAACATCACCGATGAGCGGCTCCCCGACGTTGCGATCGATCACTCGCGCATCGTCGACGGGCTCGACAACGACACGCCCGTGGAGGACGAGATCGAGATGGGCGGCGCGTGGGTCCTGCGCCGGTTCATCCCGATCTTGCTGGGCGGGGAGCGCATCGGAGCGATCGGCTTCGTGCGGGACATCACGGAATCGAGGCTGCGCGACCGCATGCTGCTCGTCAAAGACGCGACGATCCGCGAGATCCACCACCGGGTGAAGAACAACTTGCAGACGGTCGCATCCTTGCTGCGGTTGCAGGCGCGGCGGCTCGGCACGAACGAGGCGCGCGCGGAGCTGGAGGAATCCGTCCGCCGCATCTCGTCGATCGCGCTCGTGCACGAGACGCTCTCGCGCGAGTCCACCGAGCACGTCGAGTTCGACCGCGTCGCGCAGCGCGTGCTCGAGATGGTGGAGTCGTCGTTGGTGCACCCGGACCGGCCGGTGCGCTTCTCGTTGGAAGGCTCCGCCGGCGAGCTCTCGAGCGAAGTCGCGACGCCGCTCTCGTTGATCCTCACGGAGCTGATCCAGAACGCCGTCGAGCATGCCTTCGTGGACCGCGGCGGGACGGTGACCGTCGAACTGAAAAGAGAAGACCCCAAGCTGCTCGTCCTAGTACGCGACGACGGCGAAGGACTGCCGAGCGGCTTCGCGATCGAGTCCGGGTCGAACCTCGGCCTGCAGATCGTGCGCACGTTGCTGATCGAGCTTGCCGGCGAGATCACCCTGTCGTCGAACGGTGGGACAACGGTCGAGTTATCGATCCCGCTCGCGCGTGGCTAGACGCCCGGAAGCGACGACGCGGTCGGCGTTGGATTCGTGACCTGCGTCGGCGGATTGATCACGCGGGTGAAGAGCACGTACGCCAGCCCGGCGATGAGCAACGCGAGGAAGATCCGTCCGATCCAGCGGCGACGTTCCTTGGACGGCTCGCGCGCGAACCCGACCGGAGTGATGTATTCCTCGTGCGGAAGGGTCACGGCCGGATGCTATAGGCGCGCTCAACCAAGGACCAGCATCCCCAGTGAGTTGTTGTTGCTAGACCGCTACGCGCTGGCGCGCGCCGCGACGCATCTCGCGCCGCTCATCCTCGGTCGTTCCGCCCCAGATACCGGCGTCTTGACCGGTTTCGAGCGCCCACTCGAGGCAGTCCTTCTGCACCGAGCACGTGCCGCAGATCGCTTGCGCAGCTTGGATCTGAGCGAGCGCCGGACCGGTCGCGCCGATGGGGAAGAAGATCTCAGGATCGATGTCTCGACAGGCCGCTCCATGGCGCCAGTCCATCGCCGTCATCCGCACTCGTCCCTTCGGCCCCGGATTGGAAGATTGTGAAACGTTTCTCCAACCGAACGGGCACGAATATAAGACGCTGTTTCCGTGGATGTAAATACTTTTCCCGCGAAAAAATGAGTCAAGCCTGCGATTCACTTAACCCGAACCTGATTTACCGTCAGATTCCACCACTACATGCGTCTTACATTCGTCGTATTCACATACGCACGCTGTTTTCGCGCTCTTTTTGGAAGGGTTCCCTAACGTGCGCGTGATCGCTCATCGAGGCGCTTCCGCGCGCGCGCCGGAGAACACTTTGACTGCATTTCGCGCGGCGCTTGAGGCCGGCGCCGACGGCGTCGAGCTCGACGCGCGCCTGACGGCGGACGACGTCGTCGTTGTTCTCCACGATGACGATGTGTCTC
>VAWS01000138.1:5449-15800 GCA_005884515.1 Actinomycetota bacterium
GGCCACGCCGACCTGGAGGAGACTCTGTCCTATGCGCTGAACGCCGGCCACCGCGAGATCCACCTGCCGGCCGATCGCGTGGAGGCCGCCTTCGTCCTAGGCGCTCACGAAGCAGGCCTCGGCGCGCTGGCCTACACGGTCAACGACCCGGCGCGCGCGCGCGAGCTCGAAGCGATGGGCGTCGACGGGATCTTCAGCGACGACCCGGCCGGCGTCCGCTAGGCGATCGCATTCTTGGTGTCGTTTCGCACCCTATGCGTTACGGACGGCAACAAGAAACGAGTCGAGCGGCTTCGCAGTCTTAGGCGATGACTGCGAGCGCGCGCGGCACGCTCTCGAACTCGACGGTGGTCGCCGTTCCCGCGTAGTCCCCGTCCACCTGAACCGGGACGGGCGCGTCGGCTTCCACGCGCAGCCCGTTGAGGTCGTGGAACGCGTTCACCTTGCGGATCTTGCTGTAGTCGCCGGAGCCGAACGCCGCGAAGACGATGCGCAAGATCGTCGGCAGCGCGAGCGTGCGCGCGATCGTCGCGTCCAAGCCTTTGTCGATGTCCGCGCGCGGGCACACGTCGAACATGCGGTCGCCTAAAAAGGTATAAGGCCGCGAGTTGCACACGATCGCCGCGGCCACCTTTTCGATCACTTGCCCGTCCGCGTACACGCGCAATGGGCCGCGCCGGCCTTGCATGCGCATCGCGGTCGTCACGGCGTGCGTCACGAACGACCATTCTCCGAACCGTTTACGGGTGCCCACGGCCTGCTCGACGGAGTGGACGACCTGCGCGTCCAACGCCGCGCCGGCGCAGAACGCGAACATGCGGCCGTTCATCTTGCCGAGGTTGATCATCCGCGGCTCGGCGCCCGTATGAAGCTTCTCGAGCACGATGCTCGTCGCGTCGATCGGGTCTTTGGGCAGCCCCATGGTGCGAGCGAAGACGTTGGTGCCGCCGCCGGGGATCGGGACCAAAGGCACATCCGTCCCCGCTAAGCCGTTGATCACCTCGTTGAGCGTGCCGTCGCCGCCGAAGCACACGACGATGTCGTAGCCTTCGTGCGCGGCGCCGGCCGCCAGGTGCGTCGCGTGGTTGCGGCGCTTCGTCTCGACGACGTCGAGCTTCAGCTCATCGGACAAGGCGTGCGCGATCACGTCGCGCATCCGAGGAGAGACGCGCGTCGCTCCGGGATTGAAGACGAGCAGCCCGCGACGCATCACGAGCAGGCTATCAGCCGCGCTTGCGCATCAACCCCATGACTTCACCGGCCTTCGCGTGACGCCCGAGGTCCTTCTTGGAGAAGATCAGGTCGCCGTCCACGGTGACTTCGAAGACGCCGCCTTTCGATGGGATGATCACGAGCGACGAGATCGAGAACTCGTACTCGTTCAAGAGCTCGGCCGTCAGACCGACGGCCCGGTCGCCGTAGCCTCACTGGGCGCAGTACTCGATGCGGATCTCCACAGCGCCTCCCGGTCACGAATTGGTCCTGAGGACTATGCTATTCGCACATGCAACGCGGTTCGCAGGTCATCGATTCCCCTCCCGCGCCGACCGACGAGGGCGGTGGCGGCGGAGGCTGGGCCTGGCTCCTGACCGCGCGCGGCATCATCGAGGCGGAGCTGGTGCGTGGTGTGCTCGAATCGGCCGGCGTACTACCGGTTGCCCTAGACGGGCGCGACCCAAGCCCGGGGGCGTGGATGTTCCTCGGGGGCAACGTCAACGCGCTGGTGCGCGTGTTCGTCCCGCTTGCACAGCTGGACTCCGCCCGGTTGATCCTCCTTGAAGCCGGTTTCGAGCAGCCCGAGCCGCCGGCCCCCGCGCCGGCGTCGGCGCGCCCGCCCCGCCTGCCGCGCCGCATGATCTGGCTGGTCATCACCGCGGTGGTGATCGCGATCTTCCTGATCGCGACGATGCACGGCCGCGTCACGTAAACAGGCCTCTCTTCTTTCCCCGTCCTCGTTGCTACCCTGCGCACATGCGCCGCGCCTTCAGGCTGCTCGTCGTGGGAACGCTGGTATTCGTGCCGGCGGTCGTTGCCATTGCGTCGGCCAACATGAGCGCGTCCCCTGATCCGTTGAATTTCCCCGCCCAGTGCACGCACTCGGCGGCGACGACGGAGCCGCTCGCGGTGACGAACAACGGACCGGACACTGCGACGAACGTGACCGTTTCGGTGTCGCCGTCGGCGATGGCGTCCGTCTTCCAGCTCGGTGGCCAAACGGGGACGAGCGCGCTGCCTTCGGGCGGGTCGATGCAGGTTCAGGTCGGATACTCGCCGCAGCACGTCGGAACGAACAGCGCGACGGCCGTCGTTACCTTCACCGAGCCGGCGAGCGGCCAGGCGTTCGCGAACGCCCCACAACCAAGGCCGACCCCAAGTCAGACGTCAACGCCGACCCCGACCCCAACGCCGACCACGGGGACGTTCGAGATCCCGCTGAGCGGCGGCGCGATCGACCGCTGGATCGACGTCAACCCGCCCGGCGTGAACTTCGGAACCATCCACACCGGCAAGCCCGGACCCAACCGCACGATCACGATCTTCGACGACGGCGACTCGCCGCTCACGATCACCGGCATGTTCTTGGGCGGCCGGCAGCCGGCGGACTTCAGCGTCGGGGCGCTGTCTTCGAGCGTCGTGAGCGATGGCCATCCCGCGACTGTGACGCTGGGGTTCCACCCCAAGGCTGCCGGCGCGCGCGCGGCGAAGCTGATCATCAACAGCAACTCATGCTCCGGGTCGTTCAGCGTCCAGCTGGGTGGCGTCGCGGTCGAGCAGGACATCACCGCCTCGCCCACGTCTCTCGACTTCGGCAACGTGCGCGTCGGCACCAGCCCGGCGCATCACGTCGCGATCGTGAACCAGGGAGGGGCGCCGTTGACCGTGAAGGCGATACAGCTGGTCAGCGACA
Organism: Actinomycetota bacterium; assembly: GCA_005884515.1. GTDB lineage: Bacteria > Actinomycetota > AC-67 > AC-67 > AC-67 > AC-67. The sequence goes on from VAWS01000138.1 coordinate 8,358, forward strand.
TCCCGACGACGACCGACGCGGCCTCGTTCACACTGCAGGGCGTCCCGAGCAAGCTTCCGACGGTCCTTAAGCCGGGGCAGTCCATCGACTTGAAGATCACGTTCAGCGCAGCCGACCTCCTTCCGAAGAAAGCCAACATCAAGGTCGCGAGCAACGACCCCGACACGCCGACGTTGACCGTTCCGGTGACCGCGTCGCCGGTGCCGAGCCCATCGCCGACGGTGACCGAAAGCGCGGTCGCGGCGCCGCCGCCGTCGAAGCCGTCCGGGTCGGGCTTCCACCTCCACCTCGGGCCGTACCTGCCGACGGCCCTCGTCGCTCTCATGGTGGTTGGGTTCTTCTGGCTGCTGATCTTCACCAGACGCCACCGCGGCATACCGGAATAGCACACCCGATCCGTTGACTCGCGGTTGGTTCGCCGCGATTATCCCGCTATGGCTGTCCCCATCTTGATCTTCATCCACGGGCCGCTCGCCGGGAAGCGCATCGACCTGGCCGACGACGAGCACACCGTCGGTCGCGGCGACAAGAACGACATCATCGTGAACGACCCGCTGGCGTCCCGGGTGCACGCGATCTTCATGCGCCGAGGCGGCGTGTTCCTCCTAGAGGATCTCGGCAGCCACAACGGGACGTACGTCAACGACGAGCGGCTGCACTCGGTGCGGCAGCTTCACCACGGCGATCGTGTTGGGATCGGGAGCAGCCGCATCTTGTTCGAGGACCCGACACAGATCACCGACGATTCGACGCAGATAGCCGACGCCTCGGCGTTCGCAGGCGCGACCTTCACCCAGCGTCAGATCCAAGTGCTGCGGTTGATGGCGCGGGGGTTGTCGAACAAGCAGATCGGCGAGCGGCTGTTCGTGAGCGAGCGCACGGTGAAGGCATACGTGTCGAGCATCTTCGAGAAGCTTCAGGTGCAGAAGCGCGCGGCTGCCGTTGCGTCGGCGTTGCGTTTGGGACTGATCGACATGCCGCGCGAAGGCGACACTGACGCCTAACGCAAAACGTCCGCTTCCAACGGGTTGACTGCGATGCGCTGGGTCTTGCCGGTCGAAAGCGTCAGTGCCCAGTTCAACCCCGTGTAGTCGAGACCTTCACAGTCGCATGTCTTGACGCCGGTGATCACGAGCGTGTCGTCGTCAAGCCACAGCGGATTCCCGCGATTTCTACCGAACCGCCTCATGGATCTCGTTTGGAAGTCGTAGACGACGATGTTGAGCTTGTCCATGTCCCAGAACGCGATCCTGCTCTGGTCAGGAGAGAGGACCGGATCGCCCAGGAAGAGATTCGGCCTGATGAAGACCGTGGGCCTAGCCCCGAGGGAGTCGACCCGCACCCAGTCGCCCTTCCCGTCCTCGTAGAAGAAGGTTCGCGAGCTGCCGATCCACCTCGGGTACGCGCCGGCGACGGGAGGTCTGACGTTCTGGCCCTTGGGGTTGAGGAGAAAGACCTCGTTGTACGCAGTGCCCGGGAGCGATACGAGGAGAAGAGAACCGTCCGGTGACCAGCGCAGCTCTTGGGGGGTCCAGCCTCCATCGCAGTAGCAGACATATCCGAGGGAACGCGTGTAGACGACGCGGCCGGTCCGCGTGGACGTCACGCGCAGCAGGAAAGCCTTGGCCTCATCGAGAGTGCCGAGCTCGGCGAGTGCCGAACCGTCCGGTCTCAGAGCTGTCGCCGCGAGCCACGCCCAATGCCTTCCGCTCCCTCTCGGCCGCTCGATCTTCCCCGAGGTCAGGTTGAGGAGGAAGAACCCGTTCTCGGCTATGTAGGCGCTGCTGTTCTCGTAGGCGATCGTGTGAGCGTCGATGAACCGAGGATGCACGAATCCGCATGCACCACCGTCCAACACGATGGTCCGCTTCCCGGTGGCCCGATCGAAGAGCGATACCAAGTCTTGCTGGGAGTCGGTGTAGACGACGCTACCGGTCGCCGGCAGTCTCGACACTGCGTGAGCGCGCTGTCTGCAGTGCGGCGGGTCCGGGTCTTCGGTTACGAACTCAGAGGGGGATGGCTCAGGACTCGGCGTTTCGACCACCGTCAGAGCAGATGGAGTTTCGATCGGCGCTGCGGCGACCGCCGGACGGGGAGGCGGAGATCCGGCGGGCACCGCGAGCAAACCGACCAGCGAGAGGGACACAACTCCGACGCTCGGGATCGCGCGCAGCAGGGTCGCGCGCGAGGGGCGTGGCAGCGGCGGCAGGTGGACGCGCGAACCAGGCTTGTCCCAAACCCGGTCGCTATTTCGATCCCCCATGCACCAAGGGTGCGGCCACGCGCGCGCGCAACCTATGGCCGTTCGTCCAGTTCCTGGTGTACTCGGCTAGAGCTCGGGCGGCAGCTGGCGGCCGAGCCGCAGGCCGGCCAGGAACGTGCGGAGCCCCGCTTCGCCGTGGCGCATCATCAGCGTGTGGTTCGCCTTGAACGCCGGGCGCGCGATCGGCGCGAGGAGGTTCAGCGACCGCTTATTCGTCGTGACCTCTTCGTCGAAGCGCATGACCGAGCCCTCGGGGCCCGGCCGGATCGTCCACCGCGAGAACCCCTCGAGGTCGCCGGTCATCGACGCCTCGAGGATGCCCGACGAGGGATCCTCGACGGCCTGCGTGGTGTGGAAGATGAGGTCATAGGGGAGGGTCGAGCGGCATCGCAGCGCGAACGTCTTGTCGTCGACGCGCGTCGCCTCTTTCACTTCCGGCCACCACTCGGGGTACGACGCGAGGTCGTGCAGGGCTGCGTACGCCTCTTCGACGGTCCCGCGCACCCGCCAGTAGCTGGTGAACCGATAATCTCGCAGCCCGGGCACGGCACGGAAGCCTACCCGACCCCGCTCGAAGGACGTGTCGATGCGCGTCGGATTGAACCTCCCGCAGTACGAGATCGACATCGCCGGCGCGCTCGGGCCGGAGCCGGTCGTGGCGGCTGCGCGCACAGCGGAGCGCACCGGCTTCGACTCGGTGTGGCTCTCTGATCATCCGTTCGCGCTCGCGCCAGACGGAACGGTCTCGGGCGCCTTGGAAGCGATGACGACGATGGGGTTCATCGCGGCGGCGACGGAGAGAGTGACGGTCGGGTCGCTGGTGCTCGCGTCGTCGATGCGTTCGTCCGAGCAGCTTGTGGCCGGTGCGCGCGCGCTGCGTCTCGTGGCGCCTGAGAGAGTTGTGCTGNNNNTGATCGCGGCTGCAGGTCGGTTCGGCGCTGGGTGGAATTGCGCGTGGGATGTGCCCGCCGACGTGTTCTGGTCGCTGTGTCGAGATCTCGATGCCGCGTGCGAACGGGCTGGGCGAAATCCGTCGTCTGTATCTCGGAGCATCGGGGTGACGGTGTTGGTGGGCGCGCGCGCCGAAAGGCTTCGGGCGGTCGAGGCGGTACGCGCGCGCGCCCCGTTCCTCGCCTCCCTCGACCTCTCTTCGTTGGAAACGTCGATCGTGTCGGGCTCGTCCGAAGACTGTGCTGCGCGCATCGCGGCCTACGGCGCCGATGAAGTGGTCATCACGCCGTTCGTGCGCGACGACCTCGAGATGATCGCGCGCATCGGCGAAGAGATCGCGCCCCTGCTTCAGTGACGTGGTATCGGATTGGAACCGGATGCGGTTCCAATCCGATACCAACGCCTCTGCTGTCAGGAGACCCGGCTCACCGTGAACGGGTTGTGCGGCGCGCGCCCGTAGCGGCCGAGGAAGATCCGGTACGCGGGGATCAAGTTGCCGCCCTGCCGCAGCGCGAAGCTCACCGAGTTCGTGCAGCCGACCCGGAAGTTCACGCCGTCGATCCCGGCGTAGGTCACGAAGCGGAACGACAGCGTGTGGCCGCTGACGCTGACGCGGTCGTCGTTCTCATCGCGCACCATCGTGACGCTGCGGATGTTGTCCAACGACACGATGCGGCCGGTGAACACGTGCGCGCTGCGCTGCGGCGTCGTGGTGCGGAGGTGCCACCCGTATCGGTCGTGCCAGACGTAGTAGCCGTCCGTGGAGCCCGCGTGCAGCCGCTCGGGCTGACCCTGAACCCTCGCCGGCCAGTGACCTTCGTCGCACGGAGCGGCCGTTGTCGTCGTGCTTGCGCCCGCGGACATCACGGAGATCGCGGTGATCGGCACGATCAGCGCCCCGAGCGCGATGACCGTTGCCGCCAGCTTCGTCGATCGCTTCATCGTTCCTCCCTTCGCAGTGCCTGCCGTTCAGGCACACGAGCAGCATCCGGGACGAACGTGCGAAGCCTTTGAAGTGACTGTGAAGGTCCGGTGAATTACGGGTCCTGTTTGCGAGCCGGCGCGCGCGCGGTGGCGGCGCGGACGGCGAACACGACCCCGGCCACGCAGATCAGCCCGACCGTCCGCAGGCCGGCCTCGGGACCGAAGTGGATCGCCGTGGCCGCGCCGGCGCCGGCGACCCAGCACAGCTGGAAGATCGTTTCGTAGCGCGCGAAGGTGCGCGCGCGCACCTCCTCGGGCGCGTCCTTCTGCACGAGCGCGTCGAACGACAGGCGCGCGGCAGTCGTTCCGATCCCGGCGACGCCGGCGATGATCACGGCCGCTCGAAGGTTGAAGTGCGTCGCCAGGATGAAGCACACGACCGCGATCCCGATCAGGGAGCCGAGCATGATCGCCGACTCGCGCAAGGCTGCTCGCGCGCGCGCAACGAGGAGCGAGCCGACGAAGCTTCCGCCGCCGGCCGCCGCCAGTACCAGGCCGAAGCTCTTGACGTTCTCGCCGACGTCGCGGAGCGCGAACGCGAGCAAGAACACCACGAAGCCGAGAGCCGCGCGCGACCACGAAGTCGCGATGCCGCCGGCCAGCAGTCGCGGCGCGAGCAGCTTGTGCGAATGCTTCTCGGTCGAGGGCTCGCGGCGGGAAGAACGCCCCGGCGTGGTCAGGCCGGCGGCGATCACGGCGCCTGCGATGTAGACGATGCCGGCGAAGCGGAGCGTGACACCGGGCCCGAAGAGCTTCTGCAGGCCCGCGCCCGGCAGCGCGAACAGCGTCCCCGCCGCCACCGAGACGATCGAAAGGCGCGCGTTCACCGATACGAGCGTGCGGCCTTCCGGGAGGATGTCGGGAACCAGCGCGCCCCGGCTGATCCCGTGCGTCCGCGACAGCACAAGCGAGCCGAAGGCCAGCGGGTACAGCGTGAGGTCCTTCGTGCGAGAGGCCATCAAGAACGCGAGCACACCTCGCCCGATCATCGCGAGGAAGATCGCGACGCGGTAAGACCCGCGCCACCGGTCCAGCAGCGGGCCGACGACCGGCGAGAGCAACGCGAACGGCGTCATCGTCAGCAGCAGGTACAGCCCGACGTGCGTGCGCGCCTGGTTGGTCGACACCGAGAAGAAAAGCGTTCCGGCGAGCGCCACCGCGACAAGCGCATCGCCTGCCGCGTGCGCCGCTTGGGCGAGCATCATGCGCGCGAACGGAGGCCAGGGGAAGAGGGACTCTTCGTGGTCGGTGTGGGCCGGTGGTTCCACGGCGACGAGCATAGCCCGGCGCCCCGACGCGGTCAGGACTCTTTGAAGCGAACGACGATCTCTTCTTCGGGCCGCCGCTCTTCCATCAACGCGAGACGACGGAGCGCTTCCTTATCCTTCAGCGTCAACGGGGGCTGCACGAGGGAGCGCGGCCACAGCTTGCGGCGCAGCACGACGTTGATCTCTGCGGCGAGCAGCGTCATCTGCGCGCCGAGGTAGAGCCAGCCGAGCAGCCCGATCACGATCGCGAAGAAGCCGTAGACCTGGCTCGCGCCTTTGAGCGAGCGCGCGACGTACCAGCCACCGATCGCCTGCAGGATCTCCCACAGGACGGTCGCGACGATCGCGCCCGGCAACACGTCGCGCCACGAGAGCCTTTCGGCGGTCAGCACGCGGAACGAGACGAGGAACATCGCAAGGTTGATCACGGCGGCGGCGGCGATGGCGCCGATCTTGATCGGGATGCCCGAGCCCGATGTGCCGAGCCCGGCGAGGACGGTCGTCGCAAGCACGCCCAGGCCGAACACGACGAGGAAGAGCAAGCCGCGCACGCGGCTGAAGAGCGCATTGGGTCGCTTGCGGGCGGGCACGTTCCAAACGGCGTTCATCGCGTTCTCGCCTGCTTGCGTGACGCCCATCCCGGCCCACAGCGTTCCGACGATCCCGATCGCCAGCGCGAGGCCGCTCCCTTGGAGCGAGCGGACGTTGTTCGCGATCTGGTCTCCGATGATTGGGAACTGAGCCAGCGTCGAGTGGACGATCTTGTCCTGCAACGTGGTATGGCCGTTCAACACGAAGCCGAGCACGGTCGTGAAGACCAGCAGCAGGGGGAACAGCGAGAAGAAGCCGTAGTACGCGATGAGCGCGGCCTTGGACCCCGCCTCGTCCTCGCCGAACTTCTTGAAGACCGCGAACATGAACGCGAGCGGATTGTGCCGGCGTTGGAACGCGTCGACCCGGCGGAGGACGTTCTTCAGCCCGTTCACTTCGGCTCCTTCATGCTGGAAGGGGTACCCGCCTCGCCCCGGACGAACCGCAAGACCGAGGCCGGCTGCTTGCGAGGGTTTACCGAACAGGTACCATCCCGCTTGCCATGCGGACGGTCATCTTGTGCGGCGGAAAAGGGACGCGCGCGTACCCGCATACGACGCAGGTCCCCAAGCCCTTGCTCGAAGTCGCGGGGCGGCCCGTGCTACAGCACGTGATGGAGTCCTACGCAGCGCAAGGGTTCACCTCGTTCGTGCTCGCGGCCGGCTTCAAGATCGAGCTCATCGACGAGTTCGCCCGGACGCTACCGAGCGGATGGGACGTCGACGTGGTCGACACCGGCGTGGAAACGAACACCGGCGGCCGCATCGCGCAGTGCCGCGATCGCATGGGGGACACGTTCTTCGCTACCTACTCGGACGGGCTCTCGGATATCGACCTGCGCGCGCTCCAGGAGTTCCACGAGGGTCACGACGGAACCGCGACGCTGACCACGGTTCCGCTCCCGTCTCAGTACGGGACGATCGTGTTCGGAGAGGACTGGCGGGTCTCGCTGTTCCGTGAGAAGCCGGTGCTCGGCGATCACTGGATCAACGGCGGATTCTTCGTGTTCGATCAAGGCGCCTTCGATCACTGGGCGGGGGAGGACCTGGAGCGCGACGTCCTGCCGGCGCTCGGCGCCGCGGGAGCGCTCTTCGCGTACCAGCACAATGGATTTTGGAAGTCGATGGATACGTACAAAGATGCACTCGAGCTGACCTCACTCGTCGTAGAAGGGAAGGGACCGTGGACACGCTCCGGGACGCCAGCGTCCTCGTAACCGGTGGCGCCGGCTTCATCGGCGCGCACCTTGTGCATCGCCTCGTCGACGAGGAGGCCGACGTTCACGTCCTGACGAGCGAAGTGTCGTCGCTGTTCCCCGGCCGTCTGCTCGACATCAAGGACAAGATCACGATCCACGAGGGGAACGTCGTCGACCGCAGCGCGATG
>VAWS01000139.1 GCA_005884515.1 Actinomycetota bacterium
GGCAGCGACACGAACCCGGCGGCAAGCGCGTGCATCCTGCCGGCGAATGCGCTGATGCCCGCCGCCGCGACGGCGTTGACGAGGACGATGCCGATCGCGACGGCCGCAGACACGGCGCCGTGGTCGCCCCGCACCGCGTATGCGATGCCGACCACCGGAACGGAGGCGACGAGACTCCACAGCAAAGCAGGACGCACCATCCGTGCTTCCGCGCTCATCGTCCGCTCCCCCTGGACGCGTTCTGTTTCGCTCGGATCCAAACGAGATAGACCGCGCCGGCGCAGCCCCCGACCATGCCGATCGCGAACAAGATCGGCCACGTCCCGATGAGACGGTCCAGCCCGTAACCGATCGCCCCGTACACCCCGATTCCGGCAATGAGGGTGGAAAAGTGCGCCCACCCCTCGTTGGCCTGATCAACTCCCGGCCGCCGGTTCACGAAGCGAGGCATTCTAAACGGCACCCCCCGCGCCGAGTCAAAATGAGCTCGAGCGCGTTTCTGCTGCTCAGAGGCCTTGTCGACCACCGCGGGCCTCGACTTTGTGAAAGTTTTCCCAAATCAGATTAGCGCATCTGGCGCCGCGGCTCACCTTCGTTCTCGGGCTCGGGAACGACGGCGAGGGGCACCGCGGTCCGCCGGCGCAAAACGCGCGGCAAGATGATGATGCTCAGGACCATCGCGCCGGCGATCCCACCGGCGACGAAGCGCCACACTTCCCCGGGCCCGAGCGCGAGCGTCATGGCTGCGCCGACCAGCATCGCGCTCCACAAGTACATGACCAGCACCGCTTGCCGGTGACTGCGTGCCATATCGAGCAGCCAGTGGTGGATGTGCTGCTTGTCGGGGTGGAACACCGGCCGCCTGCCGCGCACGCGGCGCATGACGGCGAGCCCGGCGTCGGCCAGCGGGATCGCGAGCACGAAGATCGGAAGCAGCACCGGGACGACGAAGCCGGCGACGTCGACGAACTTCGGCTCGGTCGTTCGGCTGATGCCGCTCACGGTCGCGCTCGCCAGCAGCAGGCCGAGCAGCATGCTCCCAGCGTCGCCCATGAAGATGCGCGCGGGGTAGAAGTTGTGCTTCAGGAACCCCAGGCCTGCTCCCGCCACGATCGCGGTGATCAGCTCGGCCGTCGTCGTCACGCCGGTCGTCGTCCGGAACGCGTAAACGAAGAAGCCCACGGCCGCGATCGTCGTGACCCCGACGGCGAGACCGTCCAAGCCGTCGATCAGGTTGACCGCGTTGATGACGGCGATCGTCCAGAGAACGGTGATTACTGCGGAGAGGTCGCCGGAGAGCGACAGGACGCCGACACCGGGCAGCCAGAAGTAGAAGATCTGCACGCCACCGAGCACGAGCACGCCGGCCGCGAGCAGCTGGCCGGCGAGCTTGGTCGGCGCGCTCATGCCGCGGATGTCGTCGATCACACCGACGATGATGAGGACGGTCGCCGCACCCAAGATCCCGACGGGTTCCGACGACTCCCGGAACAGCTCGCGGAAGTCGGGCAGCATCCACGCGACCGCGAGAGCCGCGACGAACGCGGCGAACATCGCCAGCCCGCCCATCCGCGGCGTCGGCTCGCTGTGCACCTTCCGGTCGTCGGGGATGTCGACGGCTCCGACGCGCGCGGCCAGCCTGCGAACGAACGGCGTGACGACGAATGAAACGGCGGCTGCGACCCCGAAGACGATGAGGAAGGGTCGCACGATCAGTCCGTGACGCTTATCCCCGGCGCAGGGAACGCGCGGCACAGCTCGGCGATCTCGTGCTTGACGCGCGCGCCCAGCTCCTCGTCGTTCGGCGAGGTGACGATCTGATCGATCCATTCGCCGATGCGCACCATCTCGGAGATGCCCATGCCGCGGGACGTCACCGACGGGGTCCCGAGACGGATCCCCGACGGGTCGAACGGCTTGCGCGGGTCGAACGGCACGGTGTTGTAGTTGAGCTCGATCCCGGCTCGGTCGAGCGCCTTCGCGGCAACCTTGCCCGTCACGTTCTTGTTCGTGAGATCGACGAGCAGCAAGTGGTTGTCCGTGCCGCCGGAGACGAGCTCGAAGTCACGTCCGACGAGGTCGTCGGCGAGCGCCTTCGCGTTGGCAACGATGGCCCGCGCGTACTTCTTGAACTCCGGCTGCGCGGCTTCCTTCAGCGCCACGGCGATCGCGGCCGTGGTGTGGTTGTGCGGACCGCCTTGCAAGCCGGGGAACACCGCGCGGTCGAGGACCGAGGCGTGCTCCTCTTTGCTGACGAACATCGCACCGCGCGGCCCGCGCAGCGTCTTGTGGGTCGTGGTGGTCACGACATCGGCGTACGGGACCGGCGACGGGTGCACGCCGCCGGCAATCAAGCCGGCGATGTGCGCTGCGTCGGCGGCGAAGATCGCGTCGACCTCACGCGCAACCTCGGCAAAGGCCTCGAAGTCGATGATGCGCGGCACGGCGGTGCCGCCGGCCCAGATCAGCTTCGGCCGCTCGCGCTTGGCGATGTCGCGCACCTGGTCGTAGTCGATGCGGCCGGTGTCCGCGCGAACCTCGTACTGCACGGAACGGAAGAACTTCCCCGTGATCGACACGTTCCAGCCATGCGAGAGGTGGCCGCCGTGCGGCAGTGACATCCCCATCACCGTGTCGCCCGGCTTCAGGAACGCGAGATACACGGCGAGGTTTGCCGGAGACCCTGAGTACGGCTGCACGTTCGCGTGCTCGGCGCCGAAGAGCGACTTCGCGCGCTCGATCGCGAGCGTCTCGAGGGGATCGATGATCTGCTGCCCCTCGTAGTACCGCTTTCCCGCGTATCCCTCGGAGTACTTGTTCGTGAGGATGGACCCCGTCGCGGCCAGCACCGCGTACGAAACGTAGTTCTCGGACGGGATCAGCCGGATCGAGTCCCGCTCCCGGCGCTCCTCGGCCAGGATGAGGTCCGCGATCTCCGGATCCTGCGCGCGCAGCGCTTCCCAAGCATCGCCGCGGTTCACGAGTACTCCTTCTTCAATCGCTCCTCCAAGGCCGTGATGTTCTCGAGCCGTGCCGTGTGGCGCCCGCCGTCGAACGGCGTGCTCATCCAGATATCGAGCACCTTCATCGCGACCGCCTCACCCGTCGCGCGCTGCCCCAGGCACAGCACGTTGGCGTCGTTGTGCCGCCGCGAGAACTCCGCCGTGTACATGTCGTTGCAGACGGCCGCTCGAACGCCGTGGATCTTGTTGGCGACGATCGCTTCGCCGTTCCCGGAGCCGGCGACGATGATCCCCCGGTCGGCGGCCCCTTCTGCGACCGCGCGCGCAACGGCCTCGGAAACCACGGTGTAGTCGCTCGGGACCGCGTCGGTCTCGGCGCCGTGGTCGGTCACGTCGTGCCCTGCCTGCGCGAGTGCGGCTTTGAACAGCTCCTTGTATCGGTACCCCGCGTGGTCGGAACCGAGCGCGATGCGCATCAAGCCTCCTCACGGCGCGCGGGGGTCTATTGGGGCGAGTCTAACAGGTCAGACCGGCGCTTCTTCGGCACTAATGGCGCGCGCGATGTCGTCGACGACCGCGGGGAGCAGCCGCTCGATCTGGAGCGCCACCTCGTCGTAGATCTGCTGGCCGGACCCGATCGGGTCGGGGACTTCCTCCCCGTCGAGCAGCATCACCCGCTCGGGACGCTCGTCGAGCAGCGCCCGCACGCGGTCCACCTGGTACTGCTCCATGCAGTACAGACGCCAGGCGCGCGCGGTGTGTGCCGTCGTTAAGTACGTGGAACGCGTGAACCGCAGGTCGATCCCGCGTGCCGCCATGGCTTTGATGGTGCCCTGGCTCGGTGGCCGGCCGTCGTCGGCGCCGATGCCGGCGGAGGTGACGAGGATCGCGCCATCCCCCAACCGCTCGTCGAGCGCGCGCTGAAGCAAGACCTCACCCATGGGCGAACGACAGATGTTGCCGTAGCAGACGACGACGATCTCACGCGGCTCGGTCATCCTCGGTGCGGTTCCTTCACCGTGCTGATCACGCGGGGATGATACTGGGACGTTGCTCGCTGACGCGTGGCGTTGTCATGGATACATGAAATATGCGCATCTCATGACAACGCCACGGCAGTGCGCGTATGTCCCAGAGTCAGCAGGCCTTCGGATGATCCGCGCAATAGGGGGCGAAGTTGCTCGCCGGTGTGTGGCTCTGGCTGTACATACCGATGGCCAACAGGATCGCGATAAATGCGAGCATCAGCAGGAACCGCACGCGCGGGCCGAGCGAGCCCGAGCGCCTTGGACGCTTGTCGTCCATCTCAGCTGAACGCTAGCGCTCGCTCAAGATCAATTACATAGGACCGAAGACCGAACGCGCCCGGTCGCACGGCCTCCTTGGGCCGACGCCCCGCCCAAGGAGAAGAAGAAATCGTCACAAGAGGCCGCATACCTGCCGCTCGCGGATTCCACGTTCTGTTGGTTCGGTCAAACGTGTGGGACAATGGTCCTAACGAGGGGGGAGGGGCCTTGGGGGGAGATGGGAGGAACGTTGGCACGCATCCTGATCGTCGACGACCATTCCCCCGCTCGCTCTCTGATCCGCGCGATCGTCACGCTTGACGGTCATCAGGTATCGGAAGCTGCGTCGGGCGAAGAAGCGCTGGCTGCGATCGCCGGTGAAAACTTCGATCTGGTGATCCTCGACCTGGTGATGCCCGGTTGCGACGGTTACCAAGTCCTCGAGGGCATGCGCGCGATGCCCGGCCACGAGGGGACTCCGGTCATCGCAGTCAGCAACACCGACGAGGAGATCGACGCGATCCGCTCGTCCGAGCTCGGTGCGCTCGACCATCTTTCGAAGCCTTTCGGCTACGACGAGATGGAGAAGTCGATCAAGCGCGTGCTCGACGCGACGCCGGAGGAGATCATCGAGATCCGCTTGAACCGGCTCGCGCAGGTCGAGACCTACAAGAAAGTGATCAGCCTGGTCGACGAAGCGAACGAGCCCGTCCGCCGAGGGTTCTTCAGGCGCGTCCGATCCGTGCCCCGATAGCACGCTCGATCGCGTCGCGGCCGATCGGTCCTTCTCGCACGATCGCCGGCCGCCTGCGCGCGAGGTCGACGATCGTCGATCCTTCGGCGGCTTTCGAAGGACCGCCGTCTAGATAGATCGCAACGTCTTCACCGAGCCGCGCGCGCACTTGCTCGAGCTCCGGCGGCGTCGGCTCGCCCGAAAGGTTGGCGCTCGTGACGGCGAGTGGCCCCGTCATCTCGATCAGCTCGAGCGTGTCCGCGTGATCGGGCATCCGAAGCGCGATCGTCCCGACGTTCTCCCCCAAGTCCCAGTCGAGGTCCGGCGTTTGCGGCATCACGATCGTGAGCGCGCCCGGCCAGAACGCCCCGGCAAGCTCGGCCGCGCCGGGCGGAACCGAGTCACACAACGCCCACGCTTGCCGCGGTCTCGATATCAAGACCGGAAGCGGCAACGACCGCGCGCGGTTCTTCAACGTGAAGATCTTCGCCGTCGCGCCCGGCGCGAACGGGTCGGCCGCCACCCCGTACACGGTGTCCGTCGGAACGACGACCAGCTCTCCGGCGCGCAACGCGTCGCGCGCGCGCGCCAGTGCCTCATCGCGCTCGGTCGCGAGCGAAAGGATCTCGCTCACGGCAGTCCTACCCAGCGCGCTTCGACCACGCGATCACGACCCGCCAGATCTTTCGTTACGGCCACGTCGCGGTAGCCCAGGATCCCGAGCAGCCGCGACACGCGCTCCGCTTGCGAGTCGGCGATCTCGATCACGAGCCATCCGCCCGGCGCCAGCCACATGCGCACTTGCTCGAGCAGCTCGAGGATGATCTCGAGACCCGTCTCGCCGCCGACGACCGCATCTTTCGGCTCGAACCGCCGCACCTCCGGCTCGAGGCGCTCCCACTCTTCCTCCGAAACGTACGGCGGGTTGGACACGACGACGTCGACACCGCCGCCGAGCGCCGGGTGGAGCGGGCGCATCAAGTTTCCCGGCAACAGCGTGCAGCGAAGGCCGGTCCGAGCGAGGTTCCGCAGTGCCCAGCCCCGCGCGGCGCCGATCGCTTCGGTTGCGAAGATGCGCGCGT
>VAWS01000140.1 GCA_005884515.1 Actinomycetota bacterium
AACGGCGTTTTCCATCGGCACCCTCGACGAGGACGCGTGGCGCGCGAGCGAGCCCGGTACGCCTCATCCGCGCGCGCGCATGGACGCGGTCGCCGCCTTGAACGACGCCGGCATCCCCTGCGGCGTGATGCTTGCGCCGATCCTGCCCGGCATAACAGACGGTCCGGAGAAGATGCGCGCGGTCGTCGATGCTGCCGTCGCCGCAGGTGCGACTCACGTCACACCGATCCTGCTCCACCTTCGTCCGGTCGTCCGCGAGGAGTACATGGGGTGGCTTCAGGCGAGCTACCCGGCGCTCATCACGCGCTACGAGCAGATGTACGCGCGCTCGGCGTACGGCCCGAAGGAAGACAGGAACGCGCTCGGCAAGACGGTCGGCAAGCTGATCGTCGCTGCCGGCGGGATCAAGCCGCGCGCGCACATCGCAGCGCGGTTCACCCGTGAGCGGAAGGCGAAGGGACCTGCGAAACCGAAACAGCTGACGCTGATCTAGCGCCGCACCGGCAGCGCGACGGTGAACGTCGTGCCTTTGCCGAGCTCGGAGTCAACCCACACCCGGCCGCCTTGCGCGATCACGAGGTTGTGGACGATGTAGAGCCCAAGGCCGACGCTGGAGTGACCGCGCGCGTTCGACGCCTGGCGGAACCGATCGAAGACCTGCGGAAGCTCGTCGGCGGCGATCCCCATGCCTTCGTCCGCCACCGTCAGGAGAACCTCGCCGTCGCCTTCGAACACGGCAGCTCGAACGACCGTGTTCGGTTCGGAGTACTTCAGCGCGTTGTCGAGCAAGTTCGTGACGATGTGCTCCATCGCCGCCGGATCCCCGAAGAGCCCGAGCTCGCGCGGCGAGAGGTCGGTCTCGATCGTGCGCTGCCGTCCCGTCCCCATCTCGCGCGCCACTGCTCGAACGATCCCACTCAGGTCGACTGGAACACGCTGGAGCCGCCCGAGGCCGGCTTCCACGCGCGTCGATTGCAACAGGTTCTCGATCAGTCCGAGTATGCGATAGCCCTGCTCCTCGATGACCCCGATGAACTCATCACGTTGTTCGAGCGGGAGCGTGTCGGCGCGCTTGCGAAGGATCGTCGCATACCCGAGGAGCGATGTGAGGGGCGTCTTCAGCTGATGCGTGACGCTTGCGACGACATCGGCACGCATCCGGTCGCTTGCTTCCAATCGCTCGGACGCGTTGCGCTCTTGCTCCAAGCGCGCGTACAGCTCGATCGCGCGCTCCCGCTGTCGCAGGAGCTCTCGCGTCAGCACGCGGAACCTTCGCTCTCGCTCGACCGCGTAGGCGATGAACCCGACCGAGAGCGCGACGAATACGAAACGCATCGCCGAGAAGTTGACGGTCCTGCGGATCGACTCGGGAAATATCTGCGTCCAATACGAGACGATTGCAACGGCGAGCGAAACGACAACCAAGGCGATGAACGCCGTCACCCAGAGATGCTTGCGCTGACGCTCGATGTCCTCGAGCGTCGGTGCCGGACCCGGCACCTTCGTCGCAACAGGACGCTCTTCTGTGATCACCCGTCGATCACCACTCCATGACCGGCCGCAACCTCGCCGATGACGGTCGCGATCTCTCCGCTTGCCCCCAGGACATCAACCGCTACGTCTAAAGAGCTAGACGGTAGGAATATCGCCATCCCGAGGCCCAAGTTGAAGACTTTTCGCATCTCGATCTCAGACAGCCCGCCCGTTTCGCCCAGATATGTGAATATCGGCGGCCGTTGCCAGGACCCTAAATGGAGGGTGGCGCCCAATCCCTGCGGCAGAACGCGCGCGAGGTTGGCTTCGATCCCTCCTCCGGTTACGTGCGCCGCAGCGTGGATCTCCGTAGCCCGCGCAGCCGCGAGTACGGCGGGCGCATGGATGCGACACGGTGTCAGCAGCGCGTCGCCGAGCGTTCCTTCCACGTCCGGCGGCCGCACGTCGAGCGACAGATCGCGGTCGAGGATGATCTTGCGAACGAGCGAGTACCCGTTCGCGTGAAGGCCGCTTGATCGAAGGTCGACGATCACATCGCCGTCGCGGACGCGCTCTGTGCCGAGCATGCGCGCGCGCGCGACCACGCCGACGCCGAAGGTCGCAAGGTCGTACGCGTCCGGGTCCATCGCGCCGGGATGCTCGGCGGTTTCACCCCCCAGCAAGGCACACCCAGCGATGCGACACCCTTCCGCGATCCCCGACACGATCTCGGCGATGCGTTCGGGAACGAGCTTGCCGCACGCGATGTAATCGAGGAGGAACAGCGGCTCCGCGCCGTTGCACACGATGTCGTCGACGACCATCGCAACCGCATCGATCCCGATCGTGTCGTGACGGCCGAGCGTCTGCGCGATAAGCAGCTTCGTGCCCACCCCGTCGGTCGCCGATACCAGGACGGGGTCTTCGAGGTTCTCGAAGCGCGCGGAGAACAAGCCGGCGAAGCCACCGATCCCTTCGAGCACCTCGGGCCGCAGCGTCGCCGCCGCGTGCTTCTTGATCAGCGAGACCGCGTCGTCGCCTGCTCGGATATCAACGCCAGCTTGAGTGTACGCGTCTTTGTTCGGGTCGCTCACAGCTTCTGTTGTTCGCGCAGATCCTCGAGGACGAACTTCGGCTGCTCCGGATCCTCCGGCGTCTCGATCGGATAGATGCCGTCGAAGCACGCGCGGCAGAAGCCATCGCTGGCCTGCGAGGTCGCGCGGACCAGCGACGGGAGCGACAGGTACGCGAGCGTGTCGGCTCCAACGAACTGCCTGATCTCTTCGATGCCGAGGTCGCTTGCGACCAGCTCGGCCTTCGTCGCCATATCGATGCCGTAGTAGCACGGCCACCGGATGGGTGGGCTCGTGATGCGAAGGTGAACCTCCAACGCCACGGCTTCGCGGAGCAGCTTGACGATCGCACGTGTGGTGTTCCCTCGCACGATCGAGTCGTCAACGACGACAAGCTTGCGGCCCTTCACGGCCGCGCGCAGGGGGTTCAGCTTCAGGCGGATGCCTTGCTGGCGGATCGACTGCGTCGGCTGGATGAACGTTCGACCGACGTAGCGGTTCTTGACCAATCCTTCGCCGTACGGGATCCCAGACTCTTCGGCGAAGCCGGCGGCGGCGACCGGTCCGGTGTCGGGAACGCCGATCACGAGGTCGGCGGTCGGGGCCGGCGCCTCCTCGGCGAGGATCCGTCCCATCTCGCGACGCACGTCGTGCACCGTCCGCTCTTGCAGGACCGAGTCGGGGCGCGCAAGGTAGACGTACTCGAAGATGCAGAGCTTCGGTTCGGGCTTCGAGTAGATAACGCTTCGCAGGCCGTCGTCGTTCATCGCCACGATCTCGCCCGGCTCCACGTCCCGGACGAACTGCGCCCCCACGATGTCCAGCGCGCACGTTTCGCTTGCGACCACCCAACCCCCACCGGCGAGACGGCCGATCGAAAGCGGCCTCACGCCGTTGGGATCCCGCACGCCGTACACGGCGTTCTCGTCCATGATCACCAGAGAGAACGCGCCCTTGAGCAACGGCATCGTGTCCGCGATGGCTTGCTCGAGCGGACCCCCGTGTTGCGCCAGCAACGCCGTGATCATGTCGGAGTCCGTCGTCGCGCGCGGCTGGTTGTGCGCCTCGTGCACCATCGCAGCGACGTCGATCGTGTTCGTCAGGTTGCCGTTGTGCCCCAGCGCAACCCCGCTCCGGCGGGCCGGAACCGAGCGGAAGGACGGCTGCGCGTTCTCCCACTTGCTGGACCCGGTGGTCGAGTACCGCGTGTGTCCGATCCCGATGTGACCCTGCAGTGCGGTGAGCGTCGACTCGTCGAAGACCTGAGCAACCAGGCCCATGTCCTTGTAGACGACGATGCTCGAGCCGTCGGAGACCGCGATGCCGGCTGCTTCCTGGCCACGGTGCTGGAGGGCGTACAGGCCGAAGAAGATGAGCTTGGCGACCTCTTCACCCGGCGCCCATACGCCGAAGAGACCACACTCTTCGCGGGGCGAATCGTCGGTGACAGCTTCGTCGACGACGTGAAGGGGCGACCGGTCCGTCACGCAGACATCTTAACAGCCGGGAGGCCCCGCCCAAGGCCCCTCCAGAGGCATTTCCTCAAGGGATTCCTTCGGAAGGTCGGGCGAAATACCATCGGGCCGTGGAGCAGGCGCCGGCCGTCCCGAGGAACCATCCACCTGCGTGGGCGCGCGCATTCGTCGCGGTGTTCCTCACGGCGTTCGTCGCCTGTGGTTTGGGCGCAGGCGAGCTGTGGCCGCTCACCAGGTGGCACCTCTTCAGCGCCGTTCGTCAACCGATCCAGGTGGGGTGGCGAGCGGTCACGGTCGACGCCGCCGGCCGGGAGACGCCGCTACCGGTCGGACAGCTGCCGCTCGCGTACCGCGGAGCGCCGCTCCTGGTCGGGCGCTTCGACAAGCTGACGCCGGCCGAGCAGGCCTCCCTCTGCGACTCCCTCATCGCAGGCGTTCGGTCGTTGGGCCGGAACGTCCTGGCCCTGCGGATCTATCGCGTGACGAAGGACGAATCGATCCGCGTCGGCGCGCGCGCGGCGCCCGAAACGGTCGCTCTCCGGTACACGTGCGCGCACGGAACGGTGCAGGCGGCGGGGCCGTGATGCGACGGATCGAACGGTGGATCTTCTCAGCCGGGACGCCGGAGCGGCTCGCCGCAATACGGATCGGGCTGTGCTCGGCGCTCGCGCTGCGGCTCACGAGAACCGTGTATCTGAGCATCGCGGGGCAACCGCACAGCCTTTACCGGCCGCTGTCATTCATGCATCTGCTGCATTCGATGCCGCCCTGGGGAGTTGTGCTCCCGATCCAAGTCGTCGGTGGGGTCGCAGCCGTGCTGGCCGCCTTGGGATGGCGAGCTCGCCACACGCTGCCGCTCGCGTGGGCGTGCGGGCTCTTACTCGGCGGCATGACGACCAGCCTCGGGAAGGTCGTGCACAACGACGTCCTGCTGCTGCTGTGCATGGTCCCGCTGCTGCCGGCTCCGGTTTCGGACGCGTGGTCGCTCGACGCGCGCGCAGGCCGCACCAAGCCGGGCGACCCGATGCGATACGGATGGCCGGTTCAGACCGCTCTGATCGTGGTCGCCGGTTCATACTTCTTCTCGGGGTTCGCG
The DNA here is from genome assembly GCA_005884515.1 of Actinomycetota bacterium. GTDB lineage: Bacteria > Actinomycetota > AC-67 > AC-67 > AC-67 > AC-67. The sequence continues at coordinate 5,118 of VAWS01000140.1, forward strand.
AAGCTCGTTAACTCGGGGCCCGCATGGGCGCTCGGCAGCAACATGCGTTGGGTCCTCTACATATCGAGCGACTCGCGTCCGTCACCCGACCACTGGTCGCTGTTCATCGCGGATCGTGCCTGGCTCGCGCACCTCGTTGCGGCCTCGATCCTGCTGCTCGAGCTCGGGTTCCCGATCGTCTTGTTCTGGAAGCGCGCGCGCCCTGCGTTCGTGGCCGGCGCGATCCTGTTCCACCTCGGGACCTGGCTGACGCTCGGCCTTGATTACTGGGCGCAGGCGGCGACGGTTGCGATCGTTCTGATCGATTGGCCCGCGCTCGTTGCGCGCGCGCGAGGCCGCTCGAACGCTACGAAAGGAGCCGCGGAAGCGCGCCCTCGAACGCAGCCGCCAGATCTGCGACCGGAACCTCGAGCAGCCCGCTGATCTCCAGGCGCGCGCCCCCGCTCCGCCCGAGGGGGATAAAGGGGACACCGGCGGCCTTCGCCATCTCGATAACCGCCTTCGCGTGAGGCGCAGTCACGATGATCCGAGATGCCGACTCTGAGAAGAGCCAAACGTGCGGCGTAAGACTGCGGTCGGGCTCGATGACTGCACCAACACCCGACGAGATCGCGCACTCTGAAAGGGCAACGCCGAGGCCTCCGTCGGAGCAATCGTGGGCACTGGCGATCACGCTGCTTTCAGTGAGGGTCGCCACGAGCTCGAGCAGGCGTCGCTCGGCATCCAGGTCGAGAGCCGGCGGTGTCCCGCCCAGGTGCTCGTGCGCGACCCACGCCCACT
>VAWS01000141.1 GCA_005884515.1 Actinomycetota bacterium
CCGATCGCGAAGGAGCTGCGCGCGCTGGGGCTGCCGAAGAAAGCGTTCGCGGTGCAGACCGTACCGGAGATGCGCGCGATCTTCGGAGCCTCAACCGTCATCAACTGAGTCGCTGGTATCAAATAGGCACGATATTTCGTGCTGGATTCCTACCAGCTAACGCGCGAGCTGCAGCCGTAACCGTTCGAAGCGCCGTACGAACAGACTCGGGTGGTGACGTGGCTTCTCGTCGGCCGCCAGCTCGACGCGCGCCGCTCGCGCAAGCAGCTCTTCGATCGCGATCTTCGCTTCCAGGCGCGCGAGCGGCGCGCCCAGGCAGAAGTGGATCCCGCTCCCGAACGCGAGGTGCTGCTTGGGCTTCTCGCGCGCAAGATCCAGGTCGGCAGGGCACGAATACGTCTGGGGGTCGCGGTTCCCAGCGCCCCACATCAGCATGAGGCGCGCGCCCTTCGGCAAGGCGACGCCGCCGAGCACCGTGTCTTCGCGCGTCACACGGAAGTGGCCGCGGAACGGCGACTCTAGGCGCAACGCTTCCTCGACGAACACGCCGATGCGCTCGGGGTGCGCGCGCAGCTCGTCCTGCAGCCGTGGGTCGGATGCGAGCATGTGCACGGCCGACCCCATCAGCGACGCCGTCGACTCGCTTCCCGCGATCACCAGCTGCAGCATCAGCGAGACGCCTTCGCGCTCGCTGAGGTCGCCCCGCGCAACCGCTTCGGCGATCTCGGCCGTAACGCTGCCCGGCGCTGGTGAAGCGAGTCGATCTCGCAAGTACTGCAGGAACCCGACCATTAGCTGCCAGCACTCACCGAGCCGCTCCGGCGGCGCAACGCCGGAAAGCAGATCGACCCCTGCGTCGGCCCACTGCTTCAGGCGATCACCGTCGGCTGAAGGCAATCCAAGGACAGTCGAGATCACTTGCACTGGTAGCGGGTTGGAGAGGTCGTCCATCCACTCCATCTCGCCTGCGGCCACCGCGCTCTCAAGCGTCGAGACGACTACCTCTCGGATCATGGGCTCCAGGGCCGAGATCCGTGACGGCACGAATACCCGGTTCATCAGCTTGCGCTGTGTCGAGTGCGCCGGCGGGTCGGCCGTCGCAAGCACATCGACTGCGCCGATCGCATCGGGGTCCGCTTGCAGCACGACGGGGTTCGGGCCGTCGCCGCGGTACACCACCGCGGAGATGTTCGACGAGAACACCTCCGGCTTCGATGCCGCTTCCACCACATCGGCGTGACGCGACACCAACCAGATGTCCGTGCCGGGGAGCTGGGTGACGGGCTGCTCGCGCTGTAACAGGTCGTACAGCGGATACGGGTCCTCCAGAGCGTCGGGCGCGAAGGGGTCGATCATGATGGGCGCGCTCCCAGCTTGCGCAGCGTGTCTTCAGCTTCGCGCATGATGCGCGCGATCAAGCCCGCGCACGTCGGCAGGTCGTCGATCATGCCGACCACTTGGCCGCTCGCCATGACGCCGTAGCGCAGATCACCGTCGACCATCGCCGCGCGCAACAACATCGGCGTGTTCGCGGCCATGATCACCTGCGACCACGAGAGGCCGAACGTCTTCCGCATCGCCAGCCCTTCGCGGATCATCGATACGAGCGGCGTGTGGCTCTCCACCTTGAACGCAAGCGCATTGCGGAGCGCGCGCACAAGGGTACGGATACGACCGCCGGACTCCAGCTCGTCGATGAACTTCGTGCGGAGCACGCGGTGCGGCACGCCGTCGACCTTCGTCGTCACGACGGTGTCGTTCACAGACTGCGACATGTAGAACTCTTTGACGTTCAGCGGCACGGTGTTGTCCTCGGTCAGCAGGAAGCGCGTTCCCATCGCGATGCCTTGCGCGCCGTACGCCAGGGCCGCAACGAGCCCCCGCCCGTCGAAGAAGCCGCCGGCCGCGATCACGGGAAGGTCCCCGACCGTGTCGACGACCTGCGGCAGAACCAACGTCGTCGGCACCGAACCGGTGTGCCCCCCGCCCTCGCCGCCTTGCACCAGCACGGCATCGACGCCCATCGCCGCGACCTTCTCGGCGTGACGCTTCGCGCCGATGGAGGGGATGACGAGCACGCCTCCGCGGCGCAGCTTCTTGATCACGTCCTTCTTGGGCGCCATCGCGAACGACGCGACGCGCACGCCCTCGGCGATGAGGAGCTCCGCGCGCTCGTTGATATCGGGCTGATCCGCGCGCATGTTGACGCCGAACGGCAACGCGGTTAGGTCCTTCACCTCTTTGATCGCGCGCTGCAGCTCGTCGAGGTCCATCGTCGCGGCGCCGAGGATGCCGAACCCGCCGGCGTTGCTCGTCCCCGATACCAGACGCGGCCCCGCAACCCAACCCATCCCCGTCTGCACGATCGGATAGTCGACACCGAGCAGATCGCACAGCGGCGTTTTGAGCGCGCGCTGCGTCACGACTTGATCTCCGTATCGCGCAGCCCGCCGGGATCCAGCACCTCACGGATCAGCTTCAATTCTTCATCGGTGGGCGCCCTTGATTCGGTGACGTTTTCAACAACGAGATCAAAGCCGGTGTTCGAGATCACGTCATCCACTGAGTGGAATGGGTGAACACTACGGAGGCGGGCCGACCGATCAGCGGTAACAAAATCTATGCTGCAGAGGTTCGTAACGATGCGCTTGATGTCTGCCGCCCCATGATTCGTGCCGACGCCACTGATGAAGTCCACGGCGTCGACGAACACCCGGGGAGAATGATTGGGAACCCAGTACGACGTTGCATGATTCACCGTATTCCCCGGCGCGCCTCGCGACCCGATCAGTTGCACCTTCGGCTTCTCGTGCTGCCCCAGAGCCGAGATGTTCTGGTTCCCGAACCGATCCAGCTGCGTCGCACCCATCATCACGTGCCGGCGCCCGCTCCACACGACGTCGAACACGGATCGGAACGGGATCCACCCCTCGATGACCTTATCCGAGCCGCCCAGGGGCAAGTCGTTCGCGACCAGATAGGCCTCACCGTCGCTCAGCAAAAGATCCGGCTCGAAGGTCGCGCGCGCCAAGCGCGCGCCAAGGGTTGGGATGTAGCCGAAGGCGGAGGCCAGAACCTCGCCGTCACCACGGAAGGCCTCCGCGCACGCGACAGCACAGTATTCGGCGAGGGTTGCTTCGATGCTCACTGTGCCACCGCCGCCTGATAAGCGGTCTCGTCCACGTCGACATATCTCGCTAAGAACCCCGGCCACTTATCCCCGATAGAACCTGCATATTCGCGCTGGAATCCTTCGTCCCGAGGGTAATCCGGCTCACAAGAAGTGAAGTGCGCGCCGTGCGGCGTCTCAACAACGCCGTCGACCATCGACCGGTTGATGCGCAGCGTCTGCACCGGCCCCTGTCGCAATAGGTCCTCCGTCTCGACCACCCGCTCCGTCGAGACGAACCGCTGCTTCGCGGCCATGAGGAAGACGTCATCGAAGTACAGATCCGGTCCGAGGAATTGAGCGTTCCCGCGCGTATCCGCGCGGTTCATATGCACGAAGGCGGCATCGAGAGTGAGGGCCGGCACGGCGACGAGCTCGTCGGGACCGTACGGGGATCGAATGGTTCTGAGAGAGGGGTTCACCTGCATGATGTCCGAGCCGAGGCCCGCGCGCGTCGGCAGGAACGGTACCCGCCACGCCGCCGCCAGCAACCCGAGATAGAACATCCCCTCGTCGTACTCGGTTACCTCGACAGTACCCGCCTGTCGAGCAGCCCTGAAGTGCGGCTCGATCGAGATCGAGTCAAGGGTGACGAACCCAAAGACGATGTGGCGAACCTTTCCGGTCGCGCAGAGCAGCCCGACATCCGGCCCGCCGTACGAGACGACGGTCAGATCCTTCAAAGACGATCTGGCTATCGCGCGCACGATGGACATCGGCTTGCGGCGGGAGCCCCAGCCGCCGATCCCGATCGTCATCCCGTCGGACAGCGACGAGACGACCTCATCGAGAGTAACGCGCTTGTCCGCCGTCACTTTTCGAACTTCGCGTCCCGCTTCTCGATGAAGGCTTGGCGCGCTTCGTCCGAGACGCCGGACAGGTTCAGCTCGTACGTGAAGCCTTGCTCGAAGCGGTACGACCGCTTCACGTCGACGGGGTCGATGCCGTTCAGCGATTCTTTCGCGCGCCGGATGATCGTCGGCGACTTCGACGCGATCTCGCGCGCAACGCGCAAGGCCTCGTCGCGCAAGCCCGCGCGCGGCACGACCGACAGCACCGAGCCGTACGCCTGCAACTCCCCGGCGGTCGCCGTCGCACCGGTGTACACCATCGCGCGCATCCGGTGCTGCGGCACCAGGCGTGCCAGATGAGTGGCTGCACCCAGGGCGCCCCGGTCGACCTCGGGCAGCCCGAACGTCGCGTCGTCGGACGCCACGACGATGTCCGCGTTGCCGGCCAGGCCGATCCCCCCGCCCAAGCAGAACCCTTGCACCGCCGCGATCACCGGCACAGCGCACTCGTACACGGCGGCGAACGCTTCATAGCAACCGCGGTTCACACCGACGATCGCTTCGGGATCGGCTTGCAGCTCCTTGATGTCTACGCCGGCGCAGAACCCCTTGCCTTCCGCGCGCAGCACGACCACCGTGACGGCGGGATCCTCGCCCAATCCGCGCAGGGTCGAGGCCAGCTCGAACCAGGACTTCACGTCCAGCGCGTTCACCGGCGGACGGTCGATGACGACCTCGCCGATGCCGTCGGTTACGTGGCGCTCGATACCCATTTCTGACACCCCGTCAGATTCTGGCTCAAGGCTACCATGCGGCGGGTCGCTGCTATCCTCGCGCGCATGCCCGATCCGCACGCCGACCGGCATGAGATCGAAAACATCCTCGACCTCTACGCGACGATCATCGACGCGCGCGAGTACGAGCGACTGACCGAAGTCTTCCTCCCCGACGCCGTGCTCGACTACAGCTCGTCGGGCGCGGAGCCGGGCCCGTTGTACCCCGTCGCCGCGTGGATCGAGAAAGGGCTGTCGCTGTTCGCGCGCAGCCAGCACATGATCATGAACAAACAGGTCGAGCTGGCCGGCGACAAAGCTCATTCTCACGCCCTGTTCTTTAACCCGTTGGTCGCGGGCGACGGCAGCGTGATGTTCGTCGGCGGAGCCTACGACGACCAGTGGCTGCGCACGCCCGTCGGCTGGCGGATCATCGAGCGCGTGCAAGAGACGGCGTGGACCTTCGGCTTGCCCGAGTTGCGCGCGGAAGGCGACGATACCGACGGATGAACCTACGACGCATCGTTGTTCCCATTGTCGTCCTCGTCGTACTGGCCGGATGCGGCGGATCGAAGACGTTCAGCGCCGGAGATCTGGCGAGCATCCTTCCGGGAAAAGCCGACACGCCGCAGGGGCTGAAGTTCCTCCCCGACTCGTCCGGGAACCAAGCGATCGACCTGATCGTCAAGGACGGCGACCAACAGAACAAGTTCATCGGCTTCGGCTTCCAAGGCGCGTACGCGAGCTTCTACGCCAACGATGGAGCGCTCGCGATCCTGCAACAACAAGCGACGCCGGCAGACCCGGCCGCGCACGTGGTCACGATGCTGGGGGTCGTCTTCAAGACGGCCGACGGTGCACACAAGGCGCTCGCACTGGATCTCCAGAAGGACATGGCGACGGGAACGAACGTCAAGCAGATCGCGGTGAAGCGGATCGGTGACGAGACGATCGCCGAGTCCGGCACCCAGGCCGCCCTCCCGCTGCCCGCATATCTCATCTATTGGCGGGAGGGCAACGCGATCTTCGCCGTCATCGACGCCGGCGGACCGACCGCCCCGGCCACGCTCGAGGCCGCGCAGGCGTTCGCCGCCACGATGGATTCGCGCGCGCGGAAGGCTTAGTACACGTTGATGTACGGCTTCTCTGCGTCGAGCTCCGCCGCCGCGATCACGCGCTCCAGGTAGCGCGGCTCCCACCACTGCAGCTCGAGCTGCTTCGCGCGGCGGAAGTAGAGTTGCATGTCGATCTCGAGCGTGAAGCCGATGCCGCCGTAGACCTGCTGTCCGAGCTTTGTCGCGCGCCGGAACACATCTGCGGTGTATCGGCAAGCGGGTGGGCGATGCCCTGGAAGCTCCCGATCTTGCGGCCGAACTGCTCGCGCTCGTTGGCGTAGGCCAGCGAGAGCTCGAGCGCGCGCTCGGCGCCCCCGGTGGCGTAGCCGGCGAGCGCGATGAGCGCGTCGTTGCTTGCGTCCTCCCACGCGGACCAGTCTGCAATCTTCTCCGCAGGCGTGTCTTGCAGCGTCACGTTGAACTCGGCATCGAGGCCGATCGTGCTCACCCTGGTTAGCGAGACGTCTTTCGGCTCGACCAAGAAGACACCGACGGTGTCGCCGTCGCGCGCAGAAACCAGAAGGCGGGCGACCGTGTTGGCGAAGGGAACCAAGACCTTCTCGCCGGTGATGTGGTCGTTCTTCGCCGTCGCCTTGACGCTCTCGGGCCCATTGCTGCCGCCGGCCTCCAGCCACGCCGGCGAGAACGTCGCTTCGCCGCTCACGATCTTCGGCAGCCACTCTTTCTTCTGCTGGTCGCTCCCACCGGCCAGCAGCACCCCCGCAGCGATGACGGCGCTCCCGAGGTGCGGCGACGACGCCAGCGCGCGCCCGAGCTCCTCGTACACGACGACGTTCTCCAGCGCGCTCTGCCCGGCACCCCCGTACTCGTCGGGGATCGTCAGCCCTAAAAGGTCGGTGCGGGCAAGCTGCTCGTAGAAAGAAAGGCTGTAGCCGCGCTCATCCGTCTCGAGCGCGCGCACCACGTCCGGCGACGAATGCTTCGCGCAAAGCTCGCGCACGGTCTGGCGGAGCATCTCCTGCTCTTCGGTGAAGGCTAAGTCCATATCACGGTCTCCAGTCGTCGCCGGAACGGCGCCAGGGGTTGTCCTTGTCGTCTTGCGGGATCGCCAGGCGTGCCGACGCTTCGGTCGCGACGTCCTCTCCGACGGTCAGCTCGATGTCGACGTCGACCCACGCGCAGCTGCTCTCGTCGACCGCCGTTTCGCGCACGGTGCCGTTGAACACCAGGGTCTCGCCCGGATACACCGGGCGCCGCATGCGGAACCGCATCCGTCCGAGCCGCCCGTACGGTCCGGTCCAGTCGGTCAGGTAGCGCTCGATCCAGCCGGCCTGGTTCGGCGTGTTGAGGAAGATGTCTTTCGTGCCTGCGCGCGTCGTCGCCCAGGCGTAGTCGTGATGCTGCGGCTGCCAGTCGCGGCTGCTCGACGCGCCCATGACCACCGTGCGCGCGGTGACCGGAACCTCCAGCGTCGGCAGCGCATCGCCGACCTGAACCTTCCCGAAGAGCAACATCAGGATGCGTTCCTCACGTAACAGAACATGCGGTAGCTCTCGACGGCCACGACTTCGTCGCGCTGGTTGGTGTACGTGACGTCGATCGTCCACGGCCGTCCCGTGCCCAGGCGATTCGTACGTACGTCGCCGATCTCGGTCACCGTCTGCTTCGTCGCGATCATGTCGCCCGGCCGGACCGGCACACCGAAAACGATCTCGTTCCCGGTGACGATGCCTTCGGGCAGCTCGAAAGCGTCCTTCAGACGGAAATGCATCTCGAGCGGCCTGACCTGCTCGCGCGCGTTCGGGTTGAACATCAGCGGGCGCATCCAGACGCTGAGCATGCTCGGCGGCGCGATCCAACCGCCGGTAACGTCCTGTGCGACCCCCTCGTCCCAGTACAGCAGGTTCGCGTTCTCCGTCGCCTCGGCCCAATGAAGGATGTAACCGCGCTCGCACTCGACGTCGCCGGGGCCCGCGTCGAGCGACGCGCCGGTCCACTTGGGCACGAGAGCGGCCGTGCGCGCGCCGATCTCCTCTTCAAGTGCAGAACTCATTCGATAACACCCGCTTCCAGAAGAGATGCGATCTCGTCGTCGTCGAGACCCGCCGAACTAAGAAGCTGCGCCGTATCCGACTGCGACGGCGAGACGGCTTCGTAGTGAGATTCGCGCAACGAGCCGGCGATAACCGGCGCGACCTGACGTCTCTTCTCCCCATCAGGTCCGTCGACCTCGCTAAACACATCGCGCGCATTAAGGTGGATATCTTCCGAGACCTCTGCGATCGACAACACGGGCGTGACGCAGCAATCCGCGTCGGCGAGAAGGAGAACCCACTCGTCGCGGGTCCGCCGCGAGAAGGCTTCCGCGATCTTGGCGCGCAACTCATCCTGCTTCGAGTCATCCATCTGGTCCTTGGCGAGATCCGACAGGCCCAACGCCTCGCACAGGTTCGCGAAGAACTTCGGCTCGATGGCCCCGACGGCGAGCCAGCGATCGTCGCGCGCCCGGTACACGTCGTAGCACGCGTACTTCCCCGTGAGCAGCGTTGTCCCCGGCCCCGGCTCGACGCCGGTCGCCAGGTATTCGTCCACGTTCAGCGACGTCAGTGCCAGCACCCCTTCGGTCGTCGACACGTCCAGGAACACGCCTTCGTGCGAGTGCGCGCGCCGCACCAGCGCCGCGAGGATCGCGATCGCCGCGTGCATGCCGCCGCCGGCCGAGTCTGCCACCGTCGCGCCGGGGATCGCCGGCCCGCCGTCCGCGCGCGTGCCCTGCGTCGCAAGGAACCCGCCGAGCGCGAGGTAGTTGATGTCGTGGCCCGCTCGGTCGCGGTACGGCCCGAACTGGCCGTAGCCCGACGTCGCGCAGTAGATCAGCCCGGGATTGTGCACGTGCACCGCTTCGAACCCGACGCCGAGCTTGTCCGCGACGCCGGGCCGGAACGAGTCCACGATCACGTCGGCATGCGACGCGAGCCGAAGGAAGGCGTCGCGCCCGCGCTCGGACTTCAGGTCGAAGCGCGCGCGTTTCGTGCGCCGCCCGGCGCCGTACGCGAACCACGGCGGCGGCCACCGATCGCCGCCGACCGGTCCGATCTTGATCACCTGCGCGCCGAGATCGCCCAAGATCTGCGTGCAGCGGCTCGCCGGACCGACCGTCGAGTGGTCCAAGACGGTGACGCCGGCAAGCTGCTCGTCCATCAGTTCTCTACGGGAAGACCAAGGCCGCGGCGCGCGAGGATGTTCTTCTGCACTTCCGACGTGCCGGCGCCGACCGTGTCGACGACGCTGTAGCGGTAGATGTGCTCGAAGCGTCCGTTGGCCGGCGCGCCCTCGCTGCCTTTCCGCAGCGCGCCCGCCGCGCCGAACATCGTCATGAACTCGTCGGCGAACCGTTGCCCGAGCGTTGTGGTCCACAGCTTGAACATCGACGATTCGATGTTCGGAACCTCGCCGGCCGATGCTTTCGCGACCACCCGCATCATGTGCATGCGCGCGACCTCGATCTGCGTCGCGAACCACGC
>VAWS01000142.1 GCA_005884515.1 Actinomycetota bacterium
GCGGCGCCAGGGGGCCGGCGAGGTCGAGCGCGCGCCCGGCCGCCTTCTTCGCGGCCTGGCCGGTGATGCTGGCGTACGGAGCGTCGAACGACTCACCCGGCGTGATAACGCCGATCCCGTCCAGCACCGTGAGCCCCGACGTGCCGATGTGCGAGCGCGCCCCGCCGGTCTTGGAAGTCGTGGAGGTGCCGGAGTGCCCGCTCGTGCCGCCCTTGGTCGAGCCGGAGCTCGTTCCGCCTGAAGCCGGCTGCGACGGGGGGTTCGTCGTGCCGCCCAGCCCGAGCAGCCCGGTGATGCCGGTCACCGTGTCGTTCAGCTGGCCGGGAAGCGGAACACCGGGCACGCCGGTGACCGTCGGGGTCGGCGACAGCAGGTCTCCGACGATCGGCACGCTCGGCAACGGCAGCGGGCTGGACGTCGGAAGGGGAAGTGGGGTCAAAGACACCGAAGGGAGCGGAACCGGAAGCAATCCGGCCTGGGCGTGTGCCGCCGGATAGATAAACAGCGCGCAAGCAGCCCACACGGCGAGCGCGAGGCGCCGCAGTGTTCGGAAGGATGGCATCCGTCTCACCATCCAAATGGTCGGCGGTATCACCCGGTCTGTGTATGGCTAAACCGGGTGGTCTGACCTAGCACTCTCGGGTAATCCGCCCAGTTCGCGGAGAGGAGCCCGTTTGCTCACGGTCGTGAACCTCGACACAATGCCGTCGATGGATCAGACCAACGCGCCTCCCGTTGCCGATCAGGAAGCTCCCTCGCAGGAGGGGGAAGCCGCCGTCGCCGTCGAGCAGCCCGGCAAGCTGCTCCGCATCGCGATGATGGTGCGCGAGATGCTCGAGGAGGTACGCCGCGCGCCGCTCGACGAGAACGCGCGCGAGCACCTTGCCGACATCCACGAGCGCGTGGTGCAGGAGCTGAAAGGCGCGCTGTCGGGGCCGCTCGCGGAAGAGCTGGATCGGATCACGCTTCCGTTCGGCGATCACGAGATCCCGTCGGAGGCCGAGCTACGGATCGCCCACGCGCAGCTGCTCGGGTGGTTGGAAGGCTTGTTCCAGGGGATCCAGGCCGCGATCGCGTCGCAGCAGATGCAGATGGCTTCGCAGCTGGACGAGATGCGCCGGCGGGCGCTTCCATCGGGGGATCAGCGTCCCGACGTCAGAACGATCGATCCGAACCCCGGTCAGTACCTGTAGCGCCGGTTAGGCGCTTTCCGCGGTCGCGCGCTCCTTGTATGCACGCCACTGCTTCACTTCGAATTCCGCGCGCTCTCTGAACGTCGCATTGTCGGTCAACGCACCGCACGAGCAGGCGCGCGCGTCGAGCGGCAACAGCGTGCCACAGGAACGGCACGGCTTTCCTTGGAGCTGTTCGACTTCCCTCGGCATGGCGACCCCCACGGTCTTAGATGTCTCTGTCATGTGCTTCGGCTGGTATGGGCGAAAGTTTGAGCCCCAAGGTCCCGGGACCTCGAGAAATGGGCCGTTTGCGCGACGTCGGACGGCCGGTCTTGATCAAACGGCCTGCCAGGGGCCACCCGGCGGCCGAGACGATCGCGAGCCCGATGCCGATCCCGGCAAGCCCGTGCTTGAGCAGCACCGCGACCAGTTCACCGACCAGAAGGAGGACGGCGAGGGCGGCGACCCCCAACCACACCGATACGATCCCGCGTGCGACGGCGCGGCGGCGGCCGAACGCCCGAGCGGCCCGTCGCTTTGGGCCGAACGCGATCACCCTGGCGTCTACGTGGGTCGGCTGCATCCGGAGAACCTCCTTCCGTTGAGTTCGGAGCGCAGCCGTTCCGCCTTGAGCGCCGGACGCTCCTGAGGCGCCTCCTGATAGCCTCCGGCCATGGAACAGCGCGCGCGCATCGGCGACGTCGAGCTTGCGTACGAGCTGTACGGCGAGGGTCCGCCGCTGGTGTGGTGTCACGGACTGGCCAGCTGCCGCGACGGTGACCGGGACGTTATCGACGCATTCAGTGAGACTTTCACCGTTCTGTCCTACGACGCCCGCGGTCACGGTCGGTCATCGCCGGTTCGCGATGCGGGCGAGTTCAGCTACGTGAAGCTCGCGGAAGACGCGATCGGGATGCTCGATCACGTCGGGTGGACCTCGGCGATATTCACCGGCGCGTCGATGGGCGCGGCAACGCTCGCGCGCGTGGCGTGCATCGCGCCGGACCGCGGGCGCGCGCTGGTGATGGCGCGGCCGGGCGCGATGGGAGACGACGGGAAGGCTCCGGCCTGGCTGCAGATGCTGTTCGCCGGCGGCGCACACGCGATCCGGAGCGGCGGCATCGATGGCGCGATCGAGTTCCTGATGACGATCCCCCTTGCACGCACGGAGATCGACGCGAACCCTCGGCGGCTCGACGATCTTCGGCGCGACTGGACCCGGCACGATCCGTTGTCGATCGCGGCTGCGCTCGAAGGCGTTCCGCCGACGTCCCCGTTGGAGGGCGGGGTCACGAGCGACATGATCCGCTGTCCCGTGCTGGTGATCCCGGGCAACGACGTGATCCATCCGACGGAAGCGGGGATCGAGGTCGCGCGGCTGATCCCCGGCGCGATCACGGCGCAGCCGTTCGACTCCCTGCCGCGCGCGGATGAAGTGCGCGGCCTCGTGAAGCTCGTCGAAGACTTCGTCGCGGGCGTGCCGACGGCATGAGCGACAAGGTTCTCGTCACGACGCACGACGCGGTGACCGTGTTGACGTTGAACCGGCCCGAGGTTCACAACTGCGTCGACGGCGAGACCGCCGAAGCGATCGGCACCGCGATCGACGCGTTCGCCGCCGACGACGCCGCGCGCGTGCTGGTCGTGACCGGCGCCGGCCAGCTGTCGTTCTGCTCCGGCGCCGACCTCGAGCACGGGGGGACGCTGCTCGAACATACGTACACGGACAAGGCCGGGCCGATGGGGTTCGCCGCGCTGGATCCCGGAAAGCCGACGATCGGCGCGATCAACGGGTACTGCTTCGCCGGCGGGATGGAGCTGGCGGCGTGGTGCGACTTCCGGATCGCCGCCGCCAACGCGGAGTTCGGCGTGCTGAACCGGCGCTGGGGAGTGCCGCTCGTCGACGGCGGCACGCAGCGGCTGCCGCGGATCGTCGGGCAAGCGAATGCGCTGTACCTGATCGAGACCGGCGTGCGGATCAACGCCCAGCGCGCGCTGACGATGGGGTTCGTGCAAGAGATCGTGCCGGCCGGCGAGGCGTTGAAGCGCGCCGTTGAGCTCGCCACGCGGATCGCCGGATATCCACAGTCGAGCATCCGTGCGGATCGCGCCTCCTCGCTTTCGACGTTCGGCTCGTCGCTTGCCGACGGGCTGAAGCGCGAGGCGGAGATCGGGCGCGCGACGCTGCTCGACCCGGAGATGGCGGCGGGTCTCGAGCGGTTCGTGTCGGGGGACCGGCCCGAACCGCCGCGACCGCCCGGCGGATGAGCGCCGCCCTGCGCGCGGTCGCCGCGCGCTACGGGAACGCGGCACGCTTGTATCGCCGCTTGTGGGCACCGGCGATGGTGGCGCTGTCGCGACCCTTGATCCGCGCGCTGCCGCTCGAACGGAACGACCTCGTCGCGGACCTCGGCTGCGGCGTCGGAGCGATCGGCGCACGGCTCGCGCGCCGCGCGCGCGGAGTGGTCGGCCTCGACGTCGCGGAGGGGATGCTCAAGCGCACGCCGCCGGAGGTGGTACCGGTTGCGGCCGACATCGCGCGGCTGCCGCTCGGCGATCAGACGATCGACGGTGCCTTCTCTACGTTCGCCCTCCAGCACTGCCCGCGTCCAGGCTCGGTGTTCGCGGGCGTTGCACGCGCGCTGAAGCCGGGCGGGTTCGTCGGAACCGCGACGTGGGGGACCGACCACCACGAGATCGGCGGCGTCTACGACGTGCTCGAAGAGCTGTTCGCGCGCCACCGGATCCCGGCCGACTCGTCCGGGCTCAAGACCTACCACGACAAGGTAGACGAGCCCTCGAAGATCTCCCGGTTCGCCACGAACGCGGGTCTGGTCGTGGAGCGCGCCTGGTTCGCGCGCTCGACCTACACGTGGACGAAAGCCGTGTTCATCGGCTGGGCGACGACGATGGGCCCCTTCGGCCGGCGCCTTGCGGAGGCGCCGGAGCCCGTGCGCGCGCGCCTGATCGAGGATCTCCACAACGACCTCGCACCGCTCGGTCCCGACGCCTACCGGTGGACGCCGGAGTGCGTCTACGTGATCGCGCTCAAGGAGTAAGGACTTCCAGGCTCCCGGGAAACGGCATGTTCCTCTCTTAATGTTTCGAGCATGCCGGGCCGCTCGTGGTGCGCCGCCGCAGCCGTGTTCGTCGTCCTCGGCATCGCGGCTCCGGCCGCGGCCTCGCAGCCGCCCGACGCATTGCACGTGCGCGCAGACAAAGTGCTCGCGTCGCTCCCCGCTTCAGCGGTTGCGATCATGGATCCGACCAACGGCCGCCTGCTCTACGGCAAACGCGCCGACACGCCGCTCCCGGCGGCCAGCCTGCTGAAGATGGTCACGGCGATCGTCGTCGCCGAGCACCTTCGCCCAGACGACACGCTGACGATCTCGCCTGCCGCCGGGCACGCGCGCGACGATCAGATCGCGTGGCGGCAAGGCGCGACGTTCACCGTGGATCAGGTCCTCCACGGGATGCTGATGGAGTCGTCGAACGGCGCGGCGATCGCACTCGCTCAGCGGGTGGCGGGTTCGCTGCCGGCCTTCGCGCGCATGGCGACCGCGCGCGCACACCAGCTCGGCGCGACGCACACGATCCTCGTCGATCCGAGCGGCCTCGACGCCGCCGGCCAGCACGCGAGCGCGCGCGACCTCGCGAGCATCGCGTCCGCGTTCTTGAAGATCCCGTGGCTCGCGCACGTCGCCGTGACGAAGAGCTACACGGTGCCGTGGCCCGATAACACGACGGCGACCTTCGTGAACCTGGACCGGTTCGTCAACCGGTATCCGGGCGCCGTCGGCGTGAAGAACGGCTTCACGTCTGTTGCGGGCAACTGCGTCGCGGCCGCGGCCACACGCGGTGGCAAGACGTTGATCGTCGTTGCGCTCAACGGACCGCGTATCTACGACACAGCTTCTCAGTTGATGGACGCCGGCTTCGCGACGGCGACGATCGCGTCGTGGCGTCCTGATCCCTTGCCGTCGGTGCAGGAACTCCCCGCGACGAGAGTGGACACTGGCCGGTCGCTGAACGATGCGTACACGCCGGCCACCGCGACGCCCAAGCACGGCGGTCACTCGCTGACGAAGATCTTCTTGGTGGTGCTGGTGCTCGCGTACGCGGCGCGCGTCATGCAGATCAAGCGTCGCAAGCGCAGGCGCAGGCGCGCGATGCGCGCACGGCGCCGCGCGCGCATCGAAGTAACGCGCAGGCAGATCGATGCCAGATACTCGCAACGGATGAGCACCCCGCGCGTGCTGTCGCTCCGCGAGACGGAACCCCGCCGCTCGCGCGCGTCGTCGTACCGGTAACCGGCACCGCGCGATCGAGTACGGCCGGAATCCATATGCTGGGGCCGTGAGAACGTCTCTCATGACCACGAAGGGCCAAGGCGGCCTTCTCGCCGGCGCGTGCGCCGGCACGGCCGCGTTGCTCGCCGTCGGCCGAGGCGCGCCTGCGTTGGTCTTTATCGCGTTGGTCCTCATGACGTTCGCCGCGTACTGCGCGCTCGTCTGGTCGTTGACGCGCGCGCGCGTGCTGCCGGCGCGCACGATCGCAGCGGCGTTCTTGGGTTTGCTGATCCTCGCGGTTGCGGTTCCGCCGCGCGGGTCCAAGGACCTCTACTCGTACGTCATGTACGGGCGCATCGTCGCGCAGCACGACGCGAGCCCGTACACGCACGTCCCCGCCGACTTCCCGAGCGATCCTGCGCTGCAGCGCGTGCAACCGGTGTTCCGGCACACCGGCTCGGTGTACGGCCCCGTCTTCACGTCGATCTCCGCGGCCGGCATGGGCGCGTGCGG
>VAWS01000244.1 GCA_005884515.1 Actinomycetota bacterium
TGAGCGTCGGGGCGCGGACGAGAGGGAGAACGTCGCTCACATCCGACTCCATCATCATCCGGTAGAAGGCGACGGCGGCACCGGGGCTCAGGCTGCGGCGCAGGTAGGTCACCCACCAGGTGCGGAAGCCCTCGTCGTCGGCAACGGTCGGCATCTGCTCACGTAAGAGGCGATCGCTGAACTCCTGCGTCCCCCAGCCCTCCTCCACGTCGCGGAGGAGGCGCCGCCACTCATCTTCGGTTCTCGCCCACGGGTAGTCGGGAGTGCGCAGACCCTTCGCGGAAGGATTCACGAGCGAGAGGCCCGATACGCGCTCCGGATAGGTCGCAGCGAACAGCGCTTGCATGCGCGCTCCCTCCCCGCCACCGGAGAGCACGGCGCGCTCAGACCCGGCAGCATCCATGACTGCCCGCACGTCGTCCATCCTCGCCTCGAGTGTGGGGACGGCCCGAGCGCGATCCGACATGCCGCTCCCACGCTTGTCGAAGATGATGACCCGGGAGAACTCGGCCATCCGAGTGAAATACCGCGTCAGAAGGGGCTCGTCCCACATCGAGCCCAGGTCGCCCATCGAGAGCCGGATCAGGACATGATCAGGCCCCTCGCCGAAAACCTGATACGCGATCTGCCCTGCCGTTGCGGCCGCATACGACGTCTTCACGAGCATGGCGAACGTCAGCCTATCGAACGCATCCCAGCTGCTCGGTGCTGGAGCCGTTGGCGCAGCCGGAGAAGGAATTCGGCTCCAAGAGCACGAACAGATCAGCCACCACATCAACCTGGGGGATCGCCTTGAGGCCTGGCTCGTTTACTTCGCGACTATTCACGGGCGCGTGCGCATTGACCATTGCATTGACGCTCGGGTCCTCCCACGCCGGCACAGTGCCAAGGGCGGTCACCCTCCCCACCGACCCCCTCACAGCGGTGATCACCGCGGGGAGTTGGGCCGCGTGGCGGATCAACGTCCCGGTCGCTGGCTTCGTCGATTTCACCGTTCTCGGCGCGAACACCGGCAACGGCATTATGGCTTTCACTGATGGAGGGGGCGGCGGTAGCGGATATCCCGTTGTCCAGGCCGCCGCAGGCGGAACGGTCCCAGCCGGCTTTGCAACAGTTACCATCACGGCACCCGCTGGTACCACCGTCTTAGGCTTCAACTCAGGCCCGGCACTCGATCTGACTGACGCGAACTTCGCGTCGGGTGGGGGCGTCGTTGTGGGCACCCCTGTCGTCTCGACGGAGTCGATCCATGGATCGGTTCAGGAGAATTTCCAGCACGGGTTGTTCGGGTGGTTCTACGCGTTTCCCGGCGGCGCGCACATCACGTACGACGACCGGTCCGGAGTCAATCACAGCACTGAGGTCGAGAACTTCTCCTGGTTCAACGCCGCCACAGGAAGTTATGTCTTTCACGCCGACGCGACGGTACCCCTCGGCCCAGACCCGGCAAGCGGAGCACACATCCATGCTGTTTTGGCAGACGTCCAGCTCCCCTAGATCACCCCGCCGTTAGGAGTACACACACACCCCTAGCCGCGCGCGCTCCCGCGTCCTAGGCTGTCGTACGTCGGGCCGGGGGGATCGTGGTGG
>VAWS01000023.1 GCA_005884515.1 Actinomycetota bacterium
TCGAGCTGCGTGAGCTGGTCGGCCGTCAGCGAGTAGAAGTCGCCGGGGTCCTGCACCCACCCCTTCTGGATTAGCTCTTCGATCGTCTGGTACCCGAGCCCTTCGATGTCCATCGAGCCGCGCCCGGCGAAGTGGAACAGACGCTCACGGCGTTGCGACGGACAGATGAGCGCGCCGGTGCAGTACGCAACCGCTTCGCCCTCTTGCCGCACGATCGCCGAGCCGCAGAAGCGGCACGTCGTCGGCATCTTCCATGGCTTGAGGCCCTTCTTGCGCTTCGCCAAGACCGGTCCGACGACCTCGGGGATGACGTCTCCGGCGCGCCGCACGATGACGGTGTCGCCCGGGCGCACGTCCTTGCGCGCGACCTCATCCTGGTTGTGCAGAGTGGCCGACTGCACAGTCACCCCGCCGACGTAGACGGGTTCGAGTACGGCGTAGGGCGTCGCCGCCCCCGTCCGGCCGACATATACGTGGATGTCGCGGAGCAGCGTCTCGCGCTCCTCCGGCGGGTACTTGTACGCGATCGCCCATCGAGGCGCCTTCGACGTGTAGCCCAGCTCGCGCTGCTTCGGCGTCTCGTCGACCTTCACCACCACGCCGTCGATCTCGTACTCGAGGTCGTGGCGGTGCTCTTGCCAGTTCTCGATGAACGCCCAGACGACGTCGAGCGTCTTCGCCTTCTTGCTCTCGGCGGCCGTGCGGAGCCCGGCCTTCTTCAGCGCAGCCATCGCCTTACTCTGGGCCTCGAACGAGATCCCTTGGGTCGCCCCGATCCCGTGGATCAATATCGCGAGCGGCCGAGCGGCGGTCATCGCGGGATCCTTCTGGCGCAACGCGCCGGCCGCCGTGTTGCGCGGGTTCGCGAACGTCGCGAGACCTTGATCGGCGCGCTCTTTGTTGAACCTGTCGAAGTCCGCGCGCGGCATGTACACCTCGCCGCGCACTTCTAGGAGCGCCGGATGCTTTTCCATCTTCAGCTTCTCCGGAACGCTCTTGATCGTGCGAATGTTCGCCGTCACGTCCTCACCGATCTCGCCGTCGCCGCGCGTTGCTCCCCGGACGAGCGTCCCGTCCTCGTACGTCAGCGCGACCGCAACACCGTCGATCTTCAGCTCGCAGAAGAACGACGCGCCGGTCACAGCGCGCGCGACGCGGTCGGCCCACGCTTGCAGCTCTTCCCGCGAGAAGCAGTTATCGAGCGAGTACATGCGTGCGTGGTGCTTCGCCGGCGCGAACGCTTCTGAGCGCGGGCCGCCGATCTGTTGGGTCGGCGAGTCCGGCGTGATCAGCTCGGGGAACTGATTCTCGAGGTCGACGAGCTCCCGGTAGAGCCGGTCGTACTCGGCGTCGGAGATCTCGGGCTTGTCTTCCAGGTGATAGAGCCGGTTGTGACGCTCTACCTCTGCACGAAGCTGCTCGATCTGCTCCGCCGCTTCCTTCTGCGAAAGCTCCTCAGCCACGCCGCGATCTTCTCGACCTCGACCGAGACTTCGCCGCCGGACGCTTGCGCGGTGCGGGCCGTGCCGCCGCCGGCTTCGGCGTCGTCGCGCGCGGCGTTGTTGAACGTGCCGGTGTTGAACGTGTCGCGGTTGAACGTGCCGCGGTGGAACGTGCCGCGGTTGAACGAGATGGTGCCGAACCGCGCAGCGCGCGCTTGATCGCCTCGACGTCGGACTGCAGCGCCTCGAGCACCTCGTCCGCTGCGGCGTGCTCACGGCGGACGGCAATCGAATAGCGGCGGATCACCTCAAGATCGGGCAGACGGACCTGGTCCACGGAGCCTCCTGATGGATGCCGCTCGATTATAGAGGTCGTCCCCGACGCACTCAGCGCGTCGCGCGCGCGATCGTGCCGCCGCCGAGCACCTCGTCGCCCAGGTAGAAGGCGACAAGCTGCCCCGGTGCGATGCCCCGCTGCGGCTCGGCGAAAAGCACGCGGGCGCGGTCGCCGTCCACATCGAGGAGCCCCGCCGGATACACCCCACCGTGCGCACGCACCTGAACCGCTTCGATCCGCTCCGGCGCTACGCCGGCCACCCAGCGACAGGCCTCGGCTTCCAGGCCCGTTCGCGCCAACAGCTCGCCCGGTCCGACGACGATCCGGTTCGCCGGCGCGTCGATCTCGAGCACGAACGTCCGAGCAGAACCGGAGTTGATACCGAGCCCGCGCCGCTGCCCCACCGTGAAGCGGTGGATCCCGGCGTGCTCGCCGAGGACGGCGCCGTCGGTGCCGACGATCTCGCCGGCCGGGATCGGGCCGAGCTCGCGCTCGACGAACGCTCCGGCGTTGCCGTCGGGCACGAAGCAGATCTCGTACGAGTCCGGCTTGTCCGCCGTGCGGAGCCCGAGCTCGTGCGCCAGCGCGCGCGTCTCGTCCTTCGACTGCGCGCCCACCGGGAAGCGCGCGCGCGCAAGCTCCTCCTGGCCGAGCCGCGCGAGCACGTAGGACTGGTCCTTCTTCTGATCGCCGCCGCGGTACAGGTGCCAGCCGTCGGCTTCGTGCGTCGCGCGCGCGTAATGGCCCGTTGCGAGAGCGTCGAAGCCCAGCGCGCGAGCCCGTTCGCGGAGCGCGCCGAACTTGACGGTCTCGTTGCAGCGAACGCACGGGTTCGGCGTGCGGCCGCGCGCGTACTCACCGACGAAGTCCTCGACGACGCCGTGCGCGAACGCGTCCTTGAGGTTCCACACGTAGAACGGGATGTCGAGCACCTGCGCGACCCGCCGTGCGTCGTCCGCGTCGGCGACCCCGCAGCAGCCGTGCACGCGCCCGTCCATCGCCGGCGTTTGCTCGGTCAGGCGCAGATGAACGCCGGTCACGTCGTGACCGTCGCGGACGAGCATCGCGGCCGCGACGCTTGAATCAACGCCTCCCGACATCGCGGCGAGGATCTTCATCGGCGCAGCCTCTCGACGCCGGCGCCGATCTCGTCGACGGCGGCTTCGACGTCCGCCTCCGTCGTGTCGCGGCCGAGCGTCAAGCGCAATGCACCAAGCGCGCGCTCCTTCGGAACGCCCATCGCGGTGAGAACGTGGCTCGCCTCGGCGGCGCCGCTCTGGCACGCCGACCCGCTCGAGGCGGCGATCCCCGCCGCGTCCAGCAGCAGCAGGAGCGGCTCCGACTCGATCCCGTCGATGCACACGTTGACGTTGTTCGGCAAGCCCTCGGCCCGCGCGCCGTTCACCGTCACCCCCGGGAATCGCCGGACCAGCGCGTCCTGCAGGCGGTCACGGAGAGCGCGCACACGGGGAACCAGCTGCTCGCGCGCATCCAACGTCGTCTTGACTGCCGCGCCGAACCCAACGATCCCCGCCACGTTGTACGTCCCGGAGCGCAGCCCGCGCTCCTGGCCGCCGCCGTGCACGAGCGGCTCGACGCCGACGCCACGCCGAACAACGAGCGCGCCGACGCCCTTGGGCCCGCCGACCTTGTGCGCTGCGAGCGCGATCAGATCGGCGTCGGCCGAGTCCAGCGCAAGCCAGGGCAGCGCCTGCACCGCATCGGTGTGGAAGCGCGCGCCGGCTGCGCGCGCGATCTCAGCACAACGCCCGACCGGCTGGATCGTGCCGACCTCGTTGTTGGCGTACATCACGCTCACGACCGCCGTCTTCCGGTCGACGGCGTCGGCCAGCGCGTCCACGTCGAGCACGCCGTCGGCATCGACCGGAACCTCGGTCACCCGGAATCCGTGCTTGCCGAGCCAGCGGGCGGTGTCGAGCACTGCATGGTGCTCGATCGCGCTCACGACGATCACATCGCGGCCCTCGTTGCGCGCACGCACCGCCACCCCTTGCAGGGCGATGTTGTCCGCTTCCGTGCCGCCCGACGTGAACACGACTTCGTCGGGGCGCGCGCCGACGGCCGCGGCGACGATCTCGCGGGCCTCTTCGACGGCCTTGCGCGTCTCGCGCGCCGCCGCGTAAAGCGAAGACGCGTTCGCGTAGCGGTCGTCGAGGTATGGGGCCATCGCCGCGCGCGCCTCCGGCCACAACGGCGAAGTGGCGGCATAGTCGAGGTAGATGGTGGTCCGAGGCTGCATCAGCCTCAGCCTAGCATCGGGTGCTCGAGCTGCTCCGCGCTATCCGATGCGCGCGCCGGTCGGGATCGCGTTGATGTCGGTCGTGGTCGCAGTCAACATCATCGAGCTCGTATATCCCATGAGCGTGGTGAAGCTCCACGAGACGATCCGGTGCTTCGTCCCGTCGGCGACGACCCAGGGCGTTCCCCCATCGGTCGCCTTGATGACGGTCCCGTCTCGAACGGGGAACGCGCTCCCTATCGTTAGGGGGTCGCCTGCCGAGACCAGTACGGCTTCGTTCGACCGGTACGAGGATGCGCGCGCCAACGCCGAGATGGGGCGCCGCACGCCGGCCGTGATCACCCAGAAGGACTTCCCGTCCGCACTCTTCACCAGAGTCCCGTCCGGATGCTGGGTCAGGCTCGTGATGTCGGTGCCGGGCGTGCCCAGCGACGCGAGGTATGTCGGGCTGACCGGGATCGCAGCGGCCGATGAATAGCCGAGGGCGGTGAAGGACCCGTTCTTGAAGGCGTGAAGCGCTCCGTCACTCCAGATGTAGTACGCGACCGGCGAAACCGACGCGTCCGAGAGGAGCGTCCCTTGGCGCAAGCCGAGCGCCTGGCCGGTCGTGTAGCGCGCGCGCTCTTTCGGACCGGTCTGCACGGCAGGGAGCGTCCCGAAGTTAGAGGTGTACGCGATCGGGTCGACCGGACGGGCTGCTCCGCCGTCGATCACGTACTTCCCCGTGGCATCTTGCAACAACGTTCCGTCCGGGTGGGTCGTGACGATATTGAGGGTTCCCGAGGCGCCCGTCGCGGCGTGGCCGGTCGAGTCGCGCGCGTCGAGCTTCCAGGTGTACAGCCCGTTCGGTACCAGCACACCCGTCACGGTGGCCGCCGCCCAGTACTGCTTGACGGCTGAGCCGGTTCCGGTGAACGTCCGTCGAACGACGCCTTTCGGATCCACGAACGACAGGGTCCAATTCACCGTTCCGCTGAACCCAGCGGTGAAACGGATCAACTCGTTGTGGGTGTCGCCGTCGGGCCGCAGGTTCGCGCTGTCGAGCATAGGCGTGTAGATCTTCGGGCGGCCCAACGAATTGACCCTGTTCCGGATCCACGTCATGTCGCGGTACACGTACGTGCCGGGGCAGGTCGTGTACGACGCGTCGCGATGGCCTGCGATCCGGTTGAATTTGACGAGCGTCCCCGCGGCGTGGTGGTCGTTCCCTGGGCCGGTCTTCATCGTCACGATGCCGGTCGGCGGGATGTGCGCGATGTCGAGCCGCCAGACGAGCAGTTGCGTCAGCGCCGTCAGCATCGCGCTCGACGGACGTGCGGTGGCGTAGTTGCCCAACAGCGCGACGCCGACAGACTCGTAGTTGTACCCGCCGGTGTGCGCGCCGATGACATTTTTCGTGATGCCGCCGTTCCGGCCTTCGAAGATCTGACCGTACTTGTCGACCAGGAAGTTGTACGCGATATCGCAGTAGCCCCGGGTGTTCGTGTGGTACGCGTAGATGCCGCGCACGATCCCCGCCGACTGGCTTCTCGTGTAGCTGTTGGTCGTATCGGTGTGATGGACGAACGCCATCTTGAGCTCGGGCGCGATGCCCGGGCAGGGCAGGTTCAGGTAGCTCGAGTTCGCGCCCCACTGCGCGCGCGAGATGATCGCCGGCTGGATCGTCCGCGCCTGTGCGGGCTCGCCCGACGGTGTGGCGCGCATCGAGAGGAACCGGCCGATGCTGTGGAGCGCGCGCACGAGAATGTTCTCCGGCTTGGCGTCTCCCAGGGTGTTGATGAGGTGGACCCGGACGTCGTGGATCGCCGCGACCGTGCGGGCAACGGCCACCTTGACTTCAACGTGGTCGGCCGTCCCGACCCACAGCGGCTCGGTCGTCACGCGATTGGTCTCGTGCTTCGCCTCGACGCCCATCGAGCCGTTGTCGTTCGCGCCGAGCTCTTCCCAGGCGCTCC
Organism: Actinomycetota bacterium; assembly: GCA_005884515.1. GTDB lineage: Bacteria > Actinomycetota > AC-67 > AC-67 > AC-67 > AC-67. Next base: position 5,995 of record VAWS01000023.1, read on the forward strand.
ACCCGTCGACCGTGTGTGCCCGCGCGACGAATGCGACCCCGGCCTGCGAATGCGAGGGGTCGACGAACGAAACCCCGATCATGTTCGCGCGCCAGGGCATCCGGACCGACAGCGTCTCGCTCCGGCCCGGCTCAACCTGTGAAACAACTGTGCGATAGGTCGTCAGCGATCGTGGGATCGACGGCGCCGCCGACACCTGCGAGGGGATACCTAAAGAAACCGCCCCGACGATGAGCGCAACGACGAACAGGCGTCTTTTCCTCATGAACGACCGGGCCTCCCCCTGTATGCATAAGGTATCGGCCCCGCTGTGTAACAGCCTTTAGCGGGTACTTGAAGGCTTCTTTTTCCAGGTGAGCCCGGTTGTTAGTCGCTGCGGTCCCAATACCGCGGCCACGGCCCGGACGCTGCGCTCCGGCGAGCAGCCAGCTCGGCCGTGTCGGCGAGCACGATCTGCGTGGGCCGCGCGCGCAACCGTTTGAGATCTTCGTAGAGATCGATGATCGGTGCCGGCTTGTCTTCGGCCCCGAGGTACACGAACAGATGGTGTGATCCGTTCTCACGTTGGAGCTCGATCTGCCAATCGGACGATCGCTCGCTTGCGGCCGCACCGGCGTCGCGCAGGTCGATCCACGATCGCTCCCCTTGCAACGTTACGACGCGCTGCCACGCGCCGCGCCGAACGGTCGGGCCGACGCGCGGCACCGTGCGGCCACAGTTCGGACACGGCTCGGTCGTGATGCCGCCGAGGGCCAAGTCGCCGGTCCGCCAACGCGGGACGCTTCCGCCGCGGAACCCGAGCGGCGTGATCACGATCTCCCCCGGCGCCGTGCCCGGCACCGGCTGTCCGGTCTCGGGCGACACCAGCTCAAGGATCTCCATATCGGGGAACGTGTGGAAGCCGAACGTCTCGGTGCGTCCCGCCGGCACGGAGCACTCACCCCACAGGACGCGCGCTTCGGCGCTGCCGTAGGCAGCGGCGATGCGCGCATCGCTCGCGCCGGCGGCGAGCAGCCCTTCCCCCACC
>VAWS01000024.1 GCA_005884515.1 Actinomycetota bacterium
GTTGCTGAAGGGAAGGTTGATCGTGTCGGCCGCGGCGACTCCGAGGCCGCGCGCGTTCTTCAGCATCGGGACCGATGGATCGACGCCGAACGCCGCGACGTCGCCTGCCGCATGCAGCACGACCCCCGTTCCCGTTCCAACGTCGAGCAGCCTGCCACCCGACGGGATCTCGGCGAACGCGACGAGGTCGCCGGCGATCTCGGTGAGGTGCGGCGCGACGGCGCGCGCGTAGTCGTCGGCGACGTCGTCGTATGTGCGCCAGTCGTCGAGGTGCGCGGGCCGGGCCGACGGCGGCGAAACGGGTCTCGCGAGCGGCGCCGAGACGTTCTCGTCTTTCTTCTTGAACCACTTCATGGCTGCGAGAGCCTACCGGCCTCGCCATGACGGCGCGCGCGCCCTACGACAGCGGCCGCGGGCCCTGTCCGCCGGGGTCGTACGCGACCAGCTCCAGTCCGTCGCCGGCCACGACGACGTCCCCGGCATTCCACAGCGCGCGCGCAGAATGCGCAGTGACGTGCCGCCACGCGCGCGCAACGAAGCGGCCGACCGGGGTCGCGATCTCTTCCTCGTCGCCGGCCTCGTAGCGATGGTGCTCCGTCGAGAGCTCTCCGGCCTCGCCGTCGATCACGATCGCCTCGATCTCGCCGGATCCGCCGAGACGCCTCGCGGTCGCAAGCGGGAAGCATGGCGATCCGAAGTCCACGGTGATCGTCTCGGGGTCGAACGGGATGTCGAGCGGCTCGTCGTCCAGGATGCTTCCGCGCGCGCTCATCAGCAGGTGGTGTTCGGGCGTCTGGATGCGCACGCGCACCGGGCGCCACGCCGCGTCGACCGACAGGTCCACGTTGGTCGCGCCGTGCGCGTCTTGGACGGTCGAGAAGTAGCGCCAGCCCATCGGGCCGGGCGCGGCGCGGAACTGTTCGGTCGCGCCGTCGAAGCGCCGGTACAAGCCGCTCGGCAAGAAGGACCTCCAGAAACAGACGAGGGGCCGGAACGGCCCCCCGTCGCACGCTCGGCCTCGAAGGCTACATGTACCCCAGGCTCTGCTGTGTCTTGGTGAACAGGCCGATCTCTTGGGTCAGCGTCTGCTCGTCGCCGCCCGCGGCGATCGTTGCTGTGAAGTTCTTGCAGATGCTCGTCCCTTCGATCAGCAGGGTGCGCGTCGCTTCCTCGGTCTGGATCTTGACGAGCTCGTCGAGGGGTCCTTCGATGACCATGACGCCGGCCAGCTGGTCCGCGTTGCCGGTCAAGGTGAGGTACTCCTTGTGGCCGTGGATACGGCCGTTCTTCGCGAGCTCGTCGAAGTGGGCGAGCGCCTTGCCGAAGACCTCGAGACCCTTGGCTTCGCGTCCCGGGACGTTGCTACCCCACGTAACGATGAGTGCTCCGTTCATATGCCCTCCTTCAGGCAGGTCGGTCGGCGCTCCGCCGTTCCAGCGCCATCACCTCCCCAGCAAGCACAGCGCGCCGAGCCTCGACGCTAGAGAGCGCGGCCAGCCGGAACAAGGCGCGATTGGCCTATTTGGCCGCCGAAACGCGCGCCGTGCGACAATCGCCCCTCGATGCGCATCCTGATGCTCTCCGCGGCAGAGACCGCAACCGGCGAACGGGTTCACGACCTTGCCGCCGGGCTCGCGTACGCGGGCCACGACGCGGATCTGATTGCGCCCGAGCAGCCCTCACCCGACGCCGTCGTGCCGCGCCTCCGCATCGCGCGCGTCCCTGAGTACCCGCCCTTCGTCCCCGAGAGCGACCGCCTAGCGTGGGCGCTGCAGCTGAGTGCCGGGATGCTCGAGCGTGCGACGCGGCTGGCCGCATCAGCGGCGTACAACCTCATCCACGCGCACGGATGGGAAACCGCGTGGGCGGCGGCCGCGGCCAAGACGGTCTTCGAGATCCCGATGGTCTCCACGCTCAGCGACTGCGAGCACGGGCGAGCGGCCGGCGAGCTCGACGAGACCGGCCGCCTCGTCGCGCAGGCGGAGTGGTGGCTCACGTACGAATCGCGCAAGACAATCGTGCCGGACGACGGTGTGCGCGCGCAGATCGAAACCGTGTTCGAGCTGCCATCCGCGAAGCAGGTCGTGATCGGCGATGGGCCCGGCGCGGTCGAGCGCACCCTCGAGACCTACGAGCGCGCGCTTGCCGACGAGGCCGAGATGCGCCGGCGCGGGGAGGACAGGCCACCGCTGCGGGTGCATGGAGCGCGAACCGGCTCAGTTCGGTCCGAATAGCTGGCTGATCGAGGAGATGTACCAGCAGTACCTCGACAGCCCGGACTCGGTCTCAGAGCCCTGGCGCGATTTCTTCGCCGACTACAGCCCGGACGGCGGCGCGCAGGCGCAGCAGCAGACCCCAGCGCCGCAGGAACCGAAACCCGAGACCAAGAAAGCGCCGGAACAGATGAAGGCTGAAGAGCCGGCGAAAGGGGCGGTCCGAAAAGAGGATCCGGATCGTGACAAGGCCGAACCGAAAAAGGCCGCCGACGAGATCTCGCCCACCCCACCGGCCCCCGCGGCGGGCGCGACGCCACTCCGCGGCGCCGACGCCACCCTCGCCAAGTACATGGAAGCGTCCCTCGCGGTTCCCACGGCGACCTCCGTGCGCACGGTTCCCGCCAAGCTGCTCGAGATCAATCGCAACATCCTGAACCGCCACCTCGCGCGCAGCCGGGGCGCGAAGGTCAGCTTCACCCACATGATCGGGTGGGCCGTCGTCCAGGCGCTCAAGGCGATGCCGGGCATGCGCGTCGTGTACCAGGTCGCCGACGGCAAGCCGTCCGCCGTGCGCAACGAGCACGCGAACCTCGGCCTCGCCGTCGACGTGAAACGGCCCGACGGCTCGCGGACGCTGCTCGTCCCGAACATCAAAGAAGCCGACACGATGGACTTCGCGCGCTTCTTCACCGCGTATGAGGACCTGATCAAACGCGTCGGCGCGAACAAGCTCACCCCAGACGACTTCAGCGCGACGACCGTGTCGCTCACCAACCCCGGCATGATCGGCACGGTCCAGTCGGTGCCGCGGCTGATGAGCGGCCAAGCGGCGATCGTCGGCGTCGGGTCGATCGCGTACCCGGCCGAGTACGAGGGCTCCGATCCGCACACGCTCGCCGAGCTCGGCATCGGGAAGGTCGTCACGCTCACGAGCACGTACGACCACCGCGTGATCCAAGGCGCCGAGTCGGGAGAGTTCCTCCGCCGGATGCACGATCTTCTGACGGGCAAGGAGGGCTTCTACGACGGGATCTTCTCGGCCATGCAGGTGCCGTACGTGCCGGTGCGGTGGCTGCAGGACAAGAACCCGGCGCACGACTCGGTCGAGGCGGAGGCGAAACAGGCGCGCGTGCTGCAGCTCATCAACGCGTACCGCGTGCGCGGACACCTCATCGCGCCGCTCGATCCTCTTCAGGCCGAGCCGCCGACGATCCACTCCGAGCTCGATCCTGCGACGTACGGGTTCACGATCTGGGACCTCGACCGCGAGTTCGTGACCGGCGGGCTCGCCGGTCTGCAGAAAGCGCCGCTCGGCGAGATCCTCGCCATCCTGCGCGACGCCTACTGCCGCACGCTCGCCGTCGAGTACATGCATATCCAGGAGCCCGAGCAGAAGGAGTGGATCCAGTCGCGCGTCGAGGGCAGCTCGGACACGTTCGACAAGGACGAGCACCTTCACATCTTGCGCAAGCTGAACGAGGCTGAGGCGTTCGAGAAGTTCTTGCACACGAAGTACGTCGGCCACAAGCGCTTCTCGCTGGAAGGCTCCGAGAGCTTGATCCCGATGCTCGACGCGGTGCTCGACGCCGCCGCCGACGTGGGCATGACGGAAGTCGAGATCGGCATGAGTCACCGCGGGCGGCTCAACGTTCTCGCCAACATCATCCGCAAGTCGTACGGGCAGATCTTCCGTGAGTTCGAAGGTGACATCGACCCCGAGGTTCCCCAGGGTTCGGGCGACGTGAAGTATCACCTGGGCGCGGAAGGGGTGCACACGACGCGCGACGGGGTGAAGCTGCCGCTGTCGCTGGCGTCGAACCCAAGCCATCTCGAGGCGGTGGATCCCGTCGTCGAGGGCATCGTGCGCGCGAAGCAAGATCTGCTCGACCGCGGGCTCGAGTACCCGGTCCTGCCGCTGCTGATCCACGGGGACGCAGCGTTCTCAGGGCAGGGGGTCGTCGCCGAGACGCTCAACCTCTCGCAGCTGAAGGGCTACCGCACCGGCGGCACCGTGCACATCATCGTGAACAACCAGCTCGGGTTCACGACGGGATGGACCGAGGCGCGCTCGAGCACATACGCGAGCGACGTCGCGCGCATGATCCAAGCGCCGATCTTCCACGTCAACGGCGACGATCCCGAGGCGTGCGTGCGCGTCGCGCGCATCGCGCAGGACTTCCGGCAGGCGTTCCACAAAGACGTCGTGATCGACATGTGGTGCTACCGCCGGTGGGGCCACAACGAGACCGACGATCCGGCGCTGACACAGCCCCTGATGTACGCGCGCATCGAGAACCGGCGCAGCGTCCGTTCCACGACGAGTTGCAGCGCGCGTTCGACGAGACGAAACAACCGTCGCAGACGCCGGCGATCGAGTGGAAGCGGCCGGTTGCGATCGGCACGTCCGTCCCCGCTGCAACCGGTGTCCCGCCCGAGGTGTTGCGGTCGGTCGCGCGCGCGATCACAACGGTCCCCGAGGGCTTCCACGTGCACAAGCGACTGAGCAAGTGGCTTGCGGCGCGGCCGGAGTCGCTCGATAAGGACGAGGTCGACTGGTCGTTCGGCGAGGCGCTCGCGTTCGGGACGTTGCTGCTCGAAGGCAAGACGATCCGGCTGACCGGAGAGGACACGCGCCGTGGAACCTTCAGCCAGCGACACGCGGCGCTGGTCGATCAGGAGACGGGGGAGGAGTACGTGCCTCTGCAGCACCTGGACGGTGCGCGGGCGAAGTTCCTCGCGTACGACTCGTTCCTCAGCGAGTTCGCTGCCGTCGGCTTCGAGTACGGCTACACGCTCGGCGACCCCGCTGCGCTGGTCCTTTGGGAGGCGCAGTTCGGCGACTTCGTCAACGGCGCGCAGGTGATCATCGACCAGTTCATGGCGGCGGCTGAAGACAAGTGGGGCCAGACCTCGCGCCTGGTCCTGTTGCTGCCGCACGGCTACGAGGGACAGGGTCCGGAGCACTCGAGCGCGCGCCTCGAGCGCTTCCTCGAGCTTGCAGCCGAGGACAACATGCAGGTGATGGTCCCCAGCACACCGGCGCAGTACTTCCACGCGCTTCGCCGGCAGGCGTTCATGGATGTTCGCAAGCCGATGGTCGTGATGACGCCGAAATCGTTGCTCCGGAACCCCGCCGCGCGCAGCCCGGCCGCCGACTTCGAGAACGGCCGCTTCCGCGAAGTGATCACCGACGAGAACGCGCCCGATGCGACCCGGGTGATCTTCTGCCAAGGCAAGATCTACTACGAGCTGGCCGAGCGGCGCGCGGAAGCGAGCATCCCCGGCGTCGCGATCGTGCGTGTCGAGCAGCTCTATCCATTCCCGGCCGATCAGCTGCGCGAGGTTCTCGACTCGTTCCCGAACGCCGACGAGCTGTACTGGGTGCAAGAGGAGCCGGAGAACATGGGCCCGTGGCGCTTCGTGCAGCTGAACGCGCAGCGGCGTCTCGGCATCGCGCTTCGAAGCGTTGCGCGCGAAGAGAGCGCGAGCCCCGCGACCGGGAGCCTCCGGATCCACCAACGCGAGCAGGCCGCGCTGCTCGACGCCTCCTTCGCCGGACTGAAGACCGACGACTGACGTGGCGACGGACCCCGGCCCAGCGACCCCGCAGGTGACGGGCCTCGAAAAGGCCTGCGATTAGGGGTTTCGCCCCGCGGGTAAACCTCTTGGGAGCCGAGAGGAGGCTGTCAATGGCCACCAATCCGCGATCCAGAGACGAACTGGAATACGCAACGCGGAACGACGCGGGAATGAAGAGCGCGACCGCCGACGACCTTCGCGTCCGGCGAGTCGCAGCGCCCGGTGTTATCCCTGCGCCGCAGGAGCCGATGAACACACCAACCGTTGCGCCGGAAGTGGATCGTGAAACGGCGATCTACGAGCGGCCTCGTCGCCGGTTCGGGATTCGCGGCGGCATGTCGCTGCCGGCCGCATTCACCGGCGCGCTCGTCGCGATGGGTGCGATGGTCCTGTTCCTATCGATAACCGCCGGCGCGCTCGCAGCGGCAGGCATCATCAACAAGAGCGGTACTGCGCAAACGACGTCGATCGTTCGAGCGACCGTTCTTACCGGCGTGGGTCTGGTCGTCGCGCAGTTCCTCGCCTACCTCTGGGGCGGTTACACCGCCGGGCGCATGGCGAGAGGGGCCGGCGGACTGAACGGCTTCCTTGTACCGATCGCAGCGATCGTCTTGGCCGCCGGGATCGGCGCACTGGTGGGGTATCTCGGAACGAGTGTCCACCTGAACTATTCGTTCCAGACGACCCGGCTTCCGATCGACCGTGACCTGAAGATCCATCTTGGGATCGGGATCGCAGCTGCGAGTGTGCTCGCGATGTTCGTCGGCGGTATCGCCGGCGGCGTGCGGGGCGCGCGCTGGCACCGGAAGCTCGAGATGAAAGCTCTTCGCGCCGACGAGGACGAGGACCTCGCCCCGTGACGACCGGCGATGATCGTCTCGCGATCGAGCGTGCCGAACCACGCCCGTCTGAGGCGGTGCCCGACGAAGACACGATGAGGACCGAGCGCGCCTACCGCGAGCAGACGGGGCCCGACGAAGACCGGAAACCGCCTGGGTCTGAGCGCTCCAAAGACGCGGCGCGCAAGGAAGACGAAGAGATCGACGAGGCGCTCGACGAGACCTTCCCGGCGAGCGATCCGCCGAGCTACTCGAAGGGTTTGCCTAAGACTGAGTGAGCAGCGCGCCCGACCGGGATGGGTGACGCAGCTTCGCGAGCGCTTTCGCCTCCAGTTGGCGGATGCGCTCGCGCGTGAGGCCGAAGCGCTCGCCGATCCGCTCGAGCGTCATCGGTTCTTCTCCGGTCAGGCCGAATCGCAGCGCGAGGATCATCCGTTCTCGCTCGGGCAGCGAAGACAGCGCGCGCTCGAGCTCCATGCGACCGACGGTCCGCATCACGTCGGTGAAGAGCTCGTCCTTGTTGTCCGAGACGAAATCGCCGATCGTCGTATCGCCGGATTCGCCCACGGGCGTCTCGAGCGACAGCGGTGCCAACCCCGCGCCTTGGAGTTGCAGCACGCGCGCGGTCGACAGGCCGGCTGCTCGAGCTAGTTCGTCGGGTGTCGCTTCGCGACCGAGCGTCGCCTCGAGCTCGCGCCGTTCGCGACGGAGCCGCACGAGCTGCTCGTGGATGTGCACGGGCAGGCGCACCGTGCGGCCGCGGTCGGCGATGCCGCGTTGGATCGCTTGGCGGATCCACCAGGTCGCGTACGTCGAAAACTTGAAGCCCTTGCGCCAGTCGAACTTTTCGACCGCGCGCAGGAGCCCCAGGTTCCCTTCCTGGATGAGGTCGAGCAGCGGGATGCCCGTCGACCGGTACCGGCGCGCGATCGAGACGACGAGGCGCAGGTTCGCGCACACCATGCGGACGGTCGCATCCTCGTCGCTCTTCTCGATGCGCTTCGCGAGCGCTACTTCATCGGCCGCCGTGAGGAGGGGATGGCGGCCGATCTCTCGCAGGTACGTGCCTAAGGCATCAGAGGTATAGAGCTCGTCGGGAAGCGCCGCGTCCGGCTGCTCGTCCTCATCTTCATCCGGATCGAGGGGTTCGATGATCTCGTCTTCGTCGAAGACGTCATCGTCATCGGATCGCATTGCCATGCTTGCTGGGGAATCTACGGATGCGACGTTCGGGGTTCGTAAAGTCGCGGTGAAGGTTCGTCACTGGTGGGCCGGCCACCGGATCGTTGCCGTCGTTCCGCCTCCACGACGCGTGTCGAGCTGCAGCGTTGCGCCGGCACTGCTGCACAAGCGCGACGAGATCGCGAGCCCGAGCCCGTAGCCGGTCTTCGTCCGCGTCGCGCGGTAGAACGGCTCCACGACGCGCGCGCGCTGCTCGGTGGCGATCCCCGGGCCGCGGTCGGACACGCGCACGACGAAGCTTCCGTCCGCTCGGGCGGCGCTCACCTCGACGGCCTCGCCGGGCGGCGAGTATTTCACCGCGTTGTCCAGCACGTTGAAGAGCGCTTCCTCGAACGCGCCCGGCGCCGCCATGATCTGCGACCCCTCCGCCTGCACGTCGAGGTCGAGCGAGATCCCGAAGTGGTGCGCGAGCGGCTCGATGCGGTCGATCGCTTCGCGTACGGCGTAGGCAGCGGGAAGCGGCCTCGACTCGTGCTTCACTTCGGCCGACGACAGGTCGAGCAGCCTCGTGGTCAGCATCGTCAGCCGGTCGACCTCTTCCGCCATCTCCTTGAGATACTCGGTCTCCTCGGCGTCGTGTGTCCCGGAGGTGGCCAAGAGCTCGTCGATCCGGATCTTTATCGCGGTGAGGGGCGTTCGTATCTGGTGCGACGCCGCGGCGACGAAGTCTTTCTCTCGGTGAACCAGTCGGTCGATCTCCGCGCCCATCGTGTTGAGCGTGCCGGCGAGCGACGTGATCTCGTCGCTTCCGCCGACCGTGATCGTCTCTTCCAGGTGTCCTTCACCGAAGCGCTTCGCGCCGGCTGCGACGATCTCCAACCGGCGCGCGATGCGCCGTGAGAGGAAGACGCCGACCATCGCGGCGATGATCATCACGACGGCGCCGATCGCGGCGAGCTGCGCCCAGGTCTCGCGGTCTTCCCGTCGCACCGGCGCGAGCGAGATCGACGCCCACAGCACGCCGCTCAGCCGGCCGGCTTTGAACGTCGGCGAGGCGATCAGCAGCCTGCGCCCGTCCGGCGTGTCAGCGATGCGCGTGCCCGTCGCCCCGCGGCGTGCGGACTCAACCTCAGGCGCGCTCGTCACCAGCGCCGGGAACGCTTGGCGGTTGGTCGGCGCCGCGAGCGTGCTTCCGCTCGCGTCGAGCAGCCATGCGGCGTCGGCCTGGCCTTCGTAGTGCTCGAGGAGCGAGCGCGACGGCTCCGTCGTGCGCGCAACCGCCGATGCAGTGTGCTGCGTGTCGAGCGACTCCGCGTCGACGAACGAACGCAGATGACCGTGAACGGAAACGACGCCGAACGGAACGAGCGTGACCGTCAGCAACCCGAACGCGAAGAGGACGAATGCAACGACGAGGTTCTTGCGCAAGCTCATCCGGGCTCCGTCGCGAGACGGAAGCCGACGCTGCGCACGGTTTCGATGTAGACCGGCTTGCGCGCGTCGTCGCCCAGCTTCTTGCGCAGGCCGCTCATGTGCACGTCTAAAGTCTTGCCGCTCTCGCCGAGCGACATGTTCCAGATCGCGCGCACCACCTCGTCGCGGCGTACCAGCGTGCCGGGCCGCATCAGAAGCATGCGCAGGAGCTCGAACTCCTTGTTCGTGAGGTCGAGCTCGTCATCTTCTTTGTACGCGCGGTACGCCCCCAGATCGAGACGGAGGTCCTTGAAGGTCAAGACGGAGCGGCTCGGCTCGGGAGCCGTGACGGCGCGGCGTGAGATCGCGCGCATCCGGGCGATCAGCTCGGGGACGCTGAACGGCTTCACGACGTAGTCGTCGGCGCCGAGCTCGAGGCCTGTAACTCGGTCGGCCTCCTCGCCGCGGGCGGTCACCATGATGATCGGGACCTGCGAGCGGGTCCGGATCTCGCGCGCGACGTCCCGCCCGTCCATATCGGGCAGCAGCAGGTCGAGCAAGATCACGTCCGGCTCCCAGGTGCGCGCCAACCGGAGGGCGCTGTGACCCGTCTCACACAGTGAGACGGCGTACCCCTCCCGCTCGAGCGCGCGCCGCAGCGGACGCGCGATCGTCGACTCGTCCTCGACTACCAAGACCCGCATCGGCCCGCTTCCTTGAGACGCCGCCGGCGCCGATGGAATCATGCCACAGGCCCCTTACGCCCTGGACTGGGCGTCCGACGGAGCAAGAGAGGGCCCTTGGGGCAGGCTCTTCCGGAGCGAGCGAGGACGAACGGGGCGTTGGCGGCCGTCCGGAAAGAGCCTGCCCTCATCGGGCACGGCGCGGGAGCACATCGATCCGGACGCAAGATCTCCGTGCGCGCGCCGGTAGGTCGAGTTGGGCATGGCCGATCCGGAGCGTAGGGAGAAGAAGGTAAGGCTAAGGTTTTGTGGTGCTAAAGAATCGGACTCAGGTGATCGAGCGCGCCAGCCGCTGCAAAGCGGAGACGTCGCTCCAGACCTCTCGCCGCTGCTCCAGCACCACGTGGCGGTCGGTTTCCCCGGCGGTCTCCGACAGAGCGAGCTCGACGGCGGGAGCACGGCCGGCAACATGACGAAGCCTCGCACGCTTCGCAACGCCAGCACGAGCTCGCTGCCGAACATGTCGGTGAGCTCCCCGTCGATAACGGCGACGTCGTGGTGTGCCGCCCGCAGAGCCTCGACGGCTGCTGCGCCGTCGGAGGCCTCGGTGGCCTCGTGGCCGGCGATCTGCAGGGTCATCACGAGGCGCGCGCGCTCGTCGGATGGGGCTTGGGCGATGAGGACGGCGGCCATGCTGCCGGGAAGAATACCCGGGACGGGCGTTCCCAACCATCCACGGCAGGCAGAGGGCCGGTTGGGTCCGCGTCTGCGGAGTAGCCTGGTGGAGACGTTGGAGGAGGTTGGATGGGCATCTTCGACGGGTTCGCGTCGCAGGTCCCCGATATCGACCCGCAGGAAACGACCGACTGGATCGAGGCGTTCGACGAGGTCGTCCAGCAGCGGGGCAAAACGCGCGCGCGCTACCTGCTGAACCGGCTGCTCGAACGAGCCAACCTGGAGAAGGTCGGGTTCCCCGTCCAGGTCTCGACGCACTACGTCAACACGATCCCGTCCGACAAAGAGCCGGAGTTCCCCGGCGACGAGTACATCGAGCGGCGGATCCGCGCCTACATCCGCTGGAACGCCGCGGTGATGGTGACGCGCGCGAACATCCTGTCCGAGGGCATCGGGGGCCACCTCGCGACGTACGCGTCCAGCGCCAGCTTGTACGAGGTCGGGTTCAACCACTTCTTCCGGCGCGCGACCGACGACCACCCCGGGGACATGGTCTTCTACCAAGGGCACGCGACGCCGGGTATCTATGCGCGCGGCTTCCTGGAAGGGCGGTTCTCCGAAGAGCAGCTGGACAACTTCCGGCGCGAGACCGGTGGCAACGGCCTGTCGTCGTACCCGCATCCACGCCTCATGCCCGAACTATGGTCGTTCCCGACCGTGTCGATGGGGCTCGGGCCGCTCGCGAGCATCTACCAAGCGCGGTTCAACCGGTACCTGCACCACCGCGGATTGACGGCGCTGGACGGGCCCGTGCGCGGGAACGGCAAGATCATCCAAGAGCTCGAAGCGATGTTCCGCGGCGCGGGCTGGAACGTGATCAAGGTGATCTGGGACCGCAAGTGGGACGAGCTTCTGGCGAAGGACGTCGACGGCGTGCTCGTCAACAAGATGGACACGACCGTCGACGGCGAGTTCCAGAAGTACGCGACGGAAACCGGCGAGTACATCCGCGAGCATTTCTTCGGCCCCGACCCGCGACTCCAGAAGATGGTCGAGCAGCTTTCGGACGACGACCTCCGCAAGCTCGGACGCGGCGGCCACGACTACCGGAAGGTGTACGCGGCGTACCGCGCCGCCGTCGACCACGACGCGGCGCCGACGGTGATCCTCGCGAAGACGATCAAGGGATGGACGCTCGGACCGGACATCGAAGCGCGCAACGTCACGCACCAGATCAAGAAGATGTCGAAGCAGCAGCTGCTCGACATGCGCGAGCGCCTGTACCTGCAAGACGAGATCCCCGAAGAGGCGCTCGACGAGAAGATGCCGCCGTACTACCGGCCGCCGAAGAACTCGCCGGAGATGCAGTACCTCTTGGAGCGGCGGCACGCGCTCGGCGGCTTCGTGCCGCGGCGCGTCGTGCGCAAGAAGGACATCGGAACGCCGGGTCCGGAGCCGTTCGACGAGCTGTTCAAAGGGTCGGGCAAGCGCGCTGCCTCGACGACGATGGCTTTCACGGGGTTGCTGCGCGGGCTGATGCGCGACAAGCAGATCGGCAAGCGCATCGTCCCGATCATCCCCGACGAAGCGCGCACGTTCGGGATGGATCCGCTCTTCACCGAGTTCGGCATCTACGCGTTTGCCGGCCAGAAGTACGAGCCGGTCGACGCAGGGATGCTGCTGACGTACAAGGAGTCGATGAGCGGGCAGATCCTCGAAGAGGGGATCACCGAAGCCGGTTCGATGGCGTCGATGCAAGCGGCCGGCATCAGCTACGCGACGTGGGCAGAGCCGACGATCCCATTCTTCATCTTCTATTCGATGTTCGGCTTCCAGCGCGTCGGCGACCTCGTGTGGCAGTTCGGGGATGCGCGCGGCCGCGGCTTCATGCTCGGCGGCACCGCGGGCCGAACGACGCTGAACGGCGAAGGGCTGCAGCACGAAGACGGCCACTCCCACGTGCTCGCGTCGACCGTGCCGAACCTGAAGGCCTACGACCCCGCGTTCGCGTACGAGATCGCGGCGATCGTCCGCGAAGGCATCGCGCGCATGTACGGCCCCAACCCCGAAGACATCTTCTATTACCTCACGCTATACAACGAGAACTACACCCAACCCCCGAAGCCCGACGGCGTCGACGAGGACATCCTGCGCGGGCTGTACCGGTACGCCGAAGCGCCGGAGACCGCCGCGCGGCGCGCGACGATCTTGTTCAGCGGCACGGCGTGGCAAGCCGCGCTGAACGCGCGCGACATCCTTGCCGCCGACTACGACGTCGCGGCCGAGTGCTGGAGCGCGACCTCGTACAAGTGCCTGCGTGAAGACGCGTTGTCGGCGGAAAGATGGAACCGCCTGAACCCCGGCGAGGAACCGCGCGTGCCGTTCGTCACCGAAACGCTGTCTTCCTCGAGCGCGCCGGTGGTCGCTGTGACGGACTTCCTGAAGGCGGTGCCCGACATGGTCTCGCGCTGGGTGCCGCAGCCGTTCATCCCGCTCGGCACCGACGGCTACGGCCGCTCGGACACGCGCGCGGCGCTGCGCGCGCACTTCGAGGTCGACGCCGAGAACATCGTCGTGAGCGTGCTGCAAGGCCTGGCGCAGACGGGCGAGGCGAAGCCGGAAGAGGTGGCGGCGGCGATCAAGCGGTTCGGGCTTGACCCCGACAAGATCGACCCGCGCGACGCATAACTCGAGGATCCGCCCGCCAGACCTTCATACGAGCCGCCATCCAACGTTTCCACTACGCACGCCGCGCGAGATGTGCACGACGTCTAAATGGAAGCCTGACGCTTCTTCTTGTGGCTAGCATCCACGTCGAGCCGAGAGAGGGGAGCGACAGATGGAGCCGAGCGCTCGCGCGCAGTTGATCGAGCGGTACGAGGGCGGATACGCGGCAGTCGAAGAGGCTCTTAAGGGAATCACGGATGCGGAGCTCGACGCGCGCCCCGGTGCCGATGAGTGGAGCGCGCGCGAAATCGTCCACCACCTCGCCGACTCCGAGATGACCTCGGCGATCCGGCTGCGGAGGCTGCTCGCAGAAGAGAACCCGACGATCGTCGGCTACGACCAAGAGGAGTTCGCGCGCCGGCTTCGTTACGACAGGCCGCTTGAAGGTTCGCTCCTCGCCTTCATGGGCGCGCGCGAGAGCACGTTGCCGCTCCTGCGCAGCCTGACCGAGGCCGACTGGAAACGGGCCGGTACGCACACCGAGAGCGGCCGCTACAGCGTCGAAACGTGGCTTCAGATCTACGCTGCGCACGGCCAGGATCACGCCGACCAGATCCGGGCCGCGCGCGCGTCCGCGCGCTAGCCCATCTCGGCCAGGGCCTTCCGCGCGCGCGCCAGCGAGACTGCGCGCTTCTTGATCTCTCGCCACGGATCCCCATCGCCCTCGAGACGCCGTGGCACGTTCTTCAGCGTGAACGTCTGCGCAGTGAGTGTGCTCGACGAGAGCTCGTCCCAGTCGAGCGGGCACGACACCGGCGCGCCCGGCAGCGCGCGCACCGAGTACGGCGCGACGGCGTGCTGCCCGTACTGGTTGCGGTGCATGTCGAGGAACAGGCGGCCGCGCCGCTTCTCTTTTCGGAACTCGGTCGTCACCAGCTCGGGTTCCCGCGCGGAGAGAACCTCGCCTATCAGCGAGGCGGTCTCGTGCACTTCCTCGAAGCTCTCGCGGCGCTTCAGCGGGACGGCGAGGTGCAGGCCCTTGCTGCCGGTGGTCTTGACGAAGCTCGGCAGAGAGAGCTCATCGAGGAGCGCGCGCGTCATGCGCGCGGCCCTTTTCACGTCGGAGAACGAAGAAGACGGCCCGGGGTCGAGGTCGATGATCATCAGATCGGGCATGTCGATCTTGTCGACACGGCTCATCCACTCGTGCACGGTGATGCACGCCTGGTTCGCCAGGTACAGCAAAGACGGCTTGTCGTTCGCCATCGGGTGCGTCACATGGCCTTTCGACTTCGGCACCGTGACGCGCGCGATCCAGTCCGGGAAGTGCTTGCCGATCTCTTGCTGGACCCAGCCTTCTTTGTCGATCCCGTTCGGGAACCGCTGCAGCATGAGCGGCCGGTTCTTGACGTGCGGGATCATCGCCGGGGCGACCGACTCATAGTACGCGGCGAGGTCCCGGCGCGCAGCCCGAGGAAACGCGGATGTCGCAGCTTGCCGTCGCGCGTCCACTCGGCGAATCCGACCTGCGCGACCAGCTTCGGACGCACCCAGTGCGCGCCCTTGCGCGGCAAGCCGTCCGCGGTGAACGGCGGAGAGGGCTGCTCGAGCGCGGCAAGCTTGTCGTGCAGCGAGCGCAGCAGCTCGCGGTCGAAGCCGGTGCCGACCGCGCCGGCGTACCTCAGCGCGCCGGTCTCGTAGTAGCCGACGAGCAGCGCGCCGAAAGCCTCTCTGCTGCCGCGCGGGTCGGTGAACCCGCCGATCACGAATTCCTGCTCGTGCACGCACTTCAGCTTCAGCCACGCGCGCGATCGCTTCCCTTCGTACGGCGAGGACGCGTCCTTCGCGATCAGCCCTTCCCAGCCCTTCGCGCACGCCTCGTCGAGGTACCGCTCGCCGAAGGTCTTGCGATGGGTCGTGTTGCGGAGGCGTCCCGAGAATCCGATCGTCTCGCCGAGCAAACGTTTCCGCTCCAGGAGCGGTAGGCCGCGAGCGTTCCGGCCGTTCACGTGCATGATGTCGAAGACGTAGTAGTAAACGGCGACGCCTTCGCTGCGGCGTTGCAGACGCGAGAAGCTCGTCACGCCTCGATCGAACGCGACGACCTCACCGTCGATGACGAAGTCGCGACAGGGCTGCTCGGACAGTGCGGCCGCGATCGCAGGGAACGAGCCACTCTGCTCGAGCTTGTTCCGTGAGAGCAGCCGGATGCGCGCGCCGTCGCGGAACGCGAGCACCCTGATCCCGTCCAGCTTCCGCTCGAAGACCCATCCCGGATCCGAGAAGCGCTCCTCCGTCAACGTAGCCAGCATCGGGGGCACCCACTCGGGATGAGGCTCCTCCGGCAGCGTTACCGCTTCATCTTGACGAGCAGCCATCGCTCCCGCTTCCCGTCTTTGCCGACGCGTGTGAGCGCGTAGCGCGCGCGCAACCGGTTCCCGTTAAGCGCGAACGTGATGTGCCCGGCCCGGATCGCGCGCCCGGGAGGAACGGGCTTGCCGTTTTTCTCGGTGAAGTTCTCGTACGTGCCAGTATCCCAGACCTCGACGGTGCCGGCCCCGTACTCGCCGGGTGGGATCCTTCCTTCGAAGTCGATGTAGCTAAGCGGGTGGTCTTCGGTCGGGACCGCCAACCGCTTATCCGCCGCCGTCCGCGGTGGGCCCTTCGGCACGGCCCACGACTTCAGGACGCCCTCGGCCTCGAGCCTGAAGTCGTAGTGCAGCGTCGAGGCGCGGTGCTTCTGCACGACGAACCGCGGCTGTTTGCGGGCGCGCGCGACCCGACCTTTCGGCTCGGAGGTCTTCTTGAAGTCGCGTTTCGAATGGTAGGTCTTGAGCGCGTCCGGCATCCGATAACTGGGGGCTCCACCCCCGCCTCCTGCGCCGAATCGTCGCGCTTGTCGCCATGTTTGTCGAAACACGAGACAGGGAAAACCGATCCAGCGTTGGGGATCTAGCTAGGGCTTCGGTTCGCGAGCGTCCTCGCGTAACAGGGCGGGACGCTCGCGGACGAGATCTCCGGGCCCGATCGGCCTGCCGTCACCGGAAGCCAGCAACAAGTCGCTGACGATCTGCCGAGCAGCCTCGAGCGTGTGCGCGATCGCGCGCCGGGCGGTCGAGATCTCGCCGCTGCCGAACGCGTACGTCGCGACGGATAGTCCCTGCACGACTTCGTCGTTCAACTCGAGCGCGCGCCTCCTGTTCAGCTCGGCTTCGCGTGTCCGCATCACATGCTCTTCCGCTTGCGCCCTGTTCCGCTCGGCGGTCGTCGCGCCGAGGAAGAACGCGGTGAGGGCAACGCTCCCGTTGAAGCTCTGCAGCGTGATCATGCGATCCAGCAAGCCCACGCGCGCGAAGAGGCCAACTCTGTTCACAGCAGCCCACACGGCGATGACGGTCACGATCAGCGTGACGGGCGCTGCGCCGGCTTGCTCGAACCGCCATGCGGCCCAGATCAGGAAGGGGAAAACCAAGAACAGGAGCTGGAGGTGGCTGCGGAAGACCACCACGGTCACCACGCCGCTTCCGGCGAACAAGGCGAGGGCTTCGAGCAGCTTCGCGATCGGCGGGAGACCGAACCGCGCGCGCAGCACCAGCAACAGGAACGGGCTGAAAACCAGAACGCCCATGACGTCGCCGGTCCACCACACCGACCACGCCGCGGCGTACGACTGCCCCTTGATCGCGCCGGCCAGCCACAGCGTCGTCGTGCCGATGCTTGCGCTGATCATCATCGCGCCGAGCGCGCCCAGGAAGACGAGCGCGATCGCGTCGCGCAACCGATCGAGGCGGATCTCGAACGCAGGCCGACCAGCGCGATCCCCGACGGCGGCCATACCGGCGTGACGCTGGTGCCGACCAGCGCCGCGTGCAGGCTCAGCCGCGCGGCCGCGTAGTAGAGAGCGCCGACCAGCACGGCCTCGAGGACGACGACGAGCCGGCCGCGCCCCGGCGCCCCGGCGACGGTGGTTCCTCGCCCTTCGTCCACGAACGCCCAGCGTACTCCGGCCCCCTTTTTTCGCACGGCGGGCTGGAAGCAACGGGTAGGCTCCGATCATGAGCGCGCGCTACCTGCTGGTCGACGTCTTTGCGCGCGCGCCGCTCGAAGGGAACGGCCTCGTCGTCTTCCCCGATCCCGGTTCCGTCGAGCCGTCGAAGATGCAGAAGATCGCGCGTGAGATGAACCTCTCCGAGACGACGTTCGTGACCGGCTACGGGACGAACGACTACGACGTTCGCATCTTCACCCCGTCGGACGAGCTGCCCTTTGCCGGGCATCCCACGCTCGGAACGGCGTGGGTGTTACGGCGTCACCTCGGGCTGCTCGGGGCGGACGAAGTGATCCAGAAGAGCGCGGCCGGCGAGACCTCCGTCACGTTCGATAAGGAGAAGGTTTGGCTGGAGCGGACCGGTTCGGGGGGAGAGGACCTCGACGACGTAAGCGAGATGCTCTCGTTGCTCGGCCTGTCGGTACAGGAGGTCGGGTTCGACGCGGCCGAGATCGGTGGGCGCTCCACCGCGCTGAAGCCCGCCGTCACCGACATCGGCGTCCGGCAGCTGATGCTGCCGCTGGCGTCTCCTGACGTCGTGCAGTCGTTGCGCGCGCCGGCGTCGGTTCCGTACGCGGACGGCGTTTACTGCGTCGCGCCCCTCGGTCCCGGACGCGTGAAAGGGCGCTTCTTCGCGCCGGGGATCGGCGTGGCGGAAGACCCGGCCACCGGCTCCGCCGCCACGGGTCTCGGCGTGTACCTCGGCGCGCGCGCCGGCGACCTGGACATCGAGATCGAGCAGGGCGCGGAGATCGCGCGCCCCTCGTTCATATCCCTCCAGGCCCGCGACGGCAGCGCGCGTGTCGGCGGGGAAGTTCGGCTCGTCGCGGAGGCGACCCTCCACGCGTAGACGAGGCGTCGCTGCAGGGCTGCTCGTCCTGTGCGCGTGCACGCACGCGACGCCGTCCGCATCGCCCTCGCCGTCCCCGGCCACGACGCCGACGCTGACACCGACACCGACACCGACCTCATCCCGCCTTACCGCGTGCCCCGCGGCCGCTGCGTTCTCGACGCTGCCCGTCTTCGCGCGCGGCCTGGGCGCGCCCGACGACCTGCTCGCCCTCGCGGACGGGACGCTGTGGGTGAGCGACCCCGTCCACGGAACGCTTCGACACCTGGCGTCGGGCGACGGCGCGCTGGACACGATCTTCGACCCGGAGGCGCCGGAGGGGATCGCGCTGCTGCCCGACGGCCGTCTCGTTGTCGCCGAACAGCGGCTGAACCGGATCGTCACGCTCCGCCTGCCGGCGCGCGCGCGGACGACCTTGTTCGAGCTGCCCTCCGCGGGCACCGCGGAAGGCGTCGACGGGATCGCATTCGATGCGCCACGAGGTCGCCTCCTCGTGCCGGACAGCCCGCACGGCACGCTCGTCGAGTGGCCCCTGTCCGGCGGTGGGCCCCGGACCATCGCGCGGGATCTGGGGCGCGGCGTCGGCGTCGCCGTCGGGAGCGACGGCGCGATCTACGTTGTCGCGGAGGCTTCGGCCGGGGTGCTCCGGATCTCATCCGGCCGAGGCGAACCGGTCGGCAGGTTCGCGCAAGCCGACGACGTCGTTG
>VAWS01000246.1:0-1090 GCA_005884515.1 Actinomycetota bacterium
GGGGAGTCCCTGAGCTTCCGATGGCGGATGCCGCTCGACGGCTAGTTGGGTGTTCGCTTCTGCCCGGGGCGTCCATGCGGGGGCACGTAGGTTGCCGGATCGTCATGAACGACCTCAAGGCAGCCCGTCAGTTCGGTAGCGCCAGCCCTCGCAAGATGGCCACGATCCCTTCCCGATAGTCGAGGCATATGCCTCCGGTTAAACGAAGCGTTCAACGTCAGCCGGTCGAGGTACGGCGATCGACCTTCCTCACATGCTGGGTAGATCGACCCTCTCATGCTTGGGTTAGATCGACCCCGTTTATCGCAGCGCGTAGCCGACTGGTCCCGATCTAGCGACGCGTAAGTCGCTGAGTCCGGACCGGGGCGAAGCATGTGTTGTCCTGATCGATGGGAAACGGACGAGCAGCCAGCCGCGCCGCAACTGCCGCGCCGCAACTGCCGAGCGTCCGACGATAGCTACGCATGAGGATCACAGATCCTTCACCTTGGTGCGCGCCAACCACTCGCACCGAGCGCGTTCGAAGCTTGCTTCGAATGATTCTTAAGCAGACGGCAGAGGAAGCATGTCGTGCGCTCGATCTGTTACGCGCCCGTGAGCCGCGGATGTTGTTCCGGGACGCTCACATCGATCGGCCGACGTGCTCGACGATCCGTGGGTTGAAGCCGCGATCCAACCTGAGTCGCTCGTGCATCGTCGGGTTCGAAGTCATCACCGTGGACAGCTTCCCTCAAGAAAGAGTCCGGCGTGGGTTGTGACTCATGGCGGTTGTAGTTGTGACTCATGGCGGTTGGAGATGATCGCTCGACGAATCGTGTGAAGGAAGCGCGAGGAGAACCTCCACCGCTTCGCCTTCAGACGCTGCGGTGGAAACGCGGCGATCGTGCTGACACTCAACGTGCGAGGCGGTGGACGAGGAACGGTCGTCTGAGGGGTACGGTGTTTCCAATCGCCTGACCAGGGGGTTTAGTAACAGTTAGGGAGTTATCCACACCCTTTGTTGGCAAAGGCTTGACGGTTCTGCACGTTCTGTGCTGGTATTGGTCACCTTGAGCGGTCCCGTCCGTTCAGGAACATGCTTTATGTCCGA
>VAWS01000246.1:1146-2609 GCA_005884515.1 Actinomycetota bacterium
TCTCGTTCTCTTCATTGAGTCCGCCAACGTTGAGGATCCGGGCGGCCTCTCTGGATGGACGAAGGTTGACTCCGGCGATGCCGGAACCTCTTTACGTGGCTCGAGCTACTACCACGTCGCGTCGTCCGAGCCTTCGAGCTACACGCTGACGTACCCCGACATCATGCACATCTCGGCATTCATGCTGGATTACCGAGGCGTGGATACGAGCAATCCGATCTCGGCGCACGGCGTCGTTTCGAACGACATCGATTCCCTAACGGTCTCATCGCCCACGTTGAGTGGTGTCGGTTCCGGCGATGCCGTCTTGATCGGCTACCACGCGCGCGGCGTGCCCGTCGGGATCTTCACTCTTACGCCTCCGTCGGGTTGGACTGAGCGTGCCCAACAGACCACCAACAGTCCCAACAACCCCGACATAGGCGCGAGCATCGTTGAGAAGGTCGGGGGCACAGACTCTCCGTCCGAGACGGCTTCCATCTTGATCACCTCTGTAACCACGTCCCTCGCGCTCCGCGGAGTAACGGTAAATCCCACAGGGAGCCTCACGGTCAAGAAGGTCGCCCCCGCCGGCTCGACGGTGAAATTCGGCTTCACGGTGACCTGCTCAGGGGATCCGAGCAGCCCCTACACCTTCGACATCACCGGATCCGGGAGCCACCCGATCAGCGGCATCCCGGCCGGGACGAGCTGCACGGTGGCAGAGGCATCTCCCGGTGCCAACTACAACGCGGCGACTTATAGCCCCGGTGCGACCGCGGTCGTGCCGGCCAACGACTCCGTCACGGTCACCGTGACGAACACCCTGAAGACCGGCGACCTTCAGATCACTAAGGTCGCGCCAGCGGGATCCACACAGACCTACGACTTCAACGTCGAGTGCACCAGCCCTGATACCTCGCCGGTGGGGCCCTATACCGCGTCGGTAAACGGGTCGGCCAGCACAACGATCAAGGGCATCCCGGCCGGGTCTAGCTGCACCGTTTCTGAGACCGACCCGGGCTCGACCTACAACCCGCCGGGCTACAGCCCGAGCGCCACCGTCACGATCAAGGCCGACGACACGACCACCGTGACCGTGACGAACTCGCTGAAGCCGGGAAGCCTGACCATCAACAAGGTCGCGCCGGCTCAAGGCCAAGGCGACACGTTCCGCTTCGCCGTGGGGTGCGGTTCGCATTCATACACGCTGACCGTTACGGGCAGTGGCTCGGCCACGCAAAGCGGCATCCCCGCCGGATCGGTGTGCACGATCACCGAGAGCGCGCCCGCCGGCTATGCGACCCCGTCGTACTCGCCATCGAACCATGTGACCGTGGGAGCCGGGCAAGCGGTCGCCGTCACCGTGACGAACCGCCTGCTCCCGATCGGCATTTCGATAGCGAAGAGTGTGAGCCCAACCTCCGGCACGCCGGGGACGGCGCTGACGTACACCTACGTCGTGAAGAACAGCGGGAAAGTCG
>VAWS01000025.1 GCA_005884515.1 Actinomycetota bacterium
TGCATCGTGGAACCGTGCACCGTCCACGAGATCGACACGAGCGAATTCCGAAGCGTGACGCGGTCGGCCGCGCGCGCGAAGATCACATCGCCCGATCGAAGCGTCGTCGCGCGCGCGGCCGACCCGGCCAGCGGCACCACCAACAGCGCTGCGCACAGCGCTGCGACGCGTTTCATAAGGGCGGCGGGAAGCCTGCCGTCGCCGTGTTCGGCTCGTTCTCCCACAGTCCGCACTTCGACGCCGGGTTCACCGACCACCCGGCGACGTGCAGGTCGCCGACCCCGCGCACCTGCGCGCACATCACGTGATCGCCGATCGTCGGCGAGACGTTGAAGAAGAAGTTGTCATTGCCGATCGGGTCCGGCGACCACGTCGCCGGGTTGTTGATGTCCCCGCTGAAGAAGCTCGAGAAGATCGGCTTGGGGTACCCCTCGGGAAGCGGCGCGATCAGGTAGCCCAGCTGATCGTTCGCCAGCCCGATCGTCCAGAACCGGCGAGGACCGCGGACCTGTTGCATCAGCTGCTCGCGAACGTTGGGGTACGCCTCACCCGGGTTCGTCGTGATGAGCAGCGTCCCCACGCGGAACACCGACACCCACGTGCCCAGCAGCGTCCCGGCCAGGTACGGCGGCGTGACCTTGCGCGCGATCGGGATGCCGGCGGCGTCGCCCGCGTAGTCGGCGCCGAACAGCGCGACGCTGTCCGACGGGTCGTGGATGAAGTACGAGCCCGCCTGGATCCCGGTGCCTGTTAGCGGCGTCGACTTCGTAACGGCCGGCACCGCGTAGGACATCACCGTGCGCGAGTACTTGGAGAGCTTGCACGACTCTGAGCCCGCGCGCGGGTCGACGTCGTACGCGCCGGCGGCATGCGCAAGCGCCGCAGCAAGCTCGTCCTTGGTGCAGTCCGACCGGTTCGGTTGCGAGCGGCCGACGTCGGCCACCAGCACGAGGCCGACACCGCCGTACTGCTTCTCCAGATACTTGGCCACCACGCCGGGCCAGTCCGGCGACACCAGCGTGTTGCCCGAGCCCATCACCGTCGCGTGCGCGGCGAAGTTGACCACGGTCGCGATGACGGCGCCGCGCAGATTGCGCGCCTGCAGCACACGCAGCTCGTCGTCGACGCGGCCGATGACCGGGTCGGTGCAGTCGAACTGGTTATTCAAGATGCGTGTCGGGTCGCACGAGCCGGGCGTTTGCACCGCGCCTTCGTTGATGCGCGCGCGCTGCATGCCGTGGATCGCGCGCGTGAACGCCTTGACGGCTTGGTCGTGGACGAAGCGCAGGTAGTCGTCCGGCACGAACCCCCATGCGCCGATCAGGTCTTGTCCCGCGTGCGAGTGGTCCGACGAGATCACGAGGTTCGACGCCGGCACGCCGGTCGCCTTCGCCACGTCGGCCCGGATGTCGTCGATCCCGGGGCGCGCGCTCGTCGGATCGGCGGGGTTCAGCTTGTACGCCGCGAACATGCCTTGGTTGTCGAGGTCGGCCACGACGATCGTGTTGCGGCCGCAGCCGTCGGAAAGCGCCAGCGCGCGCACCGAGACCGCGCCGAGCGGGTCGTTCATCACGCCCGTCGCGAGCCGCCCGTCGGTCACCTTCACCGTCGCCGGCCCGAGGCCGACGTTGCCGGACGCGATACCGTACCCGCCCAGGTAGAGGCCTTCCTTGATCTGCGCGGCCGACGGGGCGATCGACTCGGCGTCGGCGCCGACGCGCCAGCCGTCGCAGCGCGGGGCGGCGGCCGTCAGGCCGGCCGGCAACCCGACGCAGGCAAGGACGAGCAGGGCGAGCGCAACCCGAAGCTTGGACATACCCCAAGATTCGCCGTCGAGCAGCCGGTCTCCTGGCCGGAACCTCACAACCCGGCAGGCGGCGAGGATGTGGGTTCCCCTAAGGCACCCCGCGGCCCAGGAACGGCGTCGGGGGCACGACCGCGGTGTAGGTCGTGTTGTTCGTCGCGGCGAGTGAGGGCGCCAGCTCCTCGCTGAGCGGGAGCGCGCGCCAGTCGAACAGCGTCATCGGCGCCAGCCCCAGCAAGACCTCGGTCGTCTTCACGACCGACGCGAACGAGCCGCGCTCGTGCGATACGAGGCCCTGGGGTCCGAGGCGCGCGGCGAGGCCGCCCATCGTCAGCAGGAACGACCGGTGGATGTCGACGTGATCGCCGGTGAACTGGTTGTCATCCTCGGTGAGGAACACGACCGTGTTCTTCCAGAACGGGCTGTGCGACAGACCCTCGACCACCTTGCCGATCGCGTAGTCGTTGTCCGCGCACATCGACTGCGGCGTCGGGTCGAGCGGGTTGAACGTGTTCTCGACGTCGTAGGTGTGGTTCTCCGGCAGCGCCATGAATGTGTAGTTCGGCATCGCTTGCTGACAGGTTGCGTCGGAGCTGCCGGCTGCTCGACAAGATGCGTACTTCGCGTTCCACGCGTCGAGCGTGAAGGTCTGCTTGTCGGTGGCGCTAAAGGCGATCGTCTTGCCGAACGTCGGTGGGGGAAGCGACCTGCTCGGGTCTTCGGAGCTCGGCGGCACACCACCGAGCGCGTCCCAGGCATGCGAGACCGTTTGGCCGTGCAGGAACATGTTCGCGCGATCGGCGTCGGGGAACGACAGGTCGGTCGCGGTCGGTGCGGTTGGCCCGAGGCCCCACAAGCCTTGCGGGACCGTGTACTTCTCAGACGGCGACGGGCGCGTCACGTCGGTTCCGTAGAGGCGCACGCTCAAACCGTTCTCGAGGGCGACGTCGGCAACGCGGCGGTGCGGCTGGATCATGTATCCGTCCGCCGCGCCGACCGTCGCGTCGTGTGTGCCGCTGACGACGGTGCCGGCGTACCGGCCGCCTTCACGGTCGCCACGTATGCCGTTGTCGTATTCATGGTTCCACGTCATCTCGCGCCAGAAGGTGTCGTATCCGGCCGTCATCCAGTCGTGCCCGACGGTCGACGCCTCCGCACCTTCGTTGTAGAAGTTGTCGTTCAGCGTCCACGCGCGCGCGAGGTTGTGCTGGTTCGTCGTGACGAGATCGCCGTACTCGTTGAAGACGGGTGAGGCGTCGACGTTGCGGAACGTCCCGCCGGTGTCGCCGAAGTATGCGTCGAACGTCTTGTTCTCGGCCAAGATGACGACGACGTGCAACGACTTAGGGTCGAGCTTCCCGTCCTGCGCGGCGCACAACATCGGGTTGCCCCCGTCGCACGCGTTCATCGCCGGGTCGGGGAGCCGGTGATCCCACAGCGGTGCGAGCCGGTCGTCGCGCACGACGCGCGCGGTGTAGTCGTTCAGCTGGCGCTGCAATGCGCTCTCGTCCGCCGGCAGGTCGATGACCGACAACGTGCCCTCGGTGCTCGTTCCGACGAGCGGCTGGAGCTGGCCGTAGTAGCCGGGCCCGCTGCCGTCCCCGCGCAAGTTGGCGACCACGATGCGCGCGCCACCGCTCGGCGCGGTCCCGATCGCCAGCGCGTCGGGATACCAGCCGGTCGGGATGAACGTGTGGGGGACGCGCTCGACGCGCGCGCCGTCGTGGACGCGTTGGTCGATCGCATCTCCGCGCGCGTCGAGCACCTCGAGCGCGTCGATCCCCGCCAGTGCGACGACGAGCTTGCCGTCCGGCAGGTAGCCGACGGCGCTCGGCGTCGTCCCGAGAGGCGCATCAGGCGTCAGCCGCACGTCGACGGTGCGAACGCCGACGACGGATCCGTTGGATGCGAGCGACAGCAACGACACCGTGTCGCTCCCCGTGTTCGCCACCGCGAGCGTGGACTGGTCCGGCGACAGGGCCACGCCCGCCGGACCCGAACCCACGCGCACGACTTGCGTCTGCACGCCGCCGTTCACGACCGAAACCGTTCCCGTGCCGCGCGCCGGGTTCGAACCGTCGGCGAAGTTCGCCACGTACAACGTGTTGCTGCGCGCGCGCCACACCATGCCGTATGCGTCTCGCCCGACGGACACCGACTTCCCGACCGACGGCGCCAGCGCGTTCCCAACGTTGATCGGTGTCACGATCGAGCACGCCGTCGACTCTTCACACGGCTTCGCGCCCGCCGACTGGGCGACCGAGCTCGGAACGCTCAGCGAGCCGGCCACGTACAGCGTGGAACCGACGAGGATGCTCGTGCCGGGTTCTCCGGGAACGGCGACGCCGTTGTTGGGCGCGTCGGGGACGGGACCGAGGTTCCCCAAGCCGACCAGCGCCGGCCCGACGACCTTGAACGGATAAACGACGTGGTCCGGTCCGCCGGACACCCACACGTACCCGTTCCGATCCGCGGCGACCCCTTGGAACGTCGAGCCGACCGGCGATGGAACCGGAATCAGCGTCGACGGGTCGACGCGCTCGACGCTGTTCATGAAGATATCGCTGGTCACCGCGTAGATGGCGCCGTCGGGCCCGATCGTCACCCCGGTGGGCGCGCGCAACGTCAGAACCTGGTGTCCGGCCGGATCCATCCGCCAGCCGTTGGGCAGCGCGGTGCTGCCGGGCAACGGGTCGGAGAGGTTCGGCAGTGCCGCGCCGGCCGGTGCAGTCGCAACGGCGACGAGTGCGATCAGAACGAACAGAGCCCGGGGTCGCATCCTTGAGGCTTCTCCGCGGCCGGCAGCGCTTCCTGCATCCGGGCCGCGTGGTTCAGTAAGTTCTGACCATGAAGCGACTCGCGGCGCTGGCGTGCCTGATCGCGCTGTGCGCGTCGTGTTCGAGCAGCCCTCCGATACGGCCGCCGCCCCCGTCGCCGTCGCCCACCGTTGCGACCAAGACCTTCCCCGTCAAAGGCCATCCGACCGCGATCACAGCCGATGCGAGCAGCGTGTGGTTCACCGACGACCTTGGCGACTCGCTCGCGCGTGTCGACGCGACGACGGCCAAGGAGATCTGGCGCACAAAGATCTGCAAGGCCGCCCCCGCGATCGTGCGCGTGCGCGGCGTGCTCTGGATGGTCTGCTCGCTCGACAACGTCCTCATGCGCGTCGATGCGGCCACCGGCAAGCTGCTCGGCAAAATCAAAACCGGCGGCAATCCCGTCGACGTGACGTACGGGTTCGGCAGCGTGTGGACGGCGAACCTGAAAGACAAGACCGTCACGCGTATCGACGAGAAGACCACGCGCGCAACCGCAACGATCAAGGTTTCGCAAGGCGTCGTGCGCGTGAGTGCAGGGCACGGCGCGGTGTGGGTCACCGGAGAGAGTAACACCGTCAACCGCATCGACCCGAAGACCAACGCGTTGACGGGCACACCGATCACGGTCGGCAGCGGGCCTCTCGGCATCGACGCGTCCCGGCGACCGCGTCTGGGTCACCGATGCGCCGTCGCAGACGGTGTACGGTCTAGTCATCGCCGGCGGCGCCGTCATCACGACGCAGCTCGAAGCGACGCCCGCGCGCATCACGTGGAGCGGCTCGTACGTGTGGATCGCCGGTGACCAGCCCAACGAGCTGATCCGACTCGGTTAGACCGATGATTTCCTGCCGGGCGGCTCGTCTGATCAGATGACCGCGAACAAGGAGGAGCCATGGGCCAGCCGATCGTGCACTGGGAGATCGTCTCCGAGGGAGACCCCAGGGAAGTCCAGAAGTTCTACGCCGACCTGTTCGGCTGGAAGATCGACGCCGACAACCCCCTGAGTTACGGCTTGATCGACAAGGCCGACGCGGGAGTGGCCGGCGGCATCTCCGGCTCGACCGACCCGAACCTGCCCGGGCACGTGACCGTGTACATCTCGGTTCCAGATCCCGATGCCGTGCTGAAGGACATCGAGTCGCGCGGCGGCGCGATCGTCCTGCCGACGACCGAGGTCGTCCCGGGCACAACGATCGCGCTGTTCACCGACCCGTGGGGAAGCCTGGTCGGCTTGAGCAAGGCTTGAGGCGAGGAATGCGCGACGCCGTGTAGTCGTTCCACGCAGCATGAGCATCTTCAGCACAGAAGAGATCGACTACATGGCGTCGCAGCGGCTCGGCCGCATCGCGACGGTGGGGCGCGACGGCCAACCGCACGTCGTGCCGACGTCGTTCCGGTACAACGCCGAGCACGATGCGATCGACGTCGGTGGGCTGCGCATGAGCCAGACGAAGAAGTTCCGCGACGTGGAGCGCACCGGGCGCGCGAGCATCGTGATCGACGACGTGCAACCGCCGTGGAAGCCGCGCATGATCGAGATCCGAGGGCGCGCGGAGACCGTGGCAACCGGCGGCAAGGAGCTCAACGAGAGCTTCGAAGATGCGATCGTGCGGATCTACCCGGAGCGCATCGTCAGCTTCGGCATCGCCGGCGAGCAGCCGGGCGCGCGCTCGGTCTGACGCCAAAGAGCAACAGGGCGAGGAGGGGCGTTATGAATGTCGAAGTAAAGAACCTCGATATCTACGGATCGGAACCGCTCGAATGGTCGCGCGCGGTGCCGCAGCTCGAAGACACGAGCGGTCACCGGACGTGCTGGCTGGCGACGACCGACCCCGACGGGCGCGCGCACATCGCCGGCGTCGGCGCGCTGTGGGTCGGCGACACGTTCTACTTCACGAGCAGCCCTCGCGCGCGCAAGAGCCGGAACCTCGCGCGCGAACCGCGTTGTGCGATCTCGGTCGCGCTCGCCGACATGGACCTCGTCGTCGAGGGAACGGCGACGAAGATGACCGACGAAGCGACGCTGAACGATCTCGCGCAGCGGTACGCGGCGCAAGGCTGGCCGGCGCGCGCGGAGAACGGCGCGCTCACCGCCGAATACAGCGCGCCGAGCGCAGGACCGGCGCCGTGGGATCTCTACGAGATGCGCCCCTCGGAGGCATACGGGGTCGCGACGGCCGAGCCGTACGGCGCGACACGCTGGCGCTTCGCGTAGCGTAAGGTTCGCTCGTGGCGCACTACTTGCTCATCTACGAACTTGCCGACGATTACTTGGAGCGCCGGCCCGAGTTCCGCGGTTTGCATCTCGAGCATGCCTGGGCTGCCCAAGCGCGCGGCGAGCTCGTGTTGGCCGGCGCGCTCGCCGAGCCCGCGGACCAAGCGGTGCTGTTCTTCCAAGGCGAGACATCCGATGTGGCCGAGCGTTTCGCGAACGAGGATCCGTACGTGAAGAACGGTTTGGTCACGTCGTGGCGTGTGCGCGCGTGGACGACCGTCGTGGGCGACGAGGCCGCGACGCCGGTCCGCCCCTGACTCATAGCCGCCGGGCAGGCTAGTCAACATCGCTTGCCTAAGCGGAAGAGTGGGAACGCCCTGAGCAGCGAGTCTGCGAACGGCGCGCAACCGATGTTGACTATGCACCTCTCCGGCAACATGGCTGGCCGGCCTGCAGCAGGAACCGTCGCTCGCCCGTCGAACCCCAACCCCGTGCGCCGCATCGTCTACGCCTTGATCGCCGTCGCCCTCACGGCCGGCGGTGTCGCCGGCGCCGCGCCCGGTGCGAAGGCCTGGCACGGGCTGCTCGCAGGGGTCGGCGTCGCCGACGCCACCTGGCACGTCGGCGCGGGCGCCGGCCAGTACGCGAGCGACCAGAGCGCCGACCTCAACGGCGAGTGGGACCCCAACCTCCAGCACTTCAAGCAGGCGTCGAGCTACGGCGTCGCCAGCCGGCTCAGCATGCGCGCGATCGTCTTGCAGAGCCCGGGCGCGCTCCCGATCGCGCTCGTGAAGGACGACAACTATCTGGCGCAGGACATGCTCTCGAGGCGCGCGGCGCAGATCCTGCAGCAGGACGGCAGCAAGGTCACCTACGACCACATCCTTCTGAGCGCGTCGCACGACCACAACTCGCCGTACTACTCGACGCCGGCGTGGGGAGTCTGGCTGTTCCAAGACGTGATGGACATCCGCTTCTTCGAGTACCAGGCGCGCGCGATGGCGCACGCGATCGAAGCGGCGGAGCGATCGATGCGGCCTGCGCGCGTCGGCGCTACAACCGTTCAGTTCCGGGACTTCCAAGGCAACATCGCCGGCGCGGACGTTAACGAGGACGGCTCGCCGACCGGCTACCCGTTGATGGACAACGATCACGGGCTCGTCGTCATGCGCTTCGACGACATGAGCAACGTGCATCACCCCACCCCGCTTGCAACGTGGGTGAACTACGCGGAGCACGGCGAGTCGCTCGACGGCTACGACTTGATCAGCGGCGACTGGGTGGCCCCCTTCGAGCGCTTCGTCGATCGCGCGACCGGCGTGCCGCTGGTGTTCGCGCAAGGATCGGTCGGCTCGGCGGAAGGTCCGTACGAGCACGCCTACCCGGCGGGCCACGTGCCGACGGCGCTCGATCAAGGGGACGTCGTCAACAAGATCTA
The DNA here is from genome assembly GCA_005884515.1 of Actinomycetota bacterium. Taxonomy (GTDB): domain Bacteria; phylum Actinomycetota; class AC-67; order AC-67; family AC-67; genus AC-67. Next base: position 8,280 of record VAWS01000025.1, read on the forward strand.
CGGCCACATGGGCTACGCGCAGGCCGAACGCGGTACCCATCTGTTGGCCGAGCAGGTCGTCAAGGCGTGGCAAGCGATCGGCGGCGCGCACAACGGCATCGACGTGCAAGTGCCGTGGGACGACAACCCGCAAGTCGGCATGCTGACGCACTGGGTGCCCGGTCCCGTCAGCCACCCGTACCCGAGCGTCGGCAACTGCCGCACGCAGCCGACGCTCGACGGCGACCCCGGCGTCCCGGCCGCCGGCCTTCCCGACTGCCAGCGGCTCGGCGACGCGACCGGCCAGACGCCCCCGAACACACAGCTGTACGAATCACTGGTCAAGGCCGGCGTTCCGATCCCCGCCAACTACGACGCGGCGTCGTTCGGTGCCGTCGAGGAGAACCTGCGCATCAAGCTCCAAGCCGTGCGCATCGGCCACATCTTGCTTGCAAGCTGCTCGTGCGAACCGCAGAGCGACCTGATCAAGGCGCTCGAAACGCGAACGGATACAGCGCAGGGCAACAAGTGGAACGGCTTCGACTACGCGAGCGCGGCCGACGTGCAGGAAGGCTGGCCCGACTTCAACGTGGCGCCGTGCCACTTTGTGTCCGGCGCGTACGACTGCCCGGACCCGCGCGACCCGCTCGGCCAGCGACGGCTGAAGGTGAGCGTCGACGCCTTCAAGCACATGGAAGCCGAGATCAACAACCCCTCGGACGGGTGGGACGCGCAGTCGTACGCGCTGCAAGCCAACGGCGAGCCGGTCGATCTCAGCGCGATCAAAGGCAACTTCACGTCGCACGAGCTGTCGCCGCAGTGCGGCTACGCGATCTCGGTCGGCCTCGGTCACACCGGCGACTACGACGGCTACACCGTCAGCTATCGCGAGTACATGGCGCGCGACGCGTACCGCAAGGCGCTCACGTCGTACGGCGCGCACACCGCGGACTACATGGTGACGCGCCTGATGTCGATGGCGTCGAACCTGATGTGCGGCACACCGATCCCGGCCGAGCCGCTCGATGGTTTGGCTGCCATCGACGAGCAGCGTCAAGAGGCCGAAGCGGTCGCGATCGGCCAAGTCGCGTCGGCCGCGTTCGACCTCTGGACCGCGACGATCCCCGACAGCGCAGGCCCGGCCGGTCCGATCACGCAGCCGAAGAACATCCAGCGCTTCGACGCAGCCGTGTTCCGCTGGACCGGCGGGGACAACTGGACGGACAACCCGACCGTCGTCGTGCAGCGTTTGGTCGACGGTACGTGGCGCCCATATGAGAACCAAAGCGGCGAGGTGCAGACGATCCTCGATCAGCCACCGGACATCGTTTCGGCGTTGCCCGACCGCCTGTCCGGGAAGCAGCGTTGGACCTGGGAAGCGTCGTTCGAAGCGTTCGATTCGTACCCGCGCGCGGACGTGCCCGGCGGGCAGACCCCGAGCGGCACGTACCGCTTCGTGGTCGACGGCTTCATCCACCAGGGCGGCGGCGTGAAGTCGTACGAGCTGATGTCGAACGCGTTCACCGTGTCACCGTGGCAAGGCCTGAGCGCTTCTCACTTGACCGTCGCGCCGGACGGAACGGTGACGTTCACGACCGGGCCGGTCGTCTACCCGCGCACGTACAAGAGCCCGATCAAGTTCGTGCACGACGACCTCGGCGGCAACGGCGTCACCACCGACGGCAACGCGAGCATCATCTGCACGACGTGCACGTTCCGCCCGTGGGCAACGGGCGGCGAAGTGGTGAGCGCGATCGTCAGCGTCCTCGATTCGAGCGGCCATGTGGTCCAGACGGTGCCGGCGACGTTCGACGGGACCCAGTGGGTGGCACACGTGCCACCGGGCAGCTCGGTCGAGATCGCCCCCGGCGGCCTGCGCGACGCCTACGGTGAAACGAACGGCACCGCCATCAAGAGCTGAACGAACTCGTCCAGCCGGGCAGAGGAAATAGCCCGACGATGTAGAAGAATGCCCGGCAACACGGGCTAACGGGGGGACAACTACGATCTCGCTTCGATCCATATCGCGGCCGCGATCCCTGACGACCATGGGAACGCTCGCGGTTACCTTTGTCTTACTTTCGGCCGCGATCGCGGCTGCAGTCACGACGACGACGGTGCCGCTCACCGCTTCTCCGGGGCCGATGGCGGTCGATTC
>VAWS01000026.1 GCA_005884515.1 Actinomycetota bacterium
GCGCAACGTGGAGGAGATCGCGGCCATCCTGACGCAGCGTCAGTTCGATACGAACCTGTACCTCGTGCCGCTTGCTCCCGCGCAGCAGCAGATCGTGACCGCGTGTCCCGAGAACCTCCGCACCGTCCTGTACCGCCGGATGATGATGCGCATCGCGTCGGAAATCGCCCGGCGGGACGGGGCGCAGGCGTTGGTCACCGGCGACTCGCTCGGCCAGGTGGCGTCGCAAACGCTCGAGAATCTCGCCGTCGTCGAAGATGCCGCGAC
>VAWS01000027.1 GCA_005884515.1 Actinomycetota bacterium
GGGCGAGACAAGACCGAGATCATCGAAGAGGCGCGCGCTCTCGGCACGTTCGAAGTCTCGAGCGCGCCGTGCCAAGAAGCGTGCGTGCTCTTCGAGCCGAAGAGCCCGGTGACGAAGGCGCGCCTACGGGACGTGGAGCGCGCGGAAGGGCAGCTCGACCTGCAGGCGATGACCAACGACGCGGCCGCGGCGGCCGAGGTGCGCGCGCTCCGCTTCCCGTAACGCCGGCCGGCGCCCATTTTGATGCATTTGTGTAAAGGACCGGCCCGTCGCTACCCTTTGGGCTCCGCTGTCGTTAAGCGAACACCCGATGCCTTCCCCTAGGGGTTCCACCCGGCGCCCGGCGAAAGCCGCGGCTCCTCCGGCGACGCCGCCCTACGCATCGCCCGCCCTGGAGGTATTGGAGACCTTGGAGATCGAGAACGCTCTCACTTCTATCGAAGCGCGCCTCGACTCGCTCGAGATCGACCTTGCGCGTGCGACCGGCAGTCGCGAAGACGACGCTCGCCGTATCGCCGGCGAGATGGCAGTCATGAGGGCGCGCGTTGAAGATGCGCTCATCGCCTTCGCCGGCACAGCCGACCAGATCCGTCAGACTGTGAGCAGCATCGAGAAACGGCTGAGCGACCTGGTCGTCGGAGAAGAGCTCGACGCCAGCGTCGAGGATGTTCGCGAGGAGCTGGAAGCGCGGATCGACACGCTCGGTGAGCAGATGAGCAACCTTCAGAAGGATCTGGCTGCGATAGCCCCCGAGAACCCCCGCGTTATCACGCTTCCCGACGCAGAGCCGAAGGCGCGCGCGAAGAGCTAGCGCTTCTTCCCGCCGGTCTTCTTCTTCTTCTTCTTCTTCTGAGCTTTCTTCGCCGCGGGCGCCTTCTTCGATGATCCTTTCGAGCTTGCCGCGCGCGGCTCGATCCGGATGGCGCCGGCGCCCGGACTGATGACAGACTCGGTTCCGTCGATCCACTGGATCTTGAGCAACGATCCGACCATCCCGACGAGGTTTCCTTCGCGGCGCTGCGCGCCCACCTTGGTGCCCTCGATGATCACGTAGTCGCCAACTTTCGGCATATCCGAGCCCTCCCCGGCGTTCCCGCTTTGTCGACCCATTTTCCCAGCCGTTTCCGCTGGTTGCACGGCTGAGAGCGGGGGATATACTATCCCCTTGCCGTCCTCTCGGACGGCGTTGGAATCTTACCGAGCCATCAACGGCCTCTAGGGTCCTGGGACTCGGTTTGTCTGTGCCTTGAAAACTGCATAGCGAGGACACAGCCGAACGCGCAAGCCTCACTTCGGTGGGGCTTGGCAAGACGCTTGTAAAAGAGAGCGGGAACCCAGTTCCTAAAACCACCGAAAGTCAACCTGCGAAAGCAGGATGAAACTTCGATGGAGGGTTTGATCCTGGCTCAGGATGAACGCTGGCGGCGTGCTTAATACATGCAAGTCGAGCGATCGGACGAGGGGGCTTGCTCCCTCGTTACGGAGCGGCGAACGGGTGAGTAACACGTGAGCAATCTGCCTCGGAGACGGGGATAACGTTGGGAAACCAGCGCTAATACCCGATGACCCGGCAGGGGGGCATCCCCCGGCCGGCAAATGTTCCGGCGCTCCGAGAGGAGCTCACGGCCTATCAGCTTGTTGGCGGGGTAATGGCCCACCAAGGCTTCGACGGGTATCTGGCGTGAGAGCGCGACCAGACACACCGGGACTGAGATACGGCCCGGACTCCTACGGGAGGCAGCAGTAGGGAATATTGGACAATGGGCGAAAGCCTGATCCAGCGACGCCGCGTGAGGGATGAAGGCCTTCGGGTTGTAAACCTCTGTTGTTGGGAAAGAAGCCGGGTGCATAACCCGGTGACGGTACCCAACGAGGAAGCCCCGGCTAACTACGTGCCAGCAGCCGCGGTGAGACGTAGGGGGCGAGCGTTATCCGGATTCACTGGGCGTAAAGGGCGCGTAGGCGGTTACGCAAGTCGGATGTGAAAAGTCACGGCTCAACTGTGATCGTGCATCCGATACTGCGTTGACTTGAGGTCGGTAGAGGCAAGTGGAACTAGCGGTGTAGCGGTGAAATGCGCAGATATCGCTAGGAACGCCGGTGGCGAAGGCGATTTGCTGGGCCGTACCTGACGCTGATGCGCGAAAGCTAGGGGAGCGAACCGGATTAGATACCCGGGTAGTCCTAGCCGTAAACGGTGGGTGCTAGGTGTGGGGGGCGTATGTCCCTCTGTGCCGTAGCTAACGCATTAAGCACCCCGCCTGGGGAGTACGACCGCAAGGTTAAAACTCAAAGGAATTGACGGGGGCCCGCACAAGCGGCGGAGCGCGTGGCTCAATTCGATGCAAAGCGCAGAACCTTACCAGGGCTTGACATGCTGGAAGTAGAACCCCGAAAGGGGAACGACCCGTTGAATCGGGAACCAGTACAGGTGCTGCATGGCTAATCAAACAAGAGGACGATTGGCCCCCGGAGGAGCAATCCTCCGCGGAAACACCGGCTCATATCGGTGAAGCCCTTCCTGTCACAGGTGATTACTAATCTGTGAAGCGTGCGGGTAATACCGAGGGAAGTTCGCGACAGTGCATTCGTCAGAGACACAACCGACGCGTACGCACTCGGTCTGTGGTGCGCCGATTCTTATTGGTGGTCGAGCAGCATCGCCTTGTACACACCGCCCGTCACGTCCTGAAAGTGGGCAATACGTGAAGCCAGTGGCCCAACCCGCAAGGGAGGGAGCTGTCGAGCGTAGGGTTCGCGATTGGGACGAAGTCGTAAGTCAGTTGCGACCCTCATCGGTAACGATGAGTGAAAAACTCGGCTATTTGCTGGAAACTCCGAGCATCCATCCGGTACTCGTTATCTCTGCGAGATAACAGTGAAAATCCGGTGGTGCGGACAATCAGCAGGGAAGTCGCGAGCGCCCGCTCGTTGACCCCTCAGAGACTACACGCCGAGCTCCTGAGCGAATTCAGGATGAAGATATAGTCCACGCCCCTTAGCGATATGGGGATCACGTGAACAAGGTAGCCGTACCGGAAGGTGCGGCTGGATCACCTCCTTTCTAAGGAGTTAACGCTCCTTCAAGGGAATCCGCTCTCCGTCCTCGCTATGCTGTCTTCGGCACAGACTGAAGAAGGCGCCTCTAATGAGGCGCCTTCTTGTTGTTCGGACCTTCTTGATGTCGATCTGCATCGTATGCGTCACACACGGCTACGAGAATGGCCGCGCGGCCCTAGTTCGGCGTTGGGAATGTTCCGTTGTGCTCGCGATACTCAGTGACGCGCGCGACCGCATCGATGTCGAGCGGCCCGTAGATGTGCGGGAACGTTCCCGAGCCGTCCGACGCTTCCTCGTACTTGATCTCCGCGCGCACGCGCGCAGGATCGATCCACAGCAGCACGAGGTCTTGCCGGCCGCGGAAGCGAACGTTGGCGACCTCCGCGACCTGATTCGCCTCCGAGCAATGGATGAAGCCTTCGGTCGCGAGCGTGTCCGCGCGGTAGACACCGGCGCGCGCAGCCTCGTCCCACGCGTCCCGCGTCGCGATGTGGAAGATCACCGTCTCGTCCGGTACACGCGGAACTTGTTGTCCTCGTGGACGACATCCACGCGCGCGAACGCCTCTCGGAGCGGCGTTAGGTAGTCGAGGAACCGGTTCGCAACGAGCCACATCTCGCCGCCGGATTCCAGATGCGCCGGCGCGCCCTCGATCATGCGGATCGCCACGGCCGACGTGGTCCGGACGCCGGCGTGGAACGGCGGATTGGTCACGATGACGTCGTACGTTCCGGCGACGTCGGAGTAGACATCCGACGCGAACGCCGAAGCGGCGGTCCGAGATGCAGCTTCGACCGCCAACGCATCGACGTCGCACGAGTCGCACGACACGCCACCCTTCCGGAGCCACCCGCCGATCACGCCGTTCCCGCATCCAACGTCCAACGCGCGCGCACCGCTGTCGACCTGTAGCAGGGCGAGCAGCCGCCGGGTCCCTTCATCGATGCGGCCGTGCGCGAACACGCCCGGGAAGCTGTGAACCTCGAGCGCTCGCCCGACGATCTCGTCCGTGAACACCGTCATCTCCGAGAGGTGCCGGCCCGCCGACTTGATCCCCGCGTCGTTGCGGCCGATCAGCACCAATCGCCCGCCGGCGACCAGGGAAGCGCGCGCCATCGAAAGCGCCATGCGCAGCCTCTCGGTCTCTTTCGGCATCTCGACCAACGCCATGTCGTAGGGCTGCTCGGACAAGAACCACGGACCGAAGTGCACGTCGTCGACGTCGGCAGAAGAACGATAGGCGCGCCAACTCTGATAGAAGACGGTCGCCGGCGACAGAGCGCGCGCAACGTCCGTATCGAAACCCACGACCAAGACACGGCCGCCGGCGATCCGCGACGCGTTGGCCAGCGCGAGCTGGCTCTCGGCTGAAGGCACGCTCAGTGCGTAACGAGCGAATCGAGCAGCTTCTGCGACGCCTGCGCGATCTCGCGCACCGCCTCGTCGAACGCCTCTTCGTTCCGCTTCGCCGGTGCGCGGTAGCCGCTCACCTTGCGCACGTACTGCAGCGCCGCTTCGCTGATCTCCTGCTCGGTCGCGGGCTGATCCGCGCGCCGCAGTGTCTTGATGCTCCTGCACATGCTCACAACGCTACCATCGGAGTCCCGCGCGCAGGTCCCAGGCTGCTCCGGTACACTGCCGTTCATATGAATGCCCGGGTGGCGCCATCGGAGGTCATCGACGGGGTGTACTACGTACACCCCGATTCTGCGGTCGACGACCGGGGCCGTTTCACGGAGATTTTCCGCGAGGAATGGGTACCGGGCGCGCGCAAGATGGTCCAGGTGAACCGCTCGGAATCCAAGGCCAACGTGCTGCGCGGGATGCACTACCACCTGTTCCAAGCAGACTACTGGTACGTCACCCACGGCCACGCGTTCATCGCGCTGTTCGACTTCCGCGCCGCGTCCAAGACCGCCGAGAAGACCGAGACGTTGGAGATCAAGGAAGGCGACGACCGAGGCATCTACATCCCGCCGGGCGTTGCACACGGGTTCTACGCCGTGACCGACACAACGCTGCTGTATATGGTCGACCAGTACTTCGACGGCACCGACGAGCTGGGCATCTTCTGGGCCGATCCCGCGCTCGAGATCCTCTGGCCGGGCGAGAGCCCGACCGTTTCCGAGCGCGATGCGACCTGCCCGATGCTCGCAGACGTTCCGGAGGAGAATCTTCCCCTCTAGCTCCGGCTCGGCCCCTACAATCGCTCCCATGAGCAGCCTCCTCGATGCGCTGCGCGAGCGCGTCCTGATCTTCGACGGTGCGATGGGCACCCAGCTGCACGCCGCCGGCCTGTCGCTCGACGACTACTGTGGCCAGGAGAACAACTCTGAGGTGCTCAACCTCTCCCGCCCCGACATCGTTCGCGACGTTCATGCGAAGTACTTCGAGGCCGGTGCCGACTGCGTGGAGACCAACACGTTCGGCGGGAACCTGCTCGTGCAAGGCGAGTACGGGCAAGCCGAAAAGGTCTACGACATCAACGTGATCGGCGCGAAGCTCGCGCGCGAAGCCGCGTCGAGCTTCACCGACCGGCCGCGATGGATCGTCGGCTCGATGGGCCCCGGCACGCAGCTGCCAAGCTTGGGACAGACGACGTTCGAGAAGCTCGAAGAGTCGTACACGGTGCAGGCGCGAGGACTGCTCGACGGCGGGGTCGACGCGCTGCTGATCGAGACGGCGTTCGACCTGCTGCAGGTGAAAGCGGCGGTGGCCGCCGTGGTGAACGCGTTCGACGCGACGGGGAAGCGCGTGCCCTTGATGGTCCAAGTCACGATCCAGCCCGAGGGGACGATGCTGCTCGGCTCTGAGATCGGTGCCGCGGTCGCGACGCTGCACGCGTTCGACGTCGTCGACTCGATCGGCATCAACTGCGCGACAGGGCCGGTCGAGATGGTCGAGCACGTCCGTTACATCTGCCAGAACTCGCCGAAGCTCGTGAGCGTGCAGCCGAATGCAGGCCTGCCCGAGATGGTGCAAGGGCGCGCGCATTACAACCTGTCGCCCGAGGAGCTCGTCCGCTACCACAAGATCTTTGTCGATGAGTTCGGCGTGAACATGGTCGGCGGCTGCTGCGGCACGACGCCGGACCATATCGAGCAGCTTGTGTCGGCGCTCCGCGATCACCCCAGGCCGGAACGCACCGCGACGATGGAACCGGCGGCGGCGAGCCTATACATCCCGCAGCCGTTCAAGCAGGCGACGTCGTTCTTCGTGATCGGCGAGCGCGCGAACGCCCAAGGGTCGCGCAAGTTCAAAGACCTCGTCGATCGTGGTGACTGGGACCAGACCGTTCAGGTTGCGCGCGATCAGGTCCGCGAAGGCGCGCACGCGATCGACGTGAACATCGACTTCGTCGGGCGCGACGGCGGCGCCGACATGAACGAAGTGATCTCACGCTTCGCGACCCAGGTGACGATCCCGATCGTCCTCGACTCAACGGAGCCCGACGTGATCGAGGCGGGGCTGAAGCGCATCGGCGGCCGCCCGATCATCAACTCGATCAACCTCGAAGAAGGCCGCGGCCCGGAGACCCGGATCGAGAAAAACCTCCGCAACGCGAAGAAGTACGGTGCCGCCTGCGTCGCGATCGCGATCGACGAGCGCGGGCAAGCGACGACCGCCCAGTGGAAGCTCGAAGCGTCGACCGCGATCTACAAGGTCGCCGTGGACGAGTTCGGCCTTCGGCCGCAAGACATCATCTTCGACTGCGTCGTCTTGCCGGTCTCGACCGGCCAGGAGGAGACGCGCCGCGCCGGCGTCGAAACGCTGGACGGGGTCGAGCAGGTCAAGAAGCACTTCCCCGACTCGTTCACGAGCCTCGGCATCTCGAACGTGTCGTTCGGCCTCAAGCCCGCCGCGCGCCAGGTACTCAACTCGGTGTTCCTCAACGAGGCGGTCGCGCGCGGCCTCGACATGGCGATCGTGTCGCCGGCGCAGATCCTGCCGATGAACCGGATCGACGAGCGCGCGCGCGAGGTGGCGCTCGACCTGATCTACGACCGTAGGACCGACACCTACGATCCGCTCCAGGAATTCATCGAGCTGTTCGAAGGGGTCGAGGGCGGCGGCGCGGCGAAGCGCGAAGATGAGCTCAAAGCCTTACCGCTCGAAGAGCGGCTGAAGCGTCGCATCATCGACGGCGCGCGCGACGGGCTGACGGACGATCTCGACGAAGCCCTGAAGACGCACGCAGCGCTCGACATCATCAACGACTACCTGCTGGAAGGGATGAAGGTCGTCGGTGAGCTCTTCGCCTCGGGCGAGATGCAGCTGCCGTTCGTCCTGCAGTCTGCGGAGACGATGAAGGCAGCGGTCGCGCACCTCGAGCCGCACATGGAGAAAGTGGAGGACGGCGGCAAGGGCAAAGTCGTCCTTGCGACCGTGAAGGGCGACGTCCACGACATCGGCAAGAACCTCGTCGACATCATCCTGACGAACAACGGCTACACGGTGTTCAACCTCGGCATCAAGCAGCCGATCACCTCGATCATCGAGGCCGCCGAACGCGAGAAGGTCGACGCGATCGGCCTGTCCGGGCTGCTCGTGAAGTCGACCGTCGTGATGCGCGAGGACCTCGAGGAATTGAACCGCCGTGACCTGTCGCACTGGCCGGTGATCCTGGGTGGAGCAGCCCTGACCCGAAGCTACGTCGAGGGCGACCTGCGCACGATCTACAACGGCAAGGTGTTCTATGGGCGCGACGCGTTCGAAGGTCTGCACACGATGGACGCGCTTATGACCGAGAAGCGCGGCGGCGCGACCGTCGAGGCCGCGCCGAAGGAGAAGCGCGTGCGCAAAGCGACGCCGGCGATCCAGGTGTCCGAGCAGCCGACGCGCTCGGACGTCGCGACCGACGTGCCGATCCCGACGCCACCGTTCTACGGCAGCCGCGTCGTGAAAGCGATCGAGGTTCCGAAAGTCGCGGAGTACCTCAACAAAGTGGCGCTCTACCGAGGCCAGTGGGAGTTCAAGCGCAAGAAAGAGCAGTCGAAGGAAGAGTACGAAGCGTGGCTAAACGAGCACGCCGAGCCGATCTTCCGCGAGCTGCTCTCGACGTCGATCGCCGAGAAGATCCTGCAGCCCGCGGCCGTGTACGGCTACTTCCACGCTCAGTCGCAGGGCGACGACCTGATCGTCTACCGCGAGGACGCCAAGACGGAGTGGGTGCGTTTCACGTTCCCACGCCAGCCGCGCGACCGGCATCTGAACATCGCCGACTTCTTCCGCAGCGTCGACTCCGGCGAGATGGACGTCGTCGCGTTCCATCTCGTCACGATGGGCCGACGCGTCAGCGAGCGCGCGCGCGAGCTGTTCGCGCAGAACAAGTACCAGGAGTACTTCTACCTGCACGGGTTCGGCGTCGAGATGGCCGAAGCGCTCGCCGAGCTGTGGCACCAGCGCATCCGCGAAGAGCTTGGAATCGCGGGCGACGACGCGGGCGACCCGAAAGGCTTGTTCGATCAGGGCTACCGCGGCTCGCGGTACTCGTTCGGTTATCCCGCGTGCCCGAACCTCGAGGACCAGAAGCAGCTGTTCGAGCTGCTGGAGCCCGGGCGCATCGGCGTCGAGCTATCGGAGGAGTTCCAGCTGGACCCCGAGCAGTCGACGAGCGCGATCATCGTCCACCACCCCGAAGCGAAGTACTTCTCGGTCGGCAGACAGAGCTGAGCTACTGAACGGCGACCGTTGCCGAGATGATCTTGATCTTTGGGTTGGGTGAGATACCGAGGCCCTGGCCGAGGTCTGAGCCCTGAGCCTTGATCATCCGATCGAGCGTCATGAAGCTGGCAGCCCCCGTTACGGTTCCGAAGACTGTGTACTGAGGGGGCAGCGTTGGCCAGCTTTGAACCACGACGAAGAACTGGCTACCGTCGGTCGATAAGGAGTTGGCGTTTGCAAGCGCTAGCGTGCCTCGCGGGAATTTCTCACCCTTCGGCGGCGCTTCCCCCGTGTACTGATAGCCAGGACCGCCGCTGCCGGTTCCTGTTGGATCTCCGCCCTGGACGATCGCGTACGGGCTTCCGCCACTCGATGCAGCATCCGCGGCCGTTACAACATTGACTCGGTGGATGATCGTGTTGTCGTAGAAGTGCTGCTTCACCAAGAACACGATGTTGTTCACCGCGATCGGCGCGATCTTCGGATCGAGCTTCCACGTCATGGTGCCGCAGGTGGTTTTCACCGTGACGATGTAAGTCTTGCTCTTGTCGATCGTCATCGGCGGAGCCTTCTTGAACTGCTTGCCGTTCGGCTTCGCCGAGCTCGGCTTCGTGCAGCCGGGGATCAAGTAGTACGGGGTCGGGCTTGGGCTCGGTGTGATCGACGCCGACGGTGACGCGCTCGGGTTCGCCAACGGCTTCTTCTTGCCGCCCGTCAGGGTTACACCGAGCACCGTGCCGAGCAATGCCAGGACGGCGATACCGATGGCCCACTGGGCTGCAACCTTGTTTCGGCGCGCGCGCTTGCGAGCCTTACGCTCCGCATCTTTCTTCTGCTGCAACCGCTGGCGCTGGTAACCGCCTTTCGCCACCTACTCGTCCTCCTTGCGGCGAGGCAGCGCTGCCAGTCCGCGCCAGGCAAGCTCGGCGAGCGATTCGACGAGCTCTGCTTTCTCGATCTCTTGCTTCCGATCCAGCCACCACGTCGCGGCGGCTTCGCTCATCCC
>VAWS01000028.1 GCA_005884515.1 Actinomycetota bacterium
ATGGTCCCGACCCGGTACGCCGGCGGAACGAGCGTCTTGAACGTGTAGGCGGGCCCGAGCCAGGAGGGGATGAACTTCTCCGCCTTGTTGCGCTCGACCGCGCGCATCACGAGCGAGGCAACGGCCTCGGGCTTCACCGGCTTCGGCGTGTTGGAGGCGAACGGGACGCCGCGCGCCTCGGTGAAATGCGTGTCCACCGGCCCGGGGTCGATGATGCTCAACCCGACGCCCTTCCGCTTGATCTCCATCGAGAGCGCTTCGCTGAAGCCAACCATCGCGAACTTCGACGCGGAGTAGCCGGCCTCCAGCGGGGCCCCGATGCGTCCGGCGATCGACGCGATCATCACGATGTGGCCACGGCCGCGTTCGATCATCCCGGGCAGGACCGCCTTCGTCGCGTACACGGTGCCGAAGTAGTTGACGCGCATCATCTTCTCGAACGTTTCAACGTCGGTGTCCGTCACCCGCCCGTACGCCCCGATGCCGGCGTTGTTCACGAGGACGTCGGCCGGGCCGAGCTCGCGCTGCAGTGACTCAAGCGCGCCTTCGACTTGCATGCGTTCGGCGACGTCGCCGACGGCGATCGCGCCGTTGCCTTCGCATGCGTCGAGCACCTCGCTCAGCTCGTCCTTGGAACGCGCCATGAGGCCGACGCGAGCGCCGCGCTTCGCTGCCGCGACCGCGATCTCCCGGCCGATGCCGCGAGACGCGCCCGTTATCAACACGACCGCCCCGTTCCATTTCATCGTTAGCCTCCAAGCCGAGACGTAGGGTGCCCTGACAATTCCTCCGGCGATGTCGTCTGCGTTGACACCGTCGTCAGGTGACTCTTAACCTCGCAAGTCAGGAGGTGTCCAATGAACTACAAGATCATCTCTGCCGACGTTCACATCACCGAGCCGCCGGACATCTGGAAGAACCACCTGCCGGAGAAGTATCAGGAGCACGCGCCTAAGCTCGTGAAGGACCACGAAGGCGGCGATGCGTGGCTCTACGCGGGCTCGGCGAACCCGGACCCGATCGGCCTGACGACCACGCCTGGGAAGCGCTTCGAAGACTTCCGATGGCACGGGGTCAGCTACGACGATCCCGATGTGCGCCCGGGTTGCTTCAACGGCAAGGCGCGCCTCGAGGACATGGACATCGACGGCATCGACGCCGAGATCATCTTCCCTCCGCAGCGCACGATCGGGCACTGGTTGGGTAACGCCGACGACGAGCTCGTGCACGCCGGTGTCGACGCCTACAACGAGTTCGCGTTCGACGAGTTCGCCGTCGACCCGAAGCGCCAGATCCCGATGTTCCAGCTCCCGTCAACGGGGGTCGACAACGCGATCCGCTACCTCGAGAAGGCCAAAGAGAAGGGCGCCAAAGGTGTGGTGATCGGGTGCTGGCCGTCAGGCAAGGAGAACCTGTCGGATGAAGACGACAAGTTCTGGGCCGCGCTCGTCGAGTCGGGCTTGCCCCTCACGATCCATATCAACGTGATCGGGCGCGAGTCGCGCATGAAGGCGCAGAAGGCCGGCTCGACCGCGACTCAGGGCGTCAAGAAAGGCGCGCCGAACGCAAACCAGCGCGCGATCGGCGGGATGGCCGGCGTGTTCGCGATGGTGCCGCCTACGCTCGGCAACATGATCTTCCAAGGCATCTTCGACCGGTTCCCGGATCTCAAGGTGATCTTGATCGAGACCGGCGTCGGCTGGATCCCTCACTTCATGGAGCAGCTCGACGATCGCTACTGGCGCAACCGGGGTTGGGGCGAGATCAACATCAAAGAGGCGCCCAGCTACTACTGGCACCAGAACTTCGCCGCGACCTTCATCATGGACGTCATCGGCCTGCAGATCCGTCACGCGGTCGGCGTCGAGAACATGATGTGGTCGACCGACTACCCGCACCACGGGTGCGACTGGCCGTACAGCCGCAAGGTGATCGACGAGACGTTCGTCGGCATCGACCCGACGGAACGCGAGAAGATCCTCGCGGGCAACGCGGTTCGGCTCTGGAAGCTAGACCAGTAGCGCCGCATCGCGCGCGCTGAGCGCGCTACCGACGTGTTGGATCGTGTTGGTGATCGCAACCTGCGCCGGTCCGGGGATCGCGCCGACCCTCAGGGCGGCCAGCACCGCGAGGTGGCGTTGCAGCTGTGCGTCGAGCGAGGCGGCGAGCGCCTGATACCCGGCGCTCGAGGCATCGGCGGCAAGCGCATCTTCGGCCGCCTTGACTTCGGCTTGGTACGAGCTCATCGCGGCGCCGACGTCCACCTTCTGACCGGCGCGCCGCAACGCTTGCAGAGCGCTCAGCTCGGCCAAGCGGCGCTGCGCGAACTCGAGGTGGAGCTTTGTGCGCGAGGCGGGATCGCTGTGGATCACGAGCTCGATCCGTTCCACGGCCCGCTTCACCGGGTAGAGGATCTCGCCGGGAAGCGCGGAGGCCGACGCGGTGACGGCCGCTCCCCCCAGAAGGATCGCGGTGATCGCGGCGGCGATCAGAACGAGCGCGACGCGGTGGCGAGGTCGCCTGCGCTCCAACGTTGCCACCCCGGTCAGCGTGGCGACGTGGGCGCGGGCGACCCCTTCGGGCACCGCGATGGAAAACGCTTCGCGCGCGGCACGAGCCGTCTGGAGAAGAGGTTCCAGCCCCTCGGGAGCAGATGCTGGCTCGCCTTGGACCAGCCGGTCCAAAGCAGCATCCAGGGCGTCGTGCTCGCGCGCGTCAGTCAATGGTCTCCTCTCGTCCTTCCAAGCGCCCTTCGGGGACGCCTGGGTACGGCCCGCCGAGGGCCTTGGTGAGGTTCACTAGAGCGCGATGCTGCAGCGCCTTGACCGCTCCGAGCGGCTTCCCGACCACGGTGGCGATCTCCGGCGCGCTCAAGCCTCCTGCGAGGCGCATCGCGACGACCTGCCGCTGCGCTTCGGGAAGGGCCATCACGGCCCGCCACAGCCGCTCTCGATCGACCCTGCCGAGCGCCTCACCGGCCGGATCCGCTTCGCCGGGCTGCTCGAACGCGACCGCCAACGGGTCCTCCGGCCGGCGCGCGTTTCGCCGCGCGAGGTCGACGGCCCTGTTGCTCGCGATCCGGTAGAGCCACGCCCGGAAGCCGCCGATGTTCCCATCGAATCGCGACACGTCCCGCATCGCAGACAGGAAGACTTCGCCGAGCAGATCCTCCGCGTCTTCCCGCCGCCGTACCTGGGTGACGAGGTACGCGAGTAGCGGCGCGGCGTAGGCGCGGTAGAGCTCGGCCATCCCGTTCGCGTCGCCTGCACGCGCGCGCTCGAGCGCATCCTCGAGGTCGCTCATCTGCCCGGCAGGGTAACCCCGGTCCGAGCGGATGTTTCGCGTCGGGAGCCGCTTCGCTTCTATCCTGCCTGGTCGTGGGCGCGGGGGAGCAGACATGAAGGCGATCGCACTGGTGCAGCCGCCGCACGAGCCTGCGATGGCGGGCACCTTCTTCGGCTACCTCCTCGGCGAGGGATGGGACGTGCAAGGGTTCGGCGCGCAGGAGGACGTGCCCGACGACGTCGCGGCCGAAACCGAGTTCATCCTCGCCGCCCTCGCGCGCGTCGACGCATCCCTGATCGACCGGTGCCGCAAGCTGCGCCTCATCCAGGTTCCCGGCCACGGCTTCGAGCACGTCGACGTCGAGGCTGCGCGCGCGGCCGGCGTTCCCGTCGCGACCGTTGCGTCCTCGGGCGCCGAGGCACACACGGTTGCGGAGTGGGCGATCTTGATGGCCGGCGCCGCCTCGCGGCGCCTGACCGAAGGACACAACGCGCTTGCGCGGGGCGAGTTCGCGAACGTCACGCTCATGCAAGAGGGCGTGTTCGAGCTTGCCGGCAAGACCATCGGGATCGTGGGTCTCGGCCGCATCGGACGCGAAGTCGCGAAGCGCGCGCGCGGCTTCGACATGAAGATCGTGTACCACGATGCGTACCGGCCCGGCCCCGACGTTGAGCTGCAGCTCGGTGCCGAGTACCGCGAGCTGGACGAGCTGCTACGCGAAGCAGACGTGGTGACGCTGCACGTGCCGGCGACCGGCAAGACGAAAGCGTTGATCGGCGCGCGCGAGCTCGAGATGATGAAACCGGAAGCGATCCTGGTGAACACGTCGCGCGGTCCGGTGGTCGATCACGATGCACTCGTTGATGCCCTTCGATCGAAGAGCATCAGAGCGGCCGCGCTCGACGTCTACGACCCGGAGCCGCCACCTCCGGACGATGCGTTGCTCGCGCTCGACAACGTGACGTTCTCCCCGCACATGGCCGGTGTCACAGCGGAGTCTCTGCTGCGGATCCTTCAGGCGGCGATGGCCAACTGCAACCGGGTCGCACGCGGGGAGGAACCGCTCGACGTCGTCGAAGAAGGGACCGAGCACTAGCTCGGCGCACGTGGCGACGGGCGCATCGGAAGTCGCGCGGGCGCTGCGCGCGCGCGACGTGTCGACGGTGTTCGCGCTGTGCGGCGACCACACCAATCCGATCCTGGAGTCGTGCGACGACGAGCAGATCCGGATCGTCGACGGCCGCGACGAGCGGGGCGTGGCGTGGATGGCCGCCGGCTGGGCCCTGGCGACGGGCGAGCCGGGCGTCGTCGTCGTGTCGAACACACCGGCGCTGACGAACGCTGCGACGGCGCTCGCCGACTCGACGTTCTCGGGGATCCCCGTGTTGTGTCTCACCGGCGGCGTCGCGTTGACCGATCGCGGGAAGGGACACCCCGGCGATCAGGACCAGGCCGGGATGGCGGCGCCGATCTCGAAATGGTCCGTTCTGTTGGAAGACCCAGCGGAAGCCTCGGCGCTGATCTCTCGGAGTTGCCAGATCGCCGGCGCACCACGGCCGGGTTCGGTCGTCGTCGAATTGCCGATGGACGTACAGCAGCGCCGAGTGGAACGCGGTGTGGAAGAGATCTCGCTTCACACGCCGGAACGCGATGCGGAGACGCCCAATGTTTCCGAGATCGCGCGCCGCCTCGGTTCGGCCGAGCGACCCGTCATCATCGCTGGGAGCGGGTGCTTCTGGGACGGTGCCGGCGACGCGTTGCGCGCGTTCGCCGAGCGCGCGCGCATCCCGGTATTCACCGCGCGCGCCGCGCGAGGGCTGCTCTCCGACGATCACGAGCTGTGCATGGGGTTCCCGAACCTGCTCGCGCCGGCAGCGCAGACGATCTTCGGCGAGGCAGACGTCGCGCTTGTGCTCGGAGCGGAGCTCGACGTTCTCATGGGCAACGGCGCGTTCCATCCGGGCTGCACGCTGATCCGCGTGGACCAAGATCCGAACGCGTTCGCGATCGGCCGCCCCGCCGAGATCGCTCTGGTCGCATCCCCCGGTGCGACGTTGGACGCTCTTTTACAAGACGCCACCGCACTCGACGCCGACGCCTGGGTGAAGCGTTTGCGCGACGCGGTCGATGCGCGTGCGGCCGACGTCGCGAAGCGCGCGCAGATCTCGTCGGCGCCGCTTCATCCGGGACGCATGATCGCGGAGGTCGCGTCGAAGCTCACGCCGGATGCGATCGTGACGGTGGATGCCGGCGAGCTCGCGCTGTGGGCGATCGATGCGATCCCCGCGCGCGCGCCCTCGTCGTTCCACACCTCGGCGGCGTCGGCGATGGGTGCGCTCGGCATGGGGCTGCCGTGGGCCATCGGGATGAAGGCTGCTCGTCCCGAGCGGCCGGTCGTTGCGATATGCGGGGACGGATCGTTCGGGTTCACGGCGATGGAAGTGGAAACGTCTGCCCGACACGGCTTGCCGGTGGCCGCGGTGATCGGCAACGACGGCGGCTGGGGCATCGTCCGTCATCTGCAGCGCGCGCTGTACGGGCGCGCGCTCGCGAGTGACCTGCCCGTCGCGCCCTACGAGCTGCTCGCCGAGTTCGCCGGCGGCACGGGGGATCGCGTCGAGACACCGAAGCAGCTCGAGATCGCCGTCACCAACGCGCTCGTTTCCGCCAAGCCCAGCGTGATCAACGCGATCGTGGATCCGGCGGCGGAGCACGAAGCGATGCCGTTGATCGCGGCGATGTTCGCCGCGCGCGCACCGGGCTAGCGGCTGAAACCCGCGTGCCTCATCTTGGGCTTGGGACGCTCGAAAAGGACCTGCGTGATCTGGTAGTAGGGCAGGACGACCGAGAGCTGCCGGGCGTCGTCTTCGGTCTCGTGGACGTCCGCGTGGAGCCAGGAATCCGTGGTTTCGACGATCCGGTCGACCCGGTAGATCCGTCCGTTCCCCAGGATCAGCTCGGCGGTGACTTCCTCGCCTTCCCCCGCCCGACCTGCGAATTCTTTCTTCCGCTCATCGAATGTTTCGAAGAAATTCTTGTCCATGGGCGGCAGCGTGCCAGCCTGGGGAGACGGGCGCAAGCCGCAGGATGATTGTCCGTTCCGTCCCCTGGGAATAGTCACATCCGCCAGATACAGTGCGCCATGGGAGAAAGGGGCCGACCGTGACCGAGTCAGACGCGGTGATCGACCTCCGGGAGACGCATTTCATCTCCCCCGACCACGCACGCCTCGCGCGTGCCGTCCGAGCCTCGATCCGTAGCCAGGTCGTGGATCTCCTCGACCGGCACGGGCTGCTGAATAGGAAAGACGTCCAGCGCTGCCCTTCCTGCGGCGACAAGGTGATCGTGCTCGAGCAGCCCGGCACCTACGTCTACGACCCCGCCAACGACCGCAAGATCTGCTCGGCGTGCGGCGCCGAGCGGGACCTGCTGGTCATCCTCGACCCCGTCGTCGATATCGGCGGAGAAGGCGGCGGCTAGCCCTTACTTCGCAGCGCGCGCGGCCAGCAGCGCGCGTGTGATCGCCCCTTCGAGCGCGTCCGACGCCTCGTCGATCGACGCGTGCGCGCCGTCCGGCGCGGCGGGGCCGACCCACACGAGAGCAGCCTGCGGCGCAGCGTCTCGGATCCTCGAGACGACTGCGCTCGCTTCGGGAAGGTCCGACGAGATCACCACTACGTCGGCGCGCGAGGAACCCAGCGTTTCGACGGCTTCATCGGACGAGATCGGCATCGCGACGACTTGAGCCTCGGGACCGGCTGCTCGGCGTAACGCTTTCGCAGCGTCGGCCGTCGGCGCGACGATCATCACCCACACGGCGCGGCACATGGCCGCAAGGATACCTGTCGCTAGCCGCGGATGAACTGGCGCGCGAAACGGTTCGTCGCCGTCGCGACCGGCGCGAACAACGGCGTTCGCCGGAACCGGTACGACAGCCCGGCGAAGAGCGCGAGCGCACCGAGCGCGCTCCCCCAGTACGGCGCGGTTCGCCATGCGATCGGCCCGCGAAGATACGTCCGCGTCACGATGCGAGAGACGACCTGCGGCGCACCGAGGCGCGGGGCGCTGCACCCGAGGCACGGGAGGCCCTTGGTTCCCGGGATCAGGAGCGACGACGGCAGCACCCCCGGGAGACCGACGCCGGGCAAGAAGGACGGGATCGTGATCTCGTTCGCTTCGATGCGCGCCCGCACGCACGCGCCGCCGATCATGATGCCTGCCCCGGGACCGGGGTTCGCCTGGCGGCCGAAGATCATCAAGCCCCCGGCGTCTGCGATGAGCGTCGTCGGGTCTGCTGCCCCCGTGTCGCACGAGTGCGTCTGCGACACCGCACCGAGCTGTAGGTTGCTGCCCAGCTGCTCGGGCACCTTCGCCAGCTGCAGCTGCTGTGCCGTAACGCCGACCGCGGGACCGAGCCCTTGAACGCCGGTGATGATCGTGCTGACGGTCGCTTCAGTCGCCTGGACGGTAAGCGTCGACCCCTCGACGCGCGAGACCGACGTGCTGCGTGACAGGCCGATCGAGACCACCGTTCCGTCGCCTGCGCCCATGAGCACGCCGTCGGAGACCTGCGAGGGCTGATCAGTCGCCGTCGCCGCGAACGAGCCGTCGCGCACGACCTTGCCGAGAGTGCTCGAGAACGTCGGCCAGAACTGCTTGTACGCGTCGCACGCAGGAGACGACGGATCCTGACGGCACGTGTTCGCGTACGACGGCTTGGTGAGGTAGTCGTCGGTCGCGCGTACCGGGATCGTCTGCGTCGACGGGAACCGAGACTGTGCGAAACCGGGCAACCGTTCCGTGCATGCGTGTCGGAAGCCGGGGACGCCGGGAGGCTGTGGCTGGCCGCCGGCGGAGATGGTCTTCACTTCGGCTTGGATGTAGTCCGTCGCCCACGCTTGCAGGTCGGTGACGCCGTCGAGAGTCGCTTGCGCGTTCTTCTGCGGGGTGCAGTTCTCGGGCGGCTCGAACGCCGCCGTCTCGGCGATGCCGAACTGGTACCACGACGCTTGCCCGTCCGCTTCTGCATCGGGCATCGAAGCATTCGCCTCGGAGTAGCCGATGTAGAAGTTCAGGGGCGCCGCGCCGCCTTCATCGACACTCGGCCGCACAGCGAACGCGATGCTCGTTGCGTCGGCGCTGACCTGCTTCTCGGTGGTGCTTGCGGGCGCCGTTGCTTTCGCGTTCGCCGGCGCCGCGCCGAGCGCGGCCAGCGCCGCAGTCGCGCACACGATCATCGCCTTCCGCCACATGCTCACAGCTGTGCCTCCGCAACGCCGGCCAAGAACACCGACCGCAGCAGATCGTCTCGTTCGAGCAGCTCCGCGCCGGGCCCGTGGAACCGGACCTCGCCTTTCTCCAGGAAGTACGCGCGGTCGGCGAACTCAAGCGCCAGATCCACATGCGGCTCGACGATAACGATCGACGTTCCCTGCCGGTTCATCTCGGACACGAGGGACAACAGCTGCTCGACGACGATCGGGGCCAGACCCAAGGACAGCTCGTCGATCATCATCAGCTTCGGGCGGCTCATGAACGCGCGCGCCAAGAGCAGCTGCTGCTGCTCGCCGCCGGACAGCGTGCCCGCGTGCTGATCCATGCGGCCGGCGAGCCATGGGAAGTACTCGAGGACGCGCTCGGTCTCGCGGCGCAAGGCTTTCTTGTCTCGCCGGAAGATGTAGCCGCCGAGCCGAAGGTTCTCGCCGATCGTCAGGCCGGCAAACGTGCCGCGCCCGCCGGGGACCTGCACGACGCCGCGCCGCACGATCTCGTCGGATTCGAGGCCGTCGAAGCGCGCGCCTTGGAACGTGATCTGGCCGCGCGCGCACGGAAGGACGCCGCTGATCGCGCGCAGCAGCGTCGACTTGCCGGCGCCGTTGACGCCGAGCAGCGCGACGATCTCTCCCTCCCGCACCTCGAAGTCGACGCCGTACAGGGTCTGCACCTTGCCGTAGAAGACGTCGACGTCGGATGCGACGAGGATCGGAGCGCCGATCGGCGGACGCTCGGTCATCGGCGTCTCGCTTTCGCCGTCTTCGCCGTCTTGGCCGGTGCGCGTCGGCGCGCCGGCTTCTTGCCGTTCTCGTTCGCCAGCGCCGCCTCCAGCTGCTCGGCCGCGCGGGCGCCGAGGTACGCCTCGATCACCTGCGGCGTCCGCTGCACCTCTTCCGGTGTGCCTTTCGCGATCACGCGACCCAGGTCGAGGCAGTAGATCACGTCGGACAACCCCATGATGAGCGGCATGTCGTGCTCGATCAGAAGGATCGTCGCGCCGAGCTGGTCGCGGATGCGACGGAGCAATGGGCCGAGCGCTTCCGTTTCCTTCTGCGTTGCGGTGCTTGTATGGATGCAGGTCGACGATCTGCATGACCTCGTCCGCGCGCTTGCGCGCCGCTCGCTCGCTGTGCGCGCCCCAGGGCAGGCGCAACGCGCCGGCGAAGAAGCCGCCGCGCATGCGCGAGTGATACGCGATGAGGAGGTTGTCGTAGACCGGCAGCGTCGGGAACAGCCGCACGTTCTGGAACGTCCGGCCGATCCCGCGCGCGACGCGCTCGTACGGCAGCAGTGGCAGGATCTCTTCGCCCTCCAACAGGACGCGGCCGGAGGCCGGCTGGATCAAGCCGCTGATCGCGTTGAAAAGCGTCGACTTCCCGGCGCCGTTCGGCCCGATCAAGCCGACGATCTGACCCTCGTCGGCTTCGATGTTGACGTCGGCGTTCGCGACGAGCCCGCCGAATGAGATCGTCATGTCGTGGACCTCGAAGAAGGCCATCAGCCGGTCGCCTCCGGGCGCCGTCGCCGGAGCCGGCGCCACGCGTCGCGCCCGAGCCCGACCAGGCCAGACGGCCGGTACAGCATGGTCGCCAGCACCAGCACGCCGAAGATCGAGAACGCGATGCTCTGACCGTTCGGACTTCCTGCGAGCAGCCGTTTGGTCAGCACAACCCAGATCGCGCCTCCGATGAACGGACCCCAGATCGACCGCACACCGCCGAGGATCGTCAGGAACACGATCGCCAGCGAGATCTCTCGCGGACCGCAAAGCACGCGCGCGCGGCGCGGCTGCGCGAGAAGTTCCACATGAACAACAGGAACGCGCTCGCGACGCAGACGACCAAGACGTAGTAGCTCTTGTCGCTCTGGAAATCGACGAGGTGGAACAGGTGCGGTCTCGGGGCGGGCGTCGAGCCGCCCTGTCCGGTGAACCAATCCTGGCGGAACAAGAACTGCTCGGCGACGTCGGCGAAAACGAGCGTCATGATCGCGAGGTACAGCCCCTTGAGGCGAAGCGCCACCATCCCGATCACCAGCGCGACCGGCACGGTCACGAGAGCAGCCAGCGGCGCCGCCCACCAGAACGGCGTCGCGGCGCGCGCAACGAGCCCGGCGCTCGCGAACGCACCGACGCCGACGAACGTCGCCGGCATCAGCGACAGCTGCCCGACGTAGCCGGTGACGACGACGATGGACAGCCCCATGAGCCCGTAGATCAGCGCGAGCGCGAGTGTGAAGTTCCACACGCCGTCGAGGATCAGGGGCGGCAGGAGGGCGGCCGCGAGAAAGCCGGCGAGCGGCACGGCCAAGCGCTTCCAATCGCGCCGGGGTGAGGGCTGCTCGTCGATGACGACGTCGATGACGTCGGGCGGCGGCGCATCCATGACCTTCGCCATCAGCCGAGCTCCTCCAGCGCGCGCAGCTCTTGCTCGAGCGCGAAGAAGCGCTCCACGCGAAGCAGCAGCAGCGCGGCGATGAGCAGGCCGGCGAAGATGCTCGAAAGGCTCTGGATCGGGGTCGCGAGCAGCGATTCCTGCGCGACCCCCAGTCCGAACCCTCCGATCAACGCCGCCGGCAGGCTCACGAACCCCCCGACGACCGCCGCGACGAAGCCGCGGACCATGTACCCGGTCATCGAGTACACGGTGAGGATCGACGTCGGGATGATGAGCACGCCGGCCAATGCGGCGAGCCCACCCCCGAGGCCCCACGACAGCGCCGCGACTCGGTCTTCCTTCACGCCGAGCAGCTTCGCCGCCATGCGGTTCTGCGCCGTCGCGCGCAACGCGACGCCGAACGTCGTCCACTTCACCAGCGCGATGACGCCGGCGCCGGCGGCGATCGTGATCAAGATCGTGCCGATGTGCTGCCAATCGAGTCCCACGGATCCGAGGTGGACGACGTGCTGCGAGAACTGCATCGGGGGCTTGGCTTGCGTGGCATTGCGCCATAAGAAGGCCGCCGCACCTTGCAAGAAGCCGGCGACCGCAAGCGCTCCGATGACCTTCGCGAGCAGCCCCGCGTTGCGCATCCGCCGGAAGATGCCGAGGTACGTCAGCGCGCCCAGCACGACGCCGCTCGCCACGGCGATCAACATCGAGATACCGACCGGCAGATGGAAGGAACGATCGACCTGGAAGTAGATGTACGTGCAGAACATCGCCATCGAACCGTGCGCGAAGTTCAACACGCCGGACGACTTGTAGATCAGGACGACCCCGATGCCGAGCAGCGCGAATATCGCGCCCAGGAAGATGCCATTGACCGCGTCCTGCGCAAGCAGCGAAGAGCTGAAGGCCAGCACGCTAGTACCCCCACCCGCAGTCGCCGTTGTTCGAGACGCGCGCCATCGAGCCGCCCGCCGAAAGCCAGTTCGTCACGCGCCAGAACCGGTTGTGGCAGATCTGAAGCATCATCGTTTCGCCCATCCCCAGGTGGTCGGCCGGCGACGTCGTGATCGGCGCGCCGATGCCCGTGTCGAAGTTGTGGAGGTTCCCGAGGATGTTCATCAGCGCCGGCCGAGTGAGATCGGCGGCGAGCTGCGTCGCCGCATACTCGAACGCCATCATCCCGATCCACCCGCCGAGCGTCTGGGCGTCGGCGTAGGTGGCCCCTTCGGGGAAGTAGCGCTCCATCGTCGCGAGGTACTGCTGCATCTGCGGCGTACGGATCCCCGACCATCCCCACCCGTTGTTGTCGGTGAACCCGCCGTTGCACGCGGATCCGCAGGTATCGGTCGCGGCCTTGCCCCATGCCGACTTCGACACCCACGGAACCTTCCAGCTGTTCCGGTTGGCAGCCTGCATCCCGAACACCATGGTGATGTTCGACGCGCTGAACGCGCCGTTCGCCTGCGCGTTCTTCATCGCGGAGATGAACGAGTCCATGCGCGTCACGACTTCTTCCTGCGCGGCAACGTACTGCTGTGACACGACCTTGTATCCGGCGCCCTTTGCTTCCCACACCCGCTTGAACTCAGCCGCGCGCTTCCGGTCTTGCGTGACGT
>VAWS01000169.1:0-6787 GCA_005884515.1 Actinomycetota bacterium
CCGCTCGCCAAGCGCGGAGCGGATGCGATGACGGATATGGGCGCCGACCCGGTCGCGCAAGCGCTTCACATCGGGATCAGGCGCCAGCATCGCCGTCGTGCACGCGGCCGCGATCTCGGGTTCCTCGGAGACGAGCAGGACCACGTCTCGAAGCGCCTCCACGACTCGCCCGGCGATGCTGCGCCGCCGGTCGAACGTGGGCTCGGGCAGCGCGCGCAAGCGCCGCCAGAAAACTTCGGTGATCAAGTGGTCCTTCGATGCGAAGTACGTGTACGCGGTCGCCGGCGCGACACGCGCGCGCGCGGCAACGTTCCGAACGGTGAAGCCTTCGTAGCCCCTCGCGCGCAGCTCGTGAACGGCCGCGCCGGCCAGCCGCTCGACCAGATCCGCTTGCCGAGCCGACAATGTTCGTCGTGGTGCTTCGGTCATCTGGTCCGTCCTGGACATGTGTCCAGACACTAGTGCTCCGTAGCCATCCGAGCCAAATCCACGTGACCACGCTTCGCCGTGAGTGCCACCCCCTGTGTCCCAGGTATGGCTCTCCCTCCCAAAAAAGGAGGGGATGGCCCCATTCCTGATCGATCAACGGCGCGCTAACGTCAACACATGGGGGGGATATGGGCCGGGCTCTGGTCGGAGCTTCGGAGATATCGCTGGACCGTGGCCGGCTTGGTCATGCTTGTCGGCATATTCGGGGGAACCGCGATAGCTTCCGGGGCGGGCGCGCGGCGCACTGATAGCGCGTTTCCCCGGTTCTTGAGGGATATCGCCTCGCCCGATCTGATCGTGCCGAACATCCCCGATCCGAGCGGCACCAACGCACTGTTCCCGGCCGACGTCGTTCGGAAACTTCCCGGGGTGAAGCTGGTCGAAGAGACACGACCCGTCCTCATGATCGTCAACGGACAGCTCGCGTTCGGTGCGGCCCACGAAGATCCCCGGCTCGACAAGATCTACCAGTACAAGATGCTCTCGGGCCGACTCCCGGATCCAACGAAGACAGACGAGGTTGTCGTCGCCTATGTGGCGGCGCAACGACTGCATGTTCACGTTGGAGAGCGGATCCCATTCGTGCCCATCCCTCCGCTCGCGGCCGCGTACAAGCAACTCGGCGTCAAGACTCCCGCGATGCTTCACATCGTTGGGCTTGAGATCGTGTCGACCGAGCTTCCAACTTCGAGCGTAACCGGAGCAGACTTCCACTTGACCCCGGCGTTATTCCGACTCTTGCCCGTCCCTCCGCCGCCCTTCGCCCTCGTTATCTCGTTGCAGCGAGGACAGGCGGGGGTGAGGGACTTTGAATCGAGGCTGCAAAGCCTCGCGGGCGGCAAGCGGTTACAGGTGATCGAGAATCATGCAGCGGATCCAGACGCAACCCGCGCGATCCACGTCCAAGCCCTCGCGCTGTGGATCCTCACGTCGGCCATCTCCATCGCAGGCGTCTTGCTGATAGGACAGATGTTCGTTCGCCAGGCCTTCCTCTCCAGTGAGGATTATCCGCGTTTGCACGCGCTCGGGATGACGTCGTGGCAACTGTGGACCATCGGGATGCTGGAGATCGCGATGGTGGCGTTGTTCGGCACGGCGCTCGCGGCCGGGATCGCAGTAGCCGTTTCCGGGGTGTTCCCTCTTGGCTTGGCGCGCCTGGCCGAGCCTCATCCGGGATTCGCCCCAGATCTAACCGCCATAGGCATCGGCGTCCTCCTCGTCATGGGTTCGCTTCTCTTCGTTTGCGCAGGGCCGATCTGGCGCATGACGGTAAGCAGGATTCGCGGAGTGCGCAGGGAGACCTCAGTCCGTCCTACGTGGGTGGCGGGGATCGTTGGCAGATTGGGCCTTCCGTGGACGACGATGCTCGGGACGCGGCTCGCACTCGAGCGAGGTCAAGGGCGAAGAGCTGTTCCCGTGCGGACCGCCCTCACGGTCCTGTCCATCGGGGTCCTTGCGAGCGTTACTTCCCTTGCGTTCGGGGCGACCCTTACGCACCTCCTCCACGCACCGCGTCTATACGGATCGACGTGGGACGCAGACCTTGCCGGGCAACGAACGGATGCGCGCAGCGCCTCGCGCCGGTTGAGTGCGGATCCTCGCGTTGACGGGCTTGCGTTCGGGGTGACGGGGATCGCTCTCAACATCAACGGTTCGCGTGTTGACGCCGACCTCATCGACCCTCCGGTGAAAGGCGCCGTCGGCTCATCGATCCTGGAGGGGAGAGCGCCGGTTTCCGCGGGAGAGATCGCACTCGGGACCCGCACCTTGCGGGAGCTTCATCTGGCGATCGGCCAAATCGTTCAGGTCGGCGTCGGAGGAAACAGTCCTGCGCGCGCGCGCATCGTCGGGCGTGCGGTACTTGAGCCGGTTGCGAGCAACCTTGCTCAAGGGGATGTCACGAGCGGGCAGCTTCGGCTTGGAGAAGGAGCCTTGATCACGTACGCCGCCGCCGTCGACATCGCACCCCGGGCTATTCCGCCGGCGGGTGCATTCATCCGCCTGCGTCCGGGCGTGGCGCGCGGTGAAACCATCCAGCAGCTGACGAAGATGATCGGCGGCGACGTGAGCCCGGCGGCGTTCCAGCAACCGAGCGACATCCTTAACTTCGGTAGGGTGCAGAGCCTCCCGCTGATCCTCGCCGGGATCCTCGGTTTGCTCGCTCTCGCGGCTCTCACACATGTGATGATCAGCGCCGTTCGTCGTCGCGCGCGCGATCTTGCGATCTTCAAGACGCTCGGAATGTCTCGTGCTGAGGTTGCCGCCACGATCGCGTGGCAAGCGACGACGCTCATCGTTCTCGCACTCGTCGTCGGGATACCTCTCGGAATCCTTGCGGCCCGGTGGCTGGCGATCTTGTTCTCCGGCCGCGGCAGGCGGCGAACCTCCTTCCGGCGACGGTTCTTCGGGCCGAGTAGCCGCGCGACGAGTCGGCGCGTCGTTCAGTTCTGCTGTTGCCAGGTCGGGTCGCCGCCGGCGTCCCACAGCTCGCGAAGGATGCTCGGCCCGAAGTCTTCCTTATTCACGTACGCAACGGCGCCGCATGAGCGCGCGTCCAGCGGGAGGTCCCCGACCGCGTAGGTCGACAAGAGGAAGGCCACGGTCTCCGCGCGCGCGGCCAGGATCCGGCGCACGGCTTCGACCCCGTTGATCCCGGGGAGGTTGATGTCCATCAGCACCAGGTCCGGGTTGAGCTGCCCCGCCAGGTCGACGGCCTCTTCGCCGGAAGACGCCTCGCCGACCACTTCGAACCCAGGCGTCAACCCGACGACCGTCCGCGCCGCGTTCCTAAACGGCGCCTGGTCGTCGACTATGAGGACCCGCACGGTTCCCTCGCCTGCCATAAAAGTTGCGTCCTTTTGGGAACTTCATCCTCGCGCCCTGGAAGGATTGTCACAGCCCTGCGGGCATGAAATCTGGAAGGGGGGGTAGCCCCCCCGGGCGAGGGCTGCTCGAACGGATGTGCGGCTAGATCTGGCCCAGGAACATCAGGACCGCCTTGACCCGGCGGTGGACGTCCTTCTCCTCGGACAAGGCCAGCTTCGAGAAGATCGAGTTGATGTGCTTCTCGACCGCGCGCTCGGTCAGGACCAGCGTGGCCGCGATCGCGGCGTTGTTCTTCCCCTGGGCCATCTCCGAGAGGATCTCGCGCTCGCGTGGGGTCAGCCGTTCCAGTGGGGACTCTTTCGCGCGCGACTTGGCGGCCACCAAGACCTCCACGACCTTGGGGTCGATCACCGAGCCGCCGCGCGAGACCTCCTCGATCGCGTCCCGGATCTGCTCGATCTCGGACACCCGCTCCTTCAACAAGTACGCGCGCCCGGCCGCCCCCTTCTCGAGCAGCATCAACGCGTACTCGGGCTCGGCGTACTGGCTCAACACCACGACGCCGACCTCGGGATGCGACTCGCGAAGCTGCTCGGACGCTTGGATGCCTTCGTCGGTGGACGTCGGCGGCATGCGGATGTCGGTGACGACGACCTGCGGCGCGTGCTCTTCGACTGCCTTCATCAAGCCGGGTAAGTCTTCTACGGCCGCGACCAGGTTGAGCGCCGGCTCGGTTTCGAGCAACCGCGCCACACCTTCGCGAACCAGATAGTTGTCTTCCGCGAGCACGATCTTTATCGGCATGGTTGTGAGGATATAGGTTCGAGGCGTGGAGGGGCCCCTCCGGTCACTCCTGCCAGGAGTAGCGCTGCTCTTCCCATGGGAACGCGTCGTTGTGGTAGCCGCGCACCTCCCAGAAACCGCGTTGGTCGTGATCCAGGAACTCGATCTCGTTGGCCCACTTCGTGCTCTTCCAGAAGTAGCGCTTCGGAACGACCAGCCGCAGCGGCCCGCCGTGCTTCGGCTCGAGCGGCTCGCCGTCGTGGTTCCATGCGAACAGCACGTCGTCGTCCATGAGCGCATCGATCGGCAGGTTCGCGTCGTAGTCGTACGGAGCTTTGACCAACGCGTGCGTCGCCTCTGGTTTGATGCCCGCGCGCTTCGCCACCTCGCTGAAGAGCACCCCGTCCCACGCGTTGTCGAGCTTGGACCACGCAGTCACGCAGTGGATGTCGCTCGTGATCGACGTTTGGGGGAGCGCGCGGAACTCGTCCCACGTCCACTCGGCGCCGTTGCACAGCCCGGAGCATCGGAACCGCCACGTGGCAGGGTCGAAGGGCGGGATCGGGCTGGCCGATAGCACCGGCCACCCACGCGTCAGGTGCTGGCCGGGCGGGATGCGCGCGGCCATGGCGGGATCCTTCTTGCGGAACATCAGACGGCAGCCTCGAACCGCGCGATGTCCGAGCGGCGTGTCTCGATCTGCGCGCGCAAGCCGTCGGCGGCTTTCTGATCAAGCTGCCCCGCGAGGGCCTCGGCTTCGTCCAGCACTGCGCGCGCTTGCGCGTACGCGGTGTGTGGGTCGCGGTTCTGCGCGTATTTCACGAGCTCGTCGGCGCGCTGAACCAGCTTCCACACCGCCGCCGGATCGGTCGCCATGCCCCGAATGGTAACGCGCGGGAGCGCCGGGAGGGTTCCCGGGACGCGACGTCGAAGGAAGCAGGCCGTGGCTCGAAAAGTCCCCGTCCTCCTCGTTGCTCTGGTCGTTGCGGCGCTCCCGGCGACCGGGCGAGCGGCCGTGTGGACTGCACGTCCGGCGCAATATCCGAAGGTTGCAGTCGAGCGCGATGTCCCGATCAAGATGAGCGACGGTGTGACGCTGTTCGCCAACGTCATCCACCCCGCGGACGCGAGCGGCGTCGCGGTTCCCGGCCGGTTCCCGGTTCTTCTCACGCAGACTCCGTACAACAAGCTCGCGACTGGGTTGAACTTCGAAGACGACTACCTCGTGCAGCGCGGGTACGTCCAGGTGATCGCCGACGTGCGCGGGACGGGAAGCTCAGAAGGGGCGTGGACGTCGTTCGGCGCGCGCGAGCAGCGCGACGGCTACGAGTTGGTGGAGTGGGCGGCGTCGCTGAAGCGCTCATGGTCGAACGGTCGCGTCGGGTTGCACGGTACGTCGTACGGCGCGATCAACCAGATCCTCACCGCCGCGCAGCATCCGGTGGGGTTGCGCGCGGCGTTCCCCATCGTGCCGATGAGCGACTCGTACCGGGACGTCGCCGTAACCGGTGGGCAGTTCGACGTGTCGTTCATCCCATCGTGGCTCGGCCTTGTCACTGCAGCGGGAGAGCTACCGCCGACGTATACGCCGACCAACCCGTCCGAAGCCGCCGGTGTGATGGCCTCGCATGCGCAGAACGTGACGGCGTTCCAGGCGAACCTCGTCGCGCAAGGAATGGTCGGCGGCGACCCGATCTTCGACGGACCCTTCTATCGCACGCGCTCACCGATCGAAGTGATCGACAAGGTTCGCGTTCCGATGTTCATCGTCGGCGGCTGGTACGACCTGTTCCAGCGCGGCGAGCCGTTGCTGTATCAGCATCTTGCGCGCAACGGAGTGCCAACTCGGTTGCTGATGGGACCGTGGTACCACACGTCGGCCAGCCTCGATCCGGGCTTGCCCGCCGATGGAGTGCCGTCGATCGACGAGCTCGAGCTGCGCTGGATGGATCACTACGTGCGCGGCGTTCCCGACCCGACGCTCAACAAAGACATCGCGCCGGTGACGGTGTTCCGGCTCGGCTCGGACCACTACACGCGCTTCACGTCCTGGCCGCCGAAGGACACCGCGTTCGCGCCGCGCTACCTCACCGGGAACGGTCTTTCCGGCGGCTCGCTGATCGCCGGCGCGCGCGGGGCGAGCGGATCGGACGTGGTTCCGTGGGTTCCGACCGCGGGCTTGTGCTCACGGTCGCTCGCGCAATGGACGGCGGCGGGCACCATGCAGGGATGTGAGAACGATCAGCGCCTCAACGACCTCATGGGAGTCCACTACGACATGCCGGTGACGTCGGCGACACGCCTCGCAGGCCCTGCGAGCTTGCACCTCTTCCTCACGACGAACGGCCGCGATGCTCCGCTCACCGTTCGGCTGGAAGACGTCGCGCCCGACGGGACCTCGACGCAGATCACGGCCGGGTGGAACCTCCTCTCGATGCGCGCGCTCACGATGTCGAAGACGGTCAAAACCGGCAGTTGGATCGTCCAGCCCTACCACCCGTTCACGAAAGCGTCGGTGTTGCCGACGCCGGCCGGCAAGGTGATGGAGCTGTGGGTCGAGATCAACCCGACGACCGCCCCCATCGCGGCCGGGCACACCTTGCGATTAGCGATCCAGCAAACGGACACGCCTCACCTCGCGCCGTCGATCCCCGAGCAGATGTCGATCATCGGCAACATGTTGACGATC
>VAWS01000169.1:6816-30546 GCA_005884515.1 Actinomycetota bacterium
GATGACCAAGTGCGAACCCAGACGGAGGGCCCATGGACGACGACTTCACGATCGACCAGGGGCGAGAGGCGACGGCCGTTCAGGACGCGTTCATCGACGGCGCGGAATCACTCCTGAACGAGCTGAGCGGAGCGTTCGAAGATCCGACCCCACCCAAGCCGCCGCAACCGCCCGTGGAAGTGGCGGCCGCGGAAGTGGCTGCCGTGCCTCCCAAGGAGACGCCCGTGAGCTCACCGCCTCGCATCGACCCGCCCGCGATGATCTGGAAACCGTCGCGCCGGGCGCGCTTCAAGCTCCGCCTTCGTTAGCCGTCGACGCCGACCCAGCGCTCGCCGCCGGCGAAGATCTCTTTCTTCCATATCGCCGCATCGGCCTTGATCCGGTCGATGAGCCAGCGCGCGCCCTCGAACGCTTCGCCACGGTGTGCAGCGGCGCACGCGACGACCACGCTCGGTTCGCCGACGGGCACGACGCCGGTGCGATGGACCGCCACGACCCCGCCGAGACCGAACCGCTCGACGGCTTCTTCGGCGAGCGCGCGCAGCTGCTTCGACGCGCGCTCTTCGTACGCTTCGTACTCGAGCCGCTCGACCGCGCGTCCCTCACTCGGCGACCGTGTGGTTCCTTCGAAGGTCACGACCGCGCCGCAGTCGGTCCGCCAGATCTGCTTGATGAGCGAAACGACGTCGAGCGGCCCGTCGCCCAGCCCCGTCACGATCACCGGGTCGTTCATGCCTGCAGCATCTCCACCGCGTGCGGCAGGATCCCGATCACCGCGTCGAGGCATTCCTGTACCGCCTTCGGCGAACCGGGGAGGTTCACGATCAGCGTCGTTCCGCGCGCGCCGGCTACCTGACGCGACAGCGCCGCCATGGGGGTGCTCGCCATCCCTGCTGCGCGCATCGCTTCAGCGATGCCCGGCGCTTCCTTGTCGATCACGGTCCGTGTCGCCTCCGGCGTCACGTCGCGCGCGCCGAGGCCGGTGCCGCCCGTGGTGAGGATCAGATCGATCGCGCCGCCATCCGCCCAGTCCTTCAGCGCAGCTTCGATCTCGGTGCGCTCGTCGGGAACGATGGCGCGCGCGACAACCCTGCCGCCGGCGGCGACCACAAGCTGCTCGACCAACGGGCCGCCTTCGTCGGGACGCTCGCCGCGCGCGCTGCGGTCGCTGATCGTGAGCACGGCGACCTTCACTCGAACGTCACCGAGCCGGACTTCCCGCCGGATTTCGCGACGATCCGCAGTCCTTCGACGCGCATCCGTGGGTCTTCTGCCTTCGCCATGTCGTACAGGCTCAGCGCGGCGATCGCGCACGCGGTGAGCGCTTCCATCTCGAAGCCGGTGCGGTCCAGGCCGCGGACGGTCGCGCGCACCTCGATCGCGTCGTCTCCGACGGGCGCGGTGGTCACTTCGACGAAGGTCGTTCGCACCGGGTGGCACAGCGGGATCAGCTCGGGGACGCGTTTCGCGGCGAGCATCCCTGCCACCTTCGCGGGACCGACCGCGTCGCCCTTGGCGACCGCGCCGGTGAGCAGCCGGTCACGCGTCGCCGGCTCGCAGACCAACCTGCACGCGGCGGTCGCTTCGCGCTTGGTTTCTTCCTTGTCGCCGACGTCGACCATGTGGAAGTCCTCGCCGCCGGAGACCGGCGGGAGGACGGCGACCTCGTCGGCTGCGTCGACGTGGTGGTCCCACCACGCATCGGGCTTCACGACGTTGTCGCTGTGCAGGATGGTGCAGATCTCGAGCACGCGCGCGAAGCGGTCGCCGTATCGCTCGGTCGCGATCTTCAGCGCTTCGCCGACCGTCGACGCGTCGACGTCGAGGGCGCGCGCGCCGGCCGTCTCTCTGATCGCGGCGAAGAACAGCAAGCGCGGCATCAGATCATGTCCACCGTCACGTCGGCACCTTCCGGCAGGCCGCCCGGCGGGACGATCGCGAACCCGTCGGCCGGGATCAGGTTGGAGAGCACGACGCTGGATTGCGCGGGCAACGGCACTGCGGTCTCGCCCTCCAGTCGAACGCGGCAGAACAGCGTCCTCGACGGCGAACCCTTCACCGCCGCAGCCAGGCGCGCGCGCACCGACGGCGGATCGACCGGCCGAGCAGCCATCGCTCGGATCGCGCGCGCGACGAACACGTGCATCCCGACGAAGGCCGACCCCGGGTTCCCCGGCAGCCCGAGCACCGGTGTGCCCTCGAAGCGGCCGAACGCGACCGGCTTCCCCGGCTTGATCGCGATGCGCCACAGCGAGAGGTCACCTTCGGCTTCGAGGATCGCCCGGATCCAGTCGTGCTCGCCGACGCTCGCGCCGCCGGTGGTCACGATGAGGTCGGCGTGACGAGCGACCTGGCGCAGCCACGCCGCGATCACTTCGGGCTCATCGCCGATCAGCGCGGTCGCGTCGATCTCGGCGCCGGCGCGCGCGCACATCGCGGCGAGTAGCGCGCGGTTCGCGTCGTACACGTGGCCGGGCTCAAGTGCATCGCCGGGCGCGGTCAGCTCGTCGCCGGTCGACAGGATCGCGACGCGCGGGCGCCGGTGCGCACGCACCTCGGTCAACCCAAGGGAAGCGATCACACCGACATGAATGGCTCTCAGCTCCGTGCCCGCGGGAACGACCTCGTCTCCGGCGCGAACGTCTTCGCCCGCCGGGCGAATATGCTTGCCCTTCGACGTCTCGCCGAGCACGACGACCTCAGTCTCGCGTCGTTCGGTGTCCTCCCACGGCACGACGGCATCCGCGCCGGGCGGCACCGGTGCGCCGGTCATGATCGTCGCCGCGGTGCCGGCGCCGATCTCGACGTGCGGGTCGCTGCCTGCGGGGAGGTCGTCGATCAACCGGAGGACGGCCCCGGGCTTCACGTCCGCCGCGCGCACCGCGTAGCCGTCCATCGCCGAGTTGTCGAACCCCGGGGCGTCGAACGCGGCGACGATCGGCTCGGCCAAAACGAGTCCCAGCGCGCGCTCCAATGGAACGGCTTCGGGCGGCAACGCGGAGAACGCCGAGACGATCTGGTCGAGGGCGTCACGGTACGGGACGAGCGGCCGCTCGAGCTCTTCCTTCGTCACGTTCCGCTTACTCACTGCCCGCCTTCTGTTGCACGACGGCGATGGCCTGTTCGAGCGGAACACCGCGGCTCGACAGCATCCCGAGCACGTAGCATAGAAGCGGAGCGTAGATGCGCTCGCCGCTCGAATGCGATGCGACGCGCGCGACGTCGAGCAGCGCGCGCACCGTGTCGGGCGAGAGCTCGAGCGCGCTCACGTCGACGCCGGTCTCGTCGGCGAGAGAGGTCGTGATCTGATCCAGCCACGTCACCCTGCAGGCCTCCTTCTAACGGGAGGCGCGTCGCGCCGCATGCGTCGCGACAAAGCGACGATCGACTTCGGCGGCGTTGGCCTCGCCGTGCGCGTGGCGCGCGCGCTCTCGCAGATAGCGTACCCAGTCCTTGCGGTCGGCATCGAGGCCGGCACCGGGCTCCCCACGGTCGACGACCCTCGCGAGGGCCCGCTCGTGGCGTTCGTCGAAGGGGCCGACGAGCTGCGCGCGCGCGGCCACGACGGGCCTATCCTGCTGTGCGCGTGCGACATGCCGTTCGTCGAGCCGGCCTTACTCTCGCACATCGCCGGCTCGGTAGACGGGTTCGACGCGGCGATCCCGTACGTCCGGGGGCGCGAGCAGCCGCTCGCCGCGTGCTACGCGCCGTCGGCGATCGCGATCGCGCGCTGGCTGGTCGCCGACGAAGCCGACGCGATGCGGGACCTGCTCCGCTTGCTCAACGTGAACCGGTTGATCGACGACGAGTGGGATCACATCGCGCCGTCGTGGTCGCTCGCCGACCTCGACACGCCTGGAGCGCTGTTGCGCGCGAAGCGGATCCTGCGCGGCCCCGCGTAGACGTTGAACGAATCTCCGCGCACGAATCCGACGAGCGTCATGTTCAGCTCGTCGGCCAGTGCGACCGCGAGCGATGAAGGCGCCGACACGGCGCTCACTATGGGGATGCCTGCGGTCGCGGCTTTCTGCATGATCTCGAAGGACGTGCGCCCGCTCACCTGAAGGATGCGGTCCTTCGCCGGGACGACGCCGTCCATGACGAGCTTCCCGATCAGCTTGTCGACCGCGTTGTGACGCCCGACGTCTTCACGTAGCAGCAGGAGTTCGCCGTTCGTGTCGAACAGCCCGGCCGCGTGCAATCCGCCGGTGCGCTCGAAGATGCGCTGGCCCGCGCGCAGCTTCTTCGGCAGCGTGTTGAAGATCTCGTGGTCGACCTCCGGGCCGTCTTGGATGGGATCCGATTGAACCCGCACTGCATCGAGTGACGCTTTGCCGCAGACGCCGCATGATGAGGTCGTGTAGAAGTTCCGCTGCATCTCTAGCGGGTCGAACGGCGCGCCATCCGTAAGTTCGACCGTTACCTGGTTGTAGAGCTGCTCCGGCGGGCCGCTCGCGCAATAAGAAACCTTCGTGACGTGGGTGCGCGCGCGGATGAGGCCTTCGGAGTAGAGGAAGCCTGTTGCGAGCTCGAAGTCGTTGCCGGGCGTGCGCATGGTGACGGCGACTTGATGTTCGTGGCCGCGATGGCGGACGCGGATCTCGAGCGGTTCTTCGGTTGCCACCTCGTCGGTGCGTGTGCGCGCGTCGCCGTCGGGTGTGACGGAGACGATCTCGGTACGCACGGTCGGACCGGGCCGCGGCGTCTCGGGGGGCTTGCGGAACCCGACGTCGATGGGCCGAGATTCGCTCACGGCCTAGCCGCCGATCAGAGACATCGAGCGCTTCGGGCGCGCGAAGTCCTCATCGTTGATCTTGTGGCCGGCCCACTTGCCGGCGACCGCCGCGCGCACCGCGTCCGCGATCTCTTCATCGGTGGCTCCGTCGCGAAGCAGCGCGCGCAGGTCCGTTTCCTCGAGCGCGAACAGGCACGTCCGGAACTGGCCGTCCGAGGTCACGCGGATCCGGTTGCAGGATGTGCAGAACGGCTCGGTGACACTGGCGATCACCCCGATCGCACCGCGCGCGCCGTCGCGGAAGCGCCACATCGTGGCCGGCTCGGGCCCGTGCTGCACCGGCTCGAGCGGGTAGACGGCGTCGATGCGCGCGAGCACTTCGCGCGAGGGGACGACGGCCGCGCGCGTCCAGGCTTCGTCGGCGTCGAGCGGCATGAACTCGATGAAGCGAACCTCGTAGCCCGTTTCGCGCGAGAAGCGCGCGAAGTCGACGACCTCGTCGTCGTTCGTGCCGCGCACGACGACGCAGTTGAGCTTGACCGGTTGCAGGCCGGCGGTCTCGGCCGCGCGCAACCCGTCCATCACACGTTCGAGGGCGTCGCGCCGCGTCATCTCCGCGAAGCGGTGCTGCAACAGCGAGTCGACGCTGACGTTCACGCGCTTCAAGCCCGCGCGCGCCAGCGCACCGGCGTGCTCGGCAAGCAAGACGCCGTTCGTCGTTAGGGAGAGGTCGGGAACCCCGCGCGCGGCGAGCATCTCGACGAGGACGTGGAGCTCGCGGCGCGCCAGCGGCTCGCCTCCGGTGAGCCGGATCGTGTGGACGCCGAGACCCATGAAGACGCCGACGAGCCGGTCGATCTCCTCGTAGGTCAGGATCTCCGAACGTGGCAGCCACGGCATGCCTTCGGGCGGCATGCAGTACGTGCAGCGGAGGTTGCAGCGGTCGGTCACCGAGACGCGGAGGTCGTCGGCGACGCGGCCGAAGGAATCGAGGAGCGGCATCGCGATGAGTCTATGCCCCGTCCCGAACCAGAGGCGCCCGCTGGCTAGACTGCGCGCGTGTCCCGGATCCGAGCGTGCGCCGCTCTCGTGCTCGCGACGGCCGCCTTGCTCTCCGCGGCGAGTCCGGCCGGCGCAGCGCCCTCGCGCCGGGTCTTCATCTTGTGGCTCGACGGATCGACCATAAGCGACTGGTCCTCGCCGTCCCTTCCGAACTTCCACCGGCTGCTCGACGAGGCAGCCGTGGGCATCCTGTCGACCAGGACGGCGCACGAGTCGACGGATCCGACCGTGATGCGCGAGAACGCGGCGGTGACGTTCGGCGCCGGCGCGCAAGCGGGCGCGGAGGGAGGCAAGCCGATCAAGATCGCCGGCGCAACGCCGGGGCTCCTCGGCGATGCCCTCGCGAGGGGCGGGTACACGACCGAGGTCGACCAGCCGAGGACCGGCCCAGATATGAATGTTGCGCTTGCTTTCGCTCGCAGCGACGGCACTGTTCCGCCCGTCTTCGAGCGTGGGCTCCCTGTCGGTCGCCTCGGGAGCGTGATCCTCGTCGACGTCGGCAGCTTCCCGATGCGGGAGGCCGACGGAGTTCTGTACACCATCAAGAAATCGATTGCGCCACACGACCTGCTGGTCGTCGTCTCCGGCTCACCGCCGGTCGCGCGCCAGAAGAAGGGCATCCGGCTCTCCGCCGTCGCCATCGAGGGCCCGGGCTTCGGACCGGGGCTGCTCACCAGCGGCACGACCCGGCGAGACGGCCTCATCACCATCACCGATCTCGCACCGACGATCGTCGACGCGCTCGGACTGCCTGCGCTCACCGGCGTCACGGGGCGCGTGGCCACCGTGGTCCCGAAAGCGAACGCAGCCTCCTCCCTCCGCTCGTTCGACAAAGACATCGTTCGAGCATCCCTCGATCGCTACCCGCTCACGCGGTGGATGATGGTCATCGCGATGGTGTTGGTCGCTCTGGCGCTCGCCGTCACCGTCTTCGCGGGACCGGCGCCGAGCACTAGCTCTCGCATCCCCCGCGGGGCGCGCGATTGGCTCGCGACGCTGGTGCTGGCGGCCGCCGCCGCCGCACCGTTGTCGCTGTACGTCAACGGTGCATTCCATCCGAGCAGCCTTTCGGTCGCTGCCTTCGAGGCCGCGGGGGTTGCGCTCGGCTTGGCGGTCATCGCGCGCGCAGCGGCCGGCCTCATCGGTGCGTTCGTGGTCGTTCTGAGCTTGACCGCTCTCGTTCCGCTCATCGATCTGCTCTTCGGGACGCCGCTCGGTGTTCGTTCGCCGCTCGCGTTCCAAGTCGCGGGCGGCGGCCGCTTCTACGGCATCGATGGAGGGATGCTCGGCGTGGTCGTCGGAGCCGAGATCTTCGCCTCAGCTTTGTTGATCGAGCGCGCGCGCGACCAGCATCGAGCGGGGCAGCTGATCGCCCTGGTGTTCGCTGCGAGCGTCTGGCTCCTCGGGGCACCGTCGTACGGCAGCAAGTTCGGCGCGGCC
Source organism: Actinomycetota bacterium (assembly GCA_005884515.1). Taxonomy (GTDB): domain Bacteria; phylum Actinomycetota; class AC-67; order AC-67; family AC-67; genus AC-67. The sequence continues at coordinate 14,054 of VAWS01000169.1, forward strand.
TTGACCGCAGTGCCGGCGTTCGGCGTGCTCGCGTTGCTTATGGCGGGGAAGCGTCTGACGCGAGCGTCCGTCGCACTGATCGCCATCGCGGCGCTGGCCGTCACCGGGCTGCTGATCGCGGTCGACGCACTGCGGACGTCGGGTACGCAGTCGCACGTCGCGCGCGCGGTGGAAGGTCGCAGCAGCGCGTGGGCCATCATCACGCGCAAGGTGCACCTCCAGTGGGTCACGACGGTGCACACGATCTGGACACCGGCCATCCTCGTGTTCGCCGGCGCCGTCGCGATCGTCCTATGGCGGCGGCGGGACCTCGTCGCGCGCGCGCTGGAGTGGCACACGTTGTTGCGTCCGGCGTTGCTGGCGGCGCTGGTCGGTGGGATCGCCGGGTTCGTCTTCAACGACGGCGGGGTGCTCGTAACGGCGCCGATCGCGATGTTCGCCGCGGCCGTCGTCTTCTCGACCCTGCTGACGCCGGGATGACGGCGTACGCTGGAAGACCATGAGGCCCTACCTCTTGGCCGGTGAGTGGCGCGGGGGCGCGACCCCGCTCGCCGTCACCGACCCGTTCACGGGTGAATTGATCGACGAAGTTCCGATGTGCACGTGGGCCGAGATGGATGAGGCACTCACCGCGGCCGGATCTTCGTTCGAGCGCACGCGCAAGCAGAACGCGGGGGAGCGCGCGCGCATCCTGCTCGACGCCGCGGCCGGCATCAAAGCCCGCCGCGAGGAGCTCATCACCACGATCGTCCGCGAGGGCGGCAAGCCGTGGAAGTACGCCGCGTCCGAGGTCGATCGCGCTATCAACACGATGACGTTCGCCGGCGAAGAAGCGAAGCGATTCACCGGCGAGCTCATCCGGTTGGACACCGGCGAGAGTGGGCGCCTCGGCGTCGCGCGGCGGTTCCCCCTCGGTCCCGTCCTCGGCATCTCGCCGTTCAACTTCCCGCTCAACCTCGTGTGCCACAAGGTCGCGCCGGCGCTGGGTGCCGGGAACCCGATCATCGTGAAGCCCGCTCCGGCGACGCCCATCAGCTCGATGCTGCTCGGCGAGATCCTTGTCGAGGCAGGCGTCGGCGACGCGATGTCGGTGTTGCTGGTGCCGAACGAGGACACCGAGCGGGCCGTCGGCGACCCGCGGGTGCCGGTGGTGACGTTCACCGGCTCGACGCCCGTCGGGTGGCACCTGAAGTCGCTGGCGCCGCGCGCGCGCGTGACGCTCGAGCTCGGCGGAAACGCGGCCGCGATCGTCGAGCCGGATGCCGATCTCGCGCACGCGGCCGCGCGCATCACGATGGGCGGCTTCTACCAAGGGGGGCAGTCGTGCGTGTCGGTCCAGCGGGTGCTCGTCCACGAAGCGATCTACGACGAGTTCATGGGCGGGCTGCTGACTCAGGTGAAGGGTCTCGTGACGGGGAACCCGATGGACCCGAGCACGGACGTCGGGCCGCTGATCGACCAGAAAGCATTGGACCGGATCGACGCGTGGGTCGGTGAGGCGGTGGCCGGCGGCGCGCGCGCGCTGACCGGCGCGGAGCGGGACGGGAACTGCTACCTGCCGACGGTGCTGGTCGACGTGAAGCCCGAGATGAAGGTCTCGTGTGAGGAGGTGTTCGGGCCGGTGATCACCGTCCAGCCCTACTCCGCGTTCGAAGAGGCGGTCGCGATCGCCGACGACTCGGCGTTCGGTCTTCAGGCGGGCCTTTTCACCAAGGACGTCGAGAAGATCTTCTACGCGCACCGCGAGCTCCGCGTTGGCGGGCTGATCCACAACGACGTCTCGGCGTTTCGCGCCGACCAGATGCCCTACGGTGGCGTGAAGGCCTCCGGCGTGGGCAAGGAAGGCCTCCGCTACGCGATGGAAGAGATGAGCGAGCTGAGGCTGCTCGTCTTGTCGGGTCTCGACCTGTAGATGGATCAACCGTCCACCCGGCCGTTGCTCGACAAGCTCGGCGTGAAACCGGGACATCGTGTCGCTTTGATCGGCTCCTTCAACCCCGATTTCGTCGAGCAGCTTCGCGCGCGCGGCGCGTCCGTGTCCCGGCGCTTGGTGCGCGATGCCGACCAGATCTACCTCGCGGCGGAAACCGGCAAGGACCTGCGCAAGATCGCGTCGCTGCGGAAGACCATGCGAAGGGACGGCTCGCTCTGGGTCGTCCGGCCGAAGGGCGTCAAAGCGATCACCGAGGCGGGGACGCAGCAAGCTGGTTTGGACGCCGGCCTCGTGGACGTCAAGGTCGTTTCCTTCAGCCCGACCCACACCGCCGAAAAGTTCGTCTACCGGCTCGCGGACCGGTGACCGGCGCAAAGAAAGGAGGGCTCCTGCGGGGAGGAGCCCTCCAACCGCCCACCTCGCCGCCCTGCGGGTGGGGATCCTTGCTGTGTTTCCCTACAACCCTCGACGGATTCATATGCCCCGGTCCGGCGGTGTCTACACGCGGTCGGGCAAAGAATCTGGTAGGGAACTGCGCATGACTCCCCAGCAGCGGAAACGCGGGATGGCTCCTCGAGCGATCGAGCTCCCCAAGGTCGATATCGCGCCGGACGCCGTCAACGTCCTGGAGGGGTCGACGTTCATGGTTTCCGACGTGCGCGGAGACGTGCAGAAGTCCACGGTTGCCGGGTTCTTCCACGACGACACCAGATACCTCAGCCGGTTCGTCTTAACCGTTGACGACGCAAAGCTCGAACCGCTGACGGCAGACAACATCAACTATTACTCGGCCGCTTTCTACCTCACGAACCCAGATCTGCCCGGCCTGAAGCCACGCAGCATCTCCGTCCGGCGCGCGCGCTTCATCGGCGACGGACTGACCGAGGAGATCTGGATCAGGAATCACCTCGACACGCCGGTCCGACTGCGCGTGCAGCTGCTCTGCGCCGTCGATTTCGCCGACCTGTTCGAAGTCAAGAGCATGGACATCGCGAAGCAGGGCACGCTGCGCGTCACGCCGGACGAGGCGCGCACGCGATTGAACTACGACTACGTGAACGGAACGTTTCGCGCGCGCGCGCAGATCCGCAGCTCGGCCCCAGGAAGCGCGACCGACGACGGGTTCCTCTTCGACCTGTCGCTCGAGCCGCGCGCGGAGTGGGCAACGAAGGTCGACGTCCTCGTCCATCAGAACGACGAGTTCCTCCAGCCGATACATCGAGCCTTCGCCGACCCGGAGAAGGAAGGCGAGCTGCTGCTCAAGAAATGGCGCGACGAGGTCCCGCGCCTCCGCTCGTCCTGGGACCTGCTGCACCACGTGTACCGGAAGTCGATCGTCGATCTGGCCGCACTCCGGCTGCGTACCGACTTCGGCAAAGAGGAGTACTTCCTTCCCGCGGCTGGATTGCCGTGGTTCATGGCCATCTTCGGGCGCGACACGATCATCACGAGCTATCAGTCGCTCTGGGTGGGGCCGGAGCTCGTACGCGGCGCGCTCCACGCACTTGCCGAGCTTCAAGGGAAAGAGGTGAATGACTTCAAGGACGAGCAGCCCGGCAAGATCCCACACGAGCTTCGCTTCGGCGAGCTCACGGCGCTCGGGCTGAAGCCGCACAGCCCCTACTACGGCACCTGCGACGCAACGTCGCTCTGGCTCATCTTGCTCTCGGAGTATTGGCGGTTCACACACGACGAAGGCTGCATCAACGAGCTCCGCGAGAACGCGATGGCCGCCCTCGCGTGGATCGATCAGTACGGCGACGCCGACGGTGACGGCTACGTCGAGTACAAGACCCGGTCGTCTCAAGGCTTGGACAACCAGGGGTGGAAAGACTCCGGCGACGGCATCACGTTCGCGGACGGGCGGATCGCGCGGGCCCCGATCGCTCTCGCCGAGATCCAGGGGTACGTGTTCGACGCGAAGCGGCGGATCGCCGAGCTCGCCGAACGCGTGTGGAAAGACGGCGAGCTGGCCGCGCGGCTGCGGCGCGAATCCGCCGAGCTCGCGGAGCGTTTCGAGCGCGACTTCTGGATCGATGCGCGCGGCGGCTACTACGCGCTCGGCCTCGACAAGGACAAGCTGCTGATCGATTCGAAGACGTCGAACATGGGCCACCTGTTGTGGTCGGGGATCATCTCCGAGGAGCGTGCCTCCGTGGTCGCGAAGCAGCTGCTCGGCGAAGACATGTTCTCCGGGTGGGGCGTCCGGACACTCTCGAGCGAGGATGTCGCCTTCAATCCGATCGGATATCACACCGGAACGGTGTGGCCTCACGACAACTCGATCATCGCGGAGGGCTTCGTCCGCTACGGCCTTCGCGAAGAGGCGAATACGATCATCCGCGCGATGCTCGAGGCCTCTCGATTCACCGGATACCGGCTTCCCGAGGCGTTCGCCGGCTATCCGAAGGAGACGAACGCGTTCCCCGTGCGGTACCCGACCGCATGCAGCCCGCAAGCGTGGGCGACGGCGGCGCCGTTCCTGTTCATGAAGACGATGCTCGGCCTCGACGTCGTCGACGGGAAGCTCGTCAGCGATCCGCTGGTCCACGAGAAGTTCGGCCACATCGTCTTGCACGGACTTCACGCCTTCGGTTCTCATTACGACATCATCTGGGATGGGATGTCTGCGGAAGTGAGCGAGACGAAGTGAGTTACGACTACACGGGACGGGTCGCGATCGTCACTGGGGCGTCCAGCGGCATCGGGCGCGCGATCGCACTGGACCTGGCTTCGCGCGGTGCCGTCGTCGTCGCAGCCGCGCGCCGCGCGGACATGCTCGAGGACGTTGCGCGCGCATGCCGCTCATCGTCCCCGGCCAGCGAAGCGGTCGTGACCGACGTCGGCGATCGAGCAGCCGTCGAGAAGCTCGTCGGCGGGGTGCTCGAACGACACGGCACGGTCGACCTGCTGATCAACAACGCCGGCATCCCGATGCGCGTGCACGCGGCTCGGCTGACGTCGGATCAGATCGAGCGGACGATGCGGATCAACTACCTCGGCGCCGCGTATGCGATCGCGGCCGTCCTGCCGTCGATGCTCGCGCGAGGCGACGGCCACATCGTCAACATCGCGTCGGTCGCCGGCCGCGTCGGGAGCCCGCGCGAGTCCGCATACACGGCGTCGAAGTTCGCGATGACCGGCTTCAGCGAAGTGCTGGCGGCCGACCTCGACGGAACCGGCGTCAAGGTTCACGTCGTGTACCCCGGACCGATCAAGACCGAGATCTGGGAGAAGGTCGAAGAGCCGCCGGCGTACCGCGGCAAGCTCTATCCGCCGCAGATCATCGCGAACGCCGTCCGCTCGTGCATCGAGCGCGGACACTTCGAGCGGTGGGCTCCGCGTCGCATCGGGTTCGTGATGATCGCGCGCACGCTGTTCCCGACGCAGTTCATCAAAGGGCTCGCGCGCTACGACCGCCGGAAGTCCCCGGCTACCTGATCAGATCTTCCCGCACCGCGCGCGCGGCGTTCCAGCCGGGCGCACCGCAGACACCGCCGCCCGGATGTGCTCCGGAGCCGCACAGGTATAGGCCACGGATCGGCGTGCGCGCGCCGAGTCGTTCGCCGAAGATCTGGCCGGGCAGGATCTCGCCGTGGAAGATGTTCCCGCCGGTCAGCCCGAAGCGCGCCTCGAGGTCGGCCGGGCCGAGAATCTGGCGGTGCAGGATCGAGCGCTTCACGTTCGGCGCGTAGGACGCCAACGTGTCGATGACGGCATCGCCTGCGCCGTCGCGCATCGATCCCCACTCGTCCATCGGCACGGAGCCGGGCGCGTACTGCGCGAAGCACGACGCGACGTGCGCGCCGTCGGGGGCGAGCGAAGGGTCGGTCACCGACTGGATGTAGACCTCCATGTACGGTCGCGTGGAGACCCGCCCCGTCTTCGCGTCGGCGTACGCAGCGTCGAGCGCAGCGACCGACGGCGACAGCTCGATCGTGCCCGCCTGCTGGGGGCCAACGCCCGGCAGGCACGTGAAGTCCGGCAGCTCGGACAGCGCGAAGTTGACCTTCACGACCGAGCCGGTCGTGTCGAGCGCGCGCACGCGCGCGAGGAACTCATCGGGGAGGGAGCCGGCCGGCACGAATGTGAGGAACGTTCGCTTGGGGTCTGCGTTCGACAGCACTACGGGCGCGCGGACCTCTGTGCCGTCGGCGAGGGCAACGCCGGTCGAGCGACCGTGCTCGACGAGGACCGACGAGACCGGCGAAGACGTCCGGATCTTCACGCCGAGGTCGCGCGCGCGCGCGGCCAGCGCTTGCGTCACTGCCCCCATCCCGCCGCGGACGTACGCCCAGGTCGCCGCTCCGTCCACCAGCTCGCCCCCGAAGGCGTGGTACGTCATCACGAATGCCGTACCGGGATCGTGCGGGCCGGCGAACGTTCCGATCACGCCCTGCCCCACGAACGCGCCCTGAACTTCGTCGCTCTCGAAGAACTCGGCGACGGTGTCGGCGGCGCTTCCCGCGATCGCGAGCCGGAACAGCTCGCTTCGCCCCTGGTCGGCGAGCCGCTTCTCCAGGGCGTTGAGGGAAGGGGGCTCGGCAAGGATCATCGGGCGGATGACGTCTGCCACCTCGTCCCAGAACGCGTTCCACCGGTCGTAGGCGGCGGCGTCGTGCTCATTGATCCGCGCGATCTCCTCGCGCGTGCGCGCGGCGTCGCGCCACACGAAGAAGTGCCGGCCGTCGGGGAGCGGCACGAACATGCGCGGGTCTTTCGCGTAGAACGAGAGCCCATACTTCGACAGCTGCAGCGCCTCGAAGATCTCCGGCCGGAACAGGCTGAACGAATACGCGGCGGTCGAGACGCGGAACCCGGGCGCGATCTCCTCGGTGACGCACGCGCCCCCGACGAGGTCGCGCGCCTCCAGCACAACGACCCGCGAGCCTTCTTGCGCGAGCGCGCACGCCGCGACCAAGCCGTTGTGACCGGCGCCGATGACGATCGCGTCGAACTCCATCGGCGACAGCCTAGCGGCGCGTCGACGGAGGGTTCAGGCTTCGATCGGCGCCGACCGGCGCCACGCGACCACGGCGGCGATCAACGCGAGGAGCGTCGCCGCACCGGCGTACCACGAAAGCCGCGTCGTGAGCGCACGCTCATCTGCGTCGGCTTGACGCGCCGGCTGCGACACCACCACGCCCCAGCCGTAGTCGGCAACGGGCGCGGCGGCGACGATGGACCCACCGGTTCGACGGAGGATCGAGCTTCCCTTCAGCGCCGGGCCGACGATGGGGTCCGTCGTGTACGTCTTGCCCGTCGCTTCCGACGACGGCGACACACGTTCACCCGCCGCGTTGTAGATCCGCACGGTGGATCCCGCCGGCATGTAGGGCGGCACGATGGTGTCGAACGCTGCTATCGGCGTCGTCGCCGCCAACACGCCGTAGACCCCTCCGCGATTGAAGATGCGGATCGAGTACGCGATGACGGGGACCTTCGGCTTGCCGAGCTGGATGAACAAGGTCGAGATGTGCGGGAAGCCGGAGCTGCGAGCTTTGCTGAAGTACTCCTGCTGCTTGAACTGCTTCCCGGCGATCGACGGTTCGGCCGGGATCCGCGTGACCAATCGCCCCGCGCCGTCGTACACGGCCGCCGTGACGAGGCGTGGATGCGTCGCGAGCAGCTCGGATAGATACCCGTGCGTCTGAACGTAGACCTTGGTCACGACGGCCAGATGGAATACCGGGCGCGTGGTCGTTCCGATGACGGCGCCGAGGTCGCTTTGGATCGCGTCGTGAACGAGCTGCGACGCGACGCGCGCGCGATCTCGGACGCTCGCCTCGGCGCGCGCGATCGCGTCGTCGCGCGCCCGGAGCACCAGCAACGTTCCGAGGGCGGCCACGCCGGCGACGGCGACGATCGTTACGAGAGCTGCGAGTGCGCGCGCGATCCGAGACAATCCAGGATCCTCCAGTCTCGTCCGGGGAACCGGCCGGCGGCCGAACCTGGGAAAGATACCGCGACCAGCCCAGCGAAACGCGGCACCGGGACCAAAGTCCCCGGCCACCCAACGGGCGCTTGGTCCTACGGAAAATGCCTCTCTTGGACCATGGCCGGGACCCATCCCGCCAATAGCCTCGGGTGCGATCCACGAGCGGCCGGGTGGCCATAGGGGGGCCCGGCCGCTCGTGATCAGCCCTCCCGCCTCGGCCGAACCGGGCCCACATAGACTCTCCGAACGCACCGAAGATCGGAGACGATGAGCCCGACGAAGAGTTCCCACCCCAAGCGAATCGTCGTGACCGGCGGCGCCGGTTTCATCGGCTCCAACGTCGTCGATCACCTCGCCGCGGGCGGGCACACCGTATTCGCCGTCGACGACATGTCGAGGGGCCGCGAAGCGAACCTGACGCGGGCGGTCGATTCTGCCGGCGTTCACCTCGAGAAGCTCGATGTGCGCGCGCGCGAGTTCCGATCCTTCGTGCGAACCGTCGCGCCCGACGTCGTCGTTCACTTGGCGGCGCAGATCGACGTGCGCCGCGCCGCGCAGGATCCGATCGACGACGCAGACCAGAACATCCTGGGGACGTTGTCGGTGTTCGAAGCCGCGCGCGAAGCAGGCACGCAAACCGTGTTGATCGCATCATCCGGCGGCACGATCTACGGCGAACCGCGGAAGCTCCCCATCCGCGAAGACTCCCGTTCGCGGCCGACCTCGCCGTACGGCATCTCCAAGCGCGTCCTGCACGACTACGCCGCGTTCTACGGCGCCGCGTACGGCCTTCGGATGGTGCTGCTCGCGCTCGGGAACGTGTACGGGCCGCGGCAAGACCCGCACGGCGAGGCCGGAGTCGTTGCGATCTTCCTCGGACGGATGCTGCGCGGGGAGACGCCGGTCGTCTACGGGGACGGCACGCAGGTCCGGGACTACGTCTACGTCGCCGACGTGGCCGAGGCGTTCGCGCGCGCGATGGAATCAGACGTCGCCGGCGGCGTGAACATCGCTACCGGCAAGGGCACTTCCGTGCTCGAGCTATTCAAGGTCTGCGCGCGGACGGTCGGCTACAAGGGCCGGCCCGCGTTCGAGCCGGCGCGCCCGGGCGAGCTGCAGGCGAGCGTCCTCGACGTCGGCCTGGCGGCACGGACGCTCGGATGGAAACCGAAGACGGGCCTGGGGCAGGGGCTGAAGCGGACGGCGGCCTTCCTCACGGAGTGAGGGCGGGAACAGGGCCGTCCAACAGAGCGTTCTAGGGGTGCGAACGAAGGAGGATGAGCCTTGGAGAAGGTCATCAAGTCTGAGCAGGAGTGGCGCAAGCAGCTGTCGTCCGAGCAGTACCACGTGCTGCGGGAGAAGGGCACCGAGCGCGCGTTCACGGGCAAGTACTGGGACTGCCACGACCCGGGGACGTACGTGTGCGCCGCTTGCGGAAACGAGCTGTTCAGCTCCGAAGCGAAATATGAATCCGGCACCGGCTGGCCGAGCTTCTCCGCGCCGGTCGCCGATGCCAGCGTCGAAACGGACGTCGACACGAGGCACGGCATGCGGCGCGTCGAAGTGACGTGCCGCCGCTGCGGCGGACATCTCGGCCACGTGGCTCGCCGGGGTCGGCAAGCTCGATCCCCGGCAGCCGTCGCACCAATTCTTGAAGCATCACGCGGATCTCGACGCGCGCGAGGCTTGCGCCCAGGCAGTAGTGCGTCCCGTACCCGAACGTCACGTGCGGATTCGGATCGCGCGCGATATCGAATCGCTCCGGTTGCTCGAACACACGCTCGTCCCGGTTGCCGGACGCGTACATCAACAGCACCTGCTCTTCGGCCGGTATCGTGCGGCCTCGGACCTCGACGTCTTGCGTGGTCGTGCGAGCCATATTGATCACCGGAGTCACCCAGCGGAGGCATTCCTCGACGGCGCCGGGGATCTTCGCCGGATCGTCGACGAGCATCTCCCACTGGGCGCGATCGCGAAGGATGGCTTCGAGCCCGCCGGCGATCGCGTTGCGCGTCGTTTCGTTGCCGCCGATCAGAAGGAGCAGGGAGTCGCCGAGCAACTCGTCGTGGCTCAAGCCCTGCCCGTCGATGTGACCGTGAACAAGCACGCTGATCAGATCCTCGCGCGGGCGCGCGAGACGGTCGTCGAGCACCTCGTTCATGTAGCCGTAGTAATCGGCGGCTGCGTCGAGCACCGTCTGCGTGACGTTCTGCGGACCGTCTGCGCCGGCGATCATGTCGTCGGACCACCGCTGCAGGCGCAAACGATCTTCCTTCCGCACACCCAACAGGTCGGCGATCACCGCGGTCGGGAGCGGCGCGGCAAGGTCGCGAACGACGTCGCATCGGCCGGCCTGCTCGACCGAATCGATCAGCTCCTTCACGATCGAGCGGATCCAGTCTTCGTACGCGGCCACGCGGCTCATCGCGAAGCCCTTGTCGACGAGATGGCGTTTGCGGATATGGATCGGGTCGTCGCTGTCGATCATCGACGGCTGGGGACCGGCGAGCGGCCTGCTCCCGCGCGCCGACGAAAAGATCTCGCGATGGCGCTCGGCCCAGATGATGTCTTCGTGGAGGAGCAGCGCCCACAAGCCGCTCTGTGGGTCGCGGTAGATCGGCTCCTTCGCGCGCAGCCACGCGAAGGTCGGGTAGGGATCCCCCGCGTAGAAGTCTCGGTCGAGCAGGTTTGGCTGCACAGTCCTCCTCGGTGCCGGAGGACGTTACCGCAGGCGCCCGCTACGAGGCCGAGATCGTGACCGTTGCCGTCGCGACCGATTCCCCGCCGTACGGGTTGTAGTCGTTGGAGCAGTCGCTGCCCGACCGAGCGCCGAACTGCACGTGGTACACGCCTGGGGTCTTGTAGGCATGCGTGTAGGTCGTGGTGAACGAGCCAGCCCGCTTCGGCGGCGTCACCCAACGCCCGTACTGGTGGCGCATCGTGATCGCGGGGATGAGGGCGGACGACTCGTCGCCGAACAGGATCCAGTGGCAGGCGATCCTTGCGTCCGGGTCGGTGGCGCGCACTGCGAACGCGATGCCGCGGCCGGTGACGGCAGTGAGGGCCGAGGGCGTGACGCTCGTGCCCACGGGCTCATTCCGGCCCGGCGCCGGCTGCCAGCGCAGCGGGCCGCAGGCGGGGTCGAAGCTGTTAACGCAGGTGCTGCCGGAGCCGATGCGCACGCCCGAGTCCTTCAGCCGGGGCGATGCCCCGCCTCGCGACGCGAGCACCGACCACGCCGCGATCACGCTGATGGCGATCGCCACCGCGGTGGTGAGTGCGATCAGCCGAGCGCGCGTGCTTGTGCCTGCCGCCTTGGTCCGGACCACGTTCACGTCTCCCTCCATGCACGTACGTAAAGGTAACGAGCGAGCAGGGCGTCTCGGATGGGGCAAATCGGACGGATCCGAGGCGGGTGAACTATGCGTCGATGGACGCACCGTTCATATGAGCCTGGCGGCTGCCGTCTCTCCTGTATATAACGGTCATGCCTGTCGGGGGCCGCCCGACGAGTGCCTGGGGCCTCGGGATGGATCTTCCATGAGCACCACCGAAACGCTGTCGCTTGCGTCCGACATCAAGCCGCTGTGCTCGCTGAGCCTGCACGTTCGCAGGGTCAGCGAGTCGGTCGTCGGCCGCCCGCTCGAGCTCGCTGCGGTCGAGCAAGCCGTCCGCGCGGCCCACACGTCGTTCACCGGTCTCACGCTGGAGGGCGAACCGGGCATCGGGAAGACGCGGCTGCTCCTCGCCGCCTCCGAGATCGCGACGGCCGACGGCTTCGTGACGATCGGGGTTATGGCCGATGAGCAGATCCGCGGGCCGTTCCTGCTCGCGCGCAGCATCTTGACCTCGGCCGAGGCACAACGGGCGGCGCAGGGGACGCCGGCCGAGGCGCGGCTCAACAAGGCGATCGACGCCGTATCGGGAGACGACGACCCGGGCCTCGCGGAGCTCCCGGCGGATCAGAAGCTCATGCGCGCGTTCGACCTGGCCTCGCTCGCGATGCGAGAGCTCGCGAAGGTGACTCCGATCACGATCCTGATCGACGACCTCCAGTGGGCCGACGAGGACAGCATCCGCCTCCTCCGCTACCTGATCCGCACGGGGGCCGACCTGCCGCTGTTCTTGATGGCAGCGATGCGGCCGGAAGAGACCGCGCTCGTCAACGAGGCGGTCACGTTGATCGTCGACATGGAACGCATGGGTCTCGTGCGCCGGCTGAAGGTCGGCCGCCTGAGCCAGCTCGAGACCGCCGAGCTGCTTCGGCACCTCCTGGGCGGCAAGGTCCACGGCCCGAGCGCGGCGACCGTCCACGCGCAGGCGGAGGGCGTGCCGTTCGTCGTGGAGGAGCTTACGCACGCGTACCGCGACAACGGGATGATCCAACAGATGGACGGCGTGTGGACGCTCGCCGCGAACGTCGACCGTTTGATGCCCTCGGCGGTCCGCACGCTGATCCAGCGCCGCGCCGCGCATCTTCCTGAAGACTCAGGCGAAGCGCTGGGTCAGGCCGCCGTGCTCGGCCGGACGTTCAGCTTGCGAGACCTGCGCGAGATAAGGACGCGCCTCGGCGAATCAGACGATTCCGACCTCGGCGACCTTCTGGTGCCGGCCGTCTCGGCCGGATTGCTCATGGAGCACCCGCCGTCGTCGCCGGCCGACTTCAGCTTCACACACGAACAGGTCCGCGAGTTCGCTGCCGCGACGTTGTCCGCGACGAAGCGCCGCGCTGTTCACCGCGCGATCGTCGACATGCTGATGGCGTCGGGCGAGCCGCCGGCCGGAAGCCTCGCGTTGATCATGCACCACGCGCTCGCGGCGGGAGATGCCGAGCGCGCGGGCCAGCTGTCCCTTGCCGCTGCGCGCGCGGCGCTCGACTCGCACGCCCCTGAAGAGACCCTCCGTTTGGTCGAGCTGGCCTTGCCGATCGTCGCCGGCGCCGCCGACCGGCTTGCGCTGCTGTGCGTGCGCGATGAAGCGCTCGAGATGCTTCGGCGACCGGCCGAGCGACTTGAAGGATTGGCCGAGCTCAACGCGCTGACCGAAGCGATGGGCGAGCCACACCTCGAGTTCGACGTCATGCTGAGGCGCGCGGCCGCCCTGCGGTCGGCCAACGATGACGATCGTGCAGCGGAGATCGCTCGGAAGGTGGCCGAGCTTGCGGCCTCGCGCGGAGACACGGGCATCGAGCTCGCTGCACAGCTCGAGCTCGGCCAGGCGCTCCTGCGGACGCCGATCGGCGAGGGGTACAACCCGAACCCGACCGAGTCCGACTTCGACGGCGGCTCGAAGGCCTATCTGCGCGCGCTGGAGCTGGCGACCGAGCTGAAGGACGACCGCAGCATCGCAGCGGCAGAACGGGAGCTCGGCGTCATCGCGACGGGACGCGTGCGCGCGTACTTCATCGAGCTGGTGAGGAACGGCGGCTACATTGAGATCCTGGGACGTACGGTCGGCGGCGAGCAGATCGAAAAGATCGTGATGGAGCTCCCGATCGCGCAGGACGTCGCCGAGTCCGCCGAACGGCTCCACCGTGCCATCAAGCTCTATGAGGCGCTCGGTGATCGGCGCGGATTGATGAGCTCGATCATCGCGCTCGCGTACATCAGTTGGGCTCCCGATATCCACTTGCCGGGCTCCGCGGCGCGCATCGAAGAGATCCGCAAGCTCGCGACCGAGATGGACTCGCTCACGAAGGAAAGCGAGCGAGAGACGGCCGAGGCGCAGATGCTCTACGGCGTGCATGTCTATGCGCGCGCGAAGGTCTTTCCCGACTTGGCGCTGACGCGCGGCGAGGAGGCGTATCAAGCGGCGCGCCGCATGGGTGATCGCCTGCTCGAGTTCGCCGCAGCCGGGGGCCTGGCTATGGCACACGCCGACGTCGGCGACGAGCAAGAAGCAACAGAATGGCTCGACCGGGCGGCGGCCGTTGCGGCCGCCGTGCCGACACCGCATCGCGCGCGCCAGATGGAGCTGTGGCGAGGAATCGCGCGCGCGCTGGCCGGCGACGCCATCGGGATGCGCCAGCATCTCGAGCGCGCCGCTCAGCTCGGCGCTGATCATGGGCGTCCGGCGGCGCGGTGCGAGGCTCTCGCCTGGCTCGCATTCTGCGCAGCGGAGCTCGGCGCACCGTCGCAAGACCACGACCTTCTCGAGCTGGCGATCAGTTCCGCGCTCGACGCCAAAACGGTTGCCACGATCTTGCCCGGCAGCCCACCGTGGACGGCGCAAGCGAATGCGGCCCTCGCGCGCGCTGCGCTGGCACGCGGCCAGGTCTTCGACGCCGCCGCCGCCGCGCGCGCTGCGCTGCACGAGCTCGACGAATCACATCGCGAGGATGCCAATCTCCAGGTCGTCCTGCCGGCCGCTCGGGTGTTGCTGGAGGGCGGAACGGATGAAGAGAAGGCGCAGGCGCGCGGACGCCTGCAGCTCATGCTCGCGGCGTTCGTTCAGCGGATGTTGGATCAGAACGTGCGCGTGCGCTGGCTTCGCGGGCCGTGGGGTGCGCCGCTGGCCGAGCTCGCGGGGCCTATGGAGATCCCGGAGATGGCGACGCCGATGGGCATGGGAAGCGCAGACCAGACCCGGCTGCTGACGCTGCTTATCGAAGGGAAGACGAACGCCGAGATCGCCGAGGCGATCGGAACGACCGAGCAGTCCGTCGAGATGCAGCTGTCAGAGCTGTTCGCCCGGCTGGGTGCGTCGTCGCGCGCGGAAGCGACGGCGTTCGCACTGATCGGACGGATGACCTGATGCTGCGCGCGCGCGTGGATCGTCAGCGGTGCATCGGTGCCGGCACGTGCATCACGCTGGCACCGACGGCATTCGATTGGCTCAAGGGCGAGTTCCTCAAAGCGGACGTGGTCGATACCGGGAGCGTCGATGAAGAGCAGCTGCGTGAGGCCGCCTTTTCGTGCCCGACTGCGGCGATCATCATCGAAGAGGTCGAGGAGCTGCTGCCGTGGCAGCTCCGTGGCAGCGCGTCGAAGACGCCGCGGCGCATCATGGCAACGTTCATGTTCACCGATATCGTCCAGTCGACGAACTTGATCGAGGCGATCGGCGACGAGGCGTGGGAGTCGGTGCTGCGCTGGCACAACGAGGCGTTGCGCGCGCTGTTCAACGCGCACCGCGGAGAAGAGATCGACAACCCCGGAGACGGGTTCTTCGTCAGCTTCGAGAGTCCGGACGCGGCGCTCGCGTGCGCCGTCGCGATCCAGCGGAAGCTGACCGAGCACCGCCAGACCGCGGGCTTCGCACCGCAGGTTCGCATCGGTCTTCACGCATCATCGGCGTCCGTGGTCGGGAAGAGCCTCGCAGGAAAAGGCGTGCACGAAGCGGCGCGCATCGCGGCACAAGCGAACGGCGGGGAGATCCTCGCGAGCGTGGAGACGGTAACGGGCACCGCATATACGGGGTCGTCGCCGAAGACACTGACACTGAAGGGGATCTCCGAACCGATGGACGTCGTGCTGGTCGACTGGAAGTAGCTACTCGTCGATCCGTTTCTCTGAAGGGTGCAGGGGACCCCACCAGAACGATGGGATGACCGCGTCGACGTCGCCGTCCCAGTCCATCTCACGCAGCTGATCGACGTTGCGTCGCCCGGTGGCCGCGCGCAGCAGCTCGAAGCTGCTCGCCGTAAGCGTCACGTCGGCGCTCTCCGGGCCGAGGTCGAGACCTTCCGTGCTCCGCAGTCGCAAGGCGACGCCGTGCTCCGACGCCGACTCGACGAGCTTCGTGGCCGCGAACCCGAGGCCGATGCGGACCGCGTCCGAGTCGCGCGCGTCGGGTATCGACAACGCCGTCCGGATGTCGTGCTCGTGGCTCACGATGTCGGCGACCGCTTGCCGTCCGAGCATGCCGGCCGGATCCAAGAACCGTTCGAGCAGCGGCGCGTTCGTGTTCCATTCGGTCAGCACGTCCGCAGTGGAGTTCTCGCGGCGAGCGTCGACTTGCGCAGCCGTCCACTCCTCGCTTCCGAGCCCTTCGAGGTTGCCCGACAGGGCGTCGGCGACGCCGCCGGCCAGGTGCGAGACGACGTCGTGCACGGACCACTCGGGACAGGTGGGGACCATCGTCGACGCGCGCTCACGGTCGATGCCTCCGACCAGCGCGGTGACGCGCGCGCGGCTCCCTGCGTACGCGATCGCAACTTCACCCATGACGGTCACCATCCTCGCTAGATCTCCTGGAACGGATAGGGGCCCGGATCGCCACCTTCGGCGACGACGACCAAACGGTCCATGGTCGTTTTCCACCCGACCGAATGGAACTGCAATGCGGCGTCGGTCGGGAGGCCCGTGTGGCGGAGCCGCAAGAGCGTTCCCTCGCCCTCCTCGGTGAGGGTCACCTCGACGGTCGTCGATCGCGGTCCGACGAGCATCCCTTCCGGCATCCCGTCGAACTGGTTCCAACCCCACGTGAACACAAGACGGTGCGGGGGATCGATCTCGACGAACTCGCCGAGCACGACCGTGCGAGAGCGACCTGTGACGGTGATGTGGAAGATCCCGCCCGGCCGCGGGTCGAGCTCGGCTTCGATGCCTTGCCATTTGCGGTAACGCTCCGGGTCGACGAAGAACGAGAACACCGTCTCGGGACGCGCGGCGATGCGGCGCT